>JANXLQ010000123.1 GCA_025355085.1 Rhodopila sp.
CAGGCCGTGCGAAAACTCCCGCCCAAATTTGCGTTGGAGAATATTTTTCTCTGGCATGCCCCTGTCGTCGCGACGACCCAATCCCGTCACGGCAGGAGAATGCCTACCATCTGCGCCTTTTCTTGGCCGGGACAGCAAGGCGTGGATGACGGGCCTTCGCCCGCCATGACGGAGAGGAGCCGCCGGAGAAAACCATTCTCCGCCAAAAGCGCGGGCGAGAGTTTTCACACAGCCTGCTTCGCCTGCCATGACGGGTCAAAACATAGGGCGGTTAGTATGACTCCGGCAGGGCATGTCTAGACCACCTATCGCAGTACGGTGCTGGAACAGGTGGTCCGGATAAGCCAGGGTTTGACGGAACTACAACGGCATCAACCTGAAGCGCTATTATTTGGATGGCGTCTAACCGTGATCTGGGCCGACCCGGACCAGCAATTTGCCGAAGTTGCGCCCGCTCAGGATGCCTGTCAGTGCATCTGGGGCGTTCTCCAACCCGTCGATAACGTCTTCCCGGTAGGCCAAAGACCCATCGGCGATCAACGGCTCTGCCATTGCGCGCCACTCGGTCATTCTTGCCGGCCGGTCGGACACGATGAAGCCCTGGATCAGGACACGCTTGCCAACCACGAAGCCGAGGTTCGGGCCAGCCGGCATGGTCTGTTCGTTGTATTGCGAGACCATTCCGCACATCGCCACCCGGGCGAACGGATTGAGGTGGTCGAACACCGCCGCCTGTACGGCGCCGCCGACATTTTCGAAGTAGCTGTCGATGCCGTTCGGGCAGGCTGCCTGCAACTCCAGCCCCAGATTCAGCGAGCGGTGATCGACGCAATCGTCATAGCGAAGGCTATCCTGCACCCACAGGCATTTGTCGGGACCACCGGCGATACCGACCACCCGAGCCCCTGCCCGCTTGGCGAGTTGCCCGGCGACCGAACCGACCGCACCAGATGCGGCGGACACCACGAAGGTTTCTCCGGCTTTAGGCCTGCAGATTTCCGTTACGCCCGCGTAGGCTGTCGCGCCGGGCATCCCGAGTACGCCCAAGTATGCAGACAGGGGAGCGGCGCCCCTGGTGATTTTGACCAGCCGGTCGCCCGGCGTGACCGAATGGCTCTGCCAGCCACGGGCGCCGACGACGATATCGCCGGGCACGAAGTCCGGGTGAGCGGAGGCAATGACCTCCCCCACCGTTTCGCCGGTCATCACTTCGCCGATTTGAATTGCGACGGCGTAGGTTTGTTCCTCGCGCAACCGTCCGCGCATATACGGGTCGATCGACAGCCAGATGGTGCGCGTAACGACTTCGCCTGCAGCCGCCACGGGGATGGCGTCTTCGCGGATTTCGAAGTCGCTGGCGACGGGTTCGCCGTGCGGGCGCTTTTTCAGGACAACCGAGCGGCGAAGTCCGGCGTTGCTCATGATACTGACTCGGCTTTCAGGACCAGACGGCCGGTTACTTTGCCATCGCGCAGACGCATCAGGGCTTCGTAGGCCTGGCTCTGCGGAACCGTGGTGACCGGCAGGGCGGAGAGTTCGCCATCCTGCGCCAGCTTCACCAGTTCGCGCAGTTCCTTGGGGTTGCCGACGTAGCTGCCCATGACGCTGAGGACGCGGATCGCCATGATTGGCAGCGGCAGCATCAGTTCGCCGCCGAACAGGCCGACCTGGATCAGCTTGCCGCCCTTCGCCAACGCACCAAACGCGAAGCGCGCCGTGGCTGTGCCGTTGACCAGATCGATCACCGCCGGCACCGCGCCGCCTGCTGCTTCGATGATGCGTTTGGTGACAACCGCGCCGTCGCCACTGCCGTCAACCACCTTATGGGCGCCGGCCTTAAGGGCAGCCTCGCGCTTTTCCGGGCTGATATCGACGCTGATGATGTTCTGATGCTTCATCGCCTTCAGCACCGCGATGGCGTTCAGGCCGAGGCCGCCCGCACCCACGAGGACGATAGGTTGCGTCGGGGCAAGCGGCATTGCCTTCTTGATGGCGGAAAACACCGTGATGCCGGAGCAGGCATAAGTGGCCGCAAGGGCGGGATCGAGGCTGCCTAAATCGACAAGGTGCCTGGGGTGCGGGGCGACGACATGGCTGCCGTAGCCGCCGTTTTGGTACACGCCCAGGCTGCGGTTTGCGACCGCGCACATGTTGTCTTCCTCGGCGAGACATGTATCGCATTTGCCGCAGCCGAGCCATGGGAAGACGATTCGCAGATCGCCGACTTTTACGCCCGTTGCGTCCGGACCCAGCTTGACGACGCGGCCGACGATCTCGTGACCCATGGCGAGGGGCAGAACCACGCCACGATCGACCAGCGACATTTTTTGACCGCCGCCGACGTCGTAGTAGCCCTCCCAGATGTGGAGATCGGAGTGGCAGACGCCGCAATGGGTGACTTCGAGCAGGACTTCGGTGCCGGTTGGTTCGGGTGTCGGCAGTTCGATTTCCTGTAGGGGTTTTCCATTTTCTACTACGGCGTAGGCGTGCATGGCGGTCTCCTGGGTTGTCGCGTTTGACGGATGGATAGCGCGTGCTGCGAATTAAGCAAGATCGGGGCTTTGCCCGTGGCCCCACACCAAGGACCGGCGGCCCTTGGAACCCCGGATCGAAGGGCGCGCCTCGGCTTTTGCGGGTTTGAGCAGAACCCGGCCTTGGATTAGGCTGCTTTCGCCTGTTCCATCGTCGATTGCAGGCACCCGACTGTGGTGCGGTGCATGTCCCGCACTTCCTTCGGGTCGAATGGACGCGCGCGATGCATCGTCGCCTGATTGTCCCACACGACCAGATCCCACTGCTTCCATTCATGGGCGTAAACGAATTTGCGCTGGGTGGCGTGCTCGATCAGATCGCGCAACATGGCCCTCGCTTCCGGCACCGGCCAGCCAAGGATCGTGCCGGCGTGGGACGCCAGATACATCGACCTGCGGCCGGTGGATGGATGCGTGCGGACCAACCGTTGCAGCGATGGCTTGAAACGGATGCGGTCTTCGGCGGTGAAGTCCGAGAACCCGAGCAACGACCGCGAGTAAAGTTGGCTGTGCTCGCAGACCAGATCCTGTATTTCGGCTTTCGTTTCGTCATCCAGCGTGTCGTAGGCGGCGCGCATGTCGGCGAATTCAGTGTTGCCGCCGGCTGACGGGATGGATCGTGCCGACAGCAACGAATATTTCGCCGGCACCGTCTTGAACGAACTGTCGGAGTGCCACAGCCGGTTTCCCAGGCCGAACAACCGCTTGCGATCGTTTGAGGCCAGAACCTTGTTGTCGTTATCCAGGTTGGAGATGTCGTTGATGTAGGCGGACTCGATCCGGCGGGCCTTGCCCCAATCCAGATCGCCATTGGCCTCTTCGAGGGGGCCGAAGTTGCGGGAAAACGCCAGTTGGGTTGCATCCGTGAATTTTTGGCCGTGGAAGACCAGGACGCCGTACTGGTCCATGCCTTTCTCGATCGATATCGCTTCCTCGGCCGTCAAGGGTTTGGTGATGTCGATGCCTGAAACCTCGCCGCCGAAGAACGGGCGGGACACGGGGTCAAACGGTTGGATCGAGAGTGTCATGGTGCGGCAGCCCCTTTGATCGCAATGATTCGGATCGTGTTTCCAGCATTACTCATTCTGGAATCAAACGCATTACCGTCATGGATGGAGTTGTCCGAGCCGTGACGGGGAACAGGCGGCTCGGACAGGTATCGAGGTTAAACAACAAGATGAGCAGTGACTCGCTCGCCGCAACCGCTTTGTCTTAGTGCAGTTCGGCAAAACCCATCGCGTGACCGAAGCGGCGGGACGGCTCCGCCGGGTCACCGTATTTGCGGTGCATGGCGGTGTGATAGGCGGCGACCAGCAGGAGTTTGTCTCGATCGGGTTGCTGGTTGGTGCCGAAATCCATCAGCATGCACTGGGCGATTTCCTGATTGTGCGGATCGTTGCCCATTTTACAGGCGGACAGCGCGATGCGTTGCACCAGTGGCGCCCGGTCGGCCACGTTGTCGCAGTAGGCCCGGGTCCAACCGATCGCCTCGTCGCCGTTCAGGGCACAGATCGCGGCATCGACGCGGTCCAGAAGCTGATTGGCACTCAGCGCGCCGGCGCCGTGCGGCGCTTGTAGCGAGACCGGATGCACCTCGCCCAGGCCCTGCTGGTTAACGGACACCCGATTGGCGAACATTGCCGCGACGTAAAGCAAGCGCAGCCGGCGGGGATGGTCGAAGTTGTCGTAAAACCACGCGAGCGTGTTGTGATACTCGTAGCAATGGTGCGGCATGTTGAAGGCGTTCGGGTCTCGGGTTTCGAGTACGATTTGGCCCACCGCCAATTGCAGCACGTCCAGAATGCGACGCGGGTCCTTGCCGGCTTTCAGCAGATTTGTCAGTGTATCCAGGGTTTCCACCTCGCCCTGGCGCAGGACGGCGGCGGTCAGTTCGGCGGCCTCCTGCGGGTTCACCGGCTTGCTGTTACGCAGGATCGCCAGTTCGGCCTCATTGACCCCGCCGTACGGGATGGCACGCAATGTTTCGCCCTCTATCATCATCTTGATGTAGTTGCAGGCGACTTCGTAGGTCGAATACCAGCGCGGGCCGACGGCGATATCCAATGCGCCGGCATAGATCACGTTGTGGGCATTTTCCCAGCCCAGGGCGTTGCCGATCTCCACGGTGGAGCGGGCGCGGTAGGCTTTGTGGCCGGTGGTATAGGAGCGGCTGTGGAGCACTCGGTCCTGAACATCCATCAGGCCGGCGAATACCATCTCGGCCAGGACTTCCTTGCGTTCGGCGGTGTTTTCCATCAGCCCGAGGAACACGCGATAGGCGTCCACCACCTGACCGCGATGCACCAGGGTCATCCAGTTGTTCAGACGTTCGCCGAGCGGGCCGGTTTGGGCGATCGGCTGCTGGTCGGGCCAATAGACGACGGGGGCTGGCGGGGCTTCCACCACTTCGCTGCTGCCGCGGTGGCGGGTGTAGTGGCCTGGCGCTTTGTCGATCTTCTGGTTCCAGATATCCAGGCCGGTCGGGATGTACCAGATGGTCTGCGCCATTGGCAGCATCGCCAGATGCGACGGCAGCATGCGGTTCAGGTTGAGTGTCGCGCGCGCGCTGAGCAGGCAATGGTCGTTGTTGACGAAATTCGGGTACCCGTCGTCGATCCGCTCGTGATACGGCACATGGGTGTAGGGGGCGTGGATGCGAACGCCCTCGGCCACAATTTCTGTCAGGGGACGGCCGGCGCGCACCAGATCGTAGTACACATCGCTGGCGCCCCGCTGGTCGCGCATCAGGCAGCGATCTTCCAATTTGTCGTACAGACCGCGAACCTCAGTGCTTTGCGGTTTGGTGGCGATATTCGTATCCATCCTGGCTTCCTCCGACAGTCCGTGTATTTTCACGATCCTACGCTTGACATGACGGCGACGACAACCATCGTGCGGGGCCGGGGAGAAAAATTGGCATGAGCAAGACGCAACTCAGCACCGAGTGGACTGTGACCGTGGTGGCGGGAACCGGTGAGAAAGGTTATTCCGGGAACGGATCTTCGGCTTTGGATGCGCGGCTGAACAATCCGTTCGATCTGGCATTTTCGCCTGATGGCAGCTTGGTTTTTTCCGATACTTTCAACCATTGCATTCGCCGCATCGACGCCGCCAGCGGGATAATTTCGACGATTTGCGGCACCGGTGAGAGGGGATTTTCCGGCGATGGCGGACCGGCAACGCGCGCTGAATTGAACGAGCCGTATGGGGTGGCGATCGACCGGTCAGGGCGGGTGTTTTTCGCGGACCGGTTGAACCGGCGGGTTCGGGTTATCGATACCATGGGGATTGTTTTAACTTTGGCCGGCGACGGATCGGGTGTGTTCAGCGGCGATGGCGGGGCGGCGGCGTTGGCTGGTTTGCCGGAGCCGAACGGGCTGGCTTTGGATCCTGGTCAGACTCGGCTGTTCATCGCTGACGTTGCCGGCCATCGCGTGCGGGTGGTCGATCTGGTTGGTGGCACGATCTCGACCTTTGCCGGAACCGGGAAGGCCGCGCATGACGGCGACGGCGGGAAAGCGGTGGACGCGGGGGTGTTCGGTGCGCGGGCGGTGGCGTTTGCGCCGGACGGATCGCTGTATGTGATGGAGCGGCAGGGAAGCTGCATTCGGCGCATTCGCGACGGGGTGATCGAGACCGTCGCCGGGACCGGTGCGCGCGGGTATGCCGGCGATGGCGGCGATGCGCGGTTGGCGGTGTTCGATGCGCCAAAGGAGATGGCGGTCGATCCTGACGGCAATATCTATGTCGTCGATACGGAAAGCCACGCGATCCGGCTGATCGATGCGAAGACGTGGATCGTTACAACGATCGCTTCGGGGTTAGCGCGCCCGCATGGGGCGTTGGTGGCGCCGGATGGGAGCGTGTTGATTGGAGATAGCGAGCATCATCAGGTGCGGCGGTTGACGCGGCGTTGAACCAACGTGGCGATTGGTAGCAAGCCTATCTTGCTCTGTTACAGGCCGGCGCGCAGAAGTCGCCACCTGGGTGGTGTTCGTCCCGGAACTTGAATCCGCCCAGCCATATTACAAGCATCGGCCGGTTTTATATAACGTTATCATAACTATCTATGCTGCGACAACCCCCCGCATGATCGCCACCGCTTCCTGGATTTGCGCCGCGCTCACGTCCAGGTGGGTGCATGCGCGTCCCCGAAACGTGTCCGACACAGAAACAGTCACCCCAAGCGGACGCAACCTGCCAGCGAATTCCGCTGCGGTCAGGCCCGTGCCGGCGGTATCGAAGAAAACCAGATTCGTTTCCGGAGTTTCTGCCGTGATCCCTGGTATTTGCCCCATCCCGCGGGCGAGGGCGGCGGCGTTGGCGTGATCCTCGGCAAGGCGGTCGATATTGTGTTGCAGTGCGTAGATACAGGCGGCCGCGTTCATGCCGCCCTGGCGCATCGACCCGCCCAGCCGCTGCTTCCAACGCCAGGCTTCGCCAATGAAATCACTAGGGCCGGCCAGGACGGCACCGAGCGGGGCGCCGAGGCCTTTGGTGAAGTCCAGCCAGACGGTGTCGCAGTCCGCCACGACCTCGCTGGCGGCTACACCCAGCGCGACGGCGGCGTTCAGCACGCGGGCGCCGTCCATGTGGACTTTCATGCCGTGTTCGTGCGCGACTTCCGCTACCGCATGAAGTTCGGCGACCTGCCAGCAGGCGCCACCGCCTTTGTTGGCGGTTTGCTCGACCTCCACCAGGCTCTGCGGGGGGGAATATCGGGATATTGGGCGAATGGCATTTCGGAGCGTGCCGGCGGTGAAGATTCCGCGGTCGCCGGGCAATCCGCGAAACATCACGCCGGTGATGGCGCCGGGGCCGCCGGCCTCACTGGATTGGATGTGCGCGTCCCGGTGCGCCAGGATTTCGTCGCCCGGACGGCAGTGGGTGGCGACGGCGACCTGGTTGCACATGGTGCCGGTGGGCATGAACATTGCGGCCTGCTTGCCCAGCAACGCCGCGACCCGGTCGCACAATTCCCATACCGTCGGGTCGGACCCACCTTGTTCATCGCCCATTTCGGCCTGGAGCATGGCCTCTTTCATGGCGCGGGAGGGGCGAGTCTGGGTGTCGGAATACAGGTCGATGCGGACGGGCACTGAGAAATCCGCCCGCTTGGGTTCGTAGGTCATGGTTGGCGCTCCATCGGCGATAGCGGCGGTGGTACCAGAAGGGGCATTGCCTGCAAAGCCGTCGCGTCGGATGGTGCGGTGTGGTTTGAAAGTGCGCCGGATGAAATTCTCCAATTTTCTGTTTCCCGACAGCATGTCGGCCGCCGACGACGGGCGGGTAATCGATGAGACCTTGCAGGAAGCCCGGCTGACGGACGCGCTTGGTTTCGACACGATCTGGCTGGCGGAACACCATTTCGACGGTATTGTTGCGTACGTCGATCCGGTGGCGTTCGCCGCCGCGCTGGCGATTGCGACGTCCCGCTGCCGGATCGGCTTCGCGGTGGCGCAGATGGCGCTGCACCATCCGATCCGGCTGGCCGAACAGGTGGCGCTGATCGACCACATCAGCAAAGGCCGGTTGATCGTCGGGCTGGGGCGCGGCACCGCCTATAACATCTACGACTATCAAGGCTTTGGCATCGACCACACCACGGCTCAGGCGCAGTTCGAGGAAGCCGAGGCCATTATGTTCGAGGCATGGAAGGGCAAGGCGTTCGAACATCACGGCCGGTTTTTCGATCTGCGGTTGCCGGAACTGCGTCCGGCGGTCTTTACGAAGCCGCACCCTTATGTGATCCGGGCGGCTGCGACCGAGCATGGGATGGTGGACATTGCGAAGCGGGGCAATCCGTTTATGATGAATGTGCAAAGTAATGCCGTAACGGCTCAGAGACTGTTACTGTACCGCGATACTTTACGCTCAATCGGATTGGACGATGACGCCATCTCCGCTCGGATGGATGAGTGCTGGGTCTGGCGCAACGTCTATGTCGCCGAAACCGATGCCGAGGCCGAACGCATCGCGGTGCCAGCCTTTATCGCGATGCATGAACACCGGGTGGCGATGCGTAACCGTATCTATGCCGAACAGAAGGCATCCATCCTGCCTATGCCGCCTGCGGGAACCGCCCCGCCGGCGCATGCCTCCGTCGAGCATGCGTTGGTGTATGGCTCCCCGGCTACAGTTGCCGAGAAACTGGCGCCTTTGAAGGCAACCGGGGTGGGCGGCCTGATTATGCAGTTCCGTCTTGGGCCGATGAACTATGAACAGACGGCCGCCAGCCTGACGCTGTTCAACGACAAGGTAATCCCCGCGCTGTGACCGAGAACGATGGGACTGCCGACTGGAAACGCAACCTATGGGTCTGCGTGTTCGGGACAATGACGACGATCGTCGCGATGACCCTGCTGCTGCCGTTTCTGCCTTTGTATGTCGAGCAGCTTGGCGTGTCGGATCACGCGGCGATCGTGCAGTGGTCCGGCGCGGCCTATGGCGCGACGTTTCTGACCGCGGCGATGTTCGCGCCGCTGTGGGGGCGGTTGGGCGATCAATACGGCCGCAAATTGATGCTGATCCGCGCCAGCCTGGGCATGGCGGTGGCGATGTCGCTGATCGGGTTGTCGCAAAATGTCTATCAGCTCGTTGGATTGCGGCTTTTGGCGGGGCTGTTGGGAGGGTATTCGTCCGGTTCGATGATTCTGGTGGCGACGCAGACGCCACGCACCCACACAGCGTGGGCGCTGGGAATGATGTCGTCCGGCATCATGGCCGGCAGTCTGGCCGGGCCGTTGATCGGGGGTCTGTTGCCGCCGCTGATCGGCATTCGGATGACGTTCCTGGCGGCGGGCGCGATCATTTTCGTTGCGTTTCTGGCGACGACGTTTTTGATTAAGGAGGAGCCTAGGCCCCGGCGGCGATCGGGAGCGTCGAAGCAGAAGGGCGGCTTCGCATCGGTGCCGGATAAGGGACCGGTCATTGCTATGCTGGCTACCGGGATGTTGTTGATGTTCGCGAACATGTCGATCGAACCGATCATTACGGTGTATGTGGCGCAACTCGTTCCCGACGCATCGAAGGTGACGATCGTCTCTGGCTTCGTCATGGCGGCGGCGGCACTGGGCAGTATTATTTCGGCGTCGTGGTTAGGCAAACTGGCGGACAAGATTGGGCACTGGACGGTCATTATCGGCTGCCTGCTGGTGTGCGCGGTGTTGTTGGTGCCACAGGCGTTCGTTACGGCGGGTTGGCAACTGATCGGGTTGCGCTTTCTGATGGGGTTGGCGTTGGGCGGGCTGCTGCCGTGCGTGGCGACGGTGATCCGGCACAACGTTCCCGAACGCAGCGCGGGCAGCATCCTGGGTTACTCGACATCGGCGCAATATGTCGGGCAGGTGACGGGGCCGTTGATGGGCGGCTTCGTCGGCGGTCATTTCGGGATGCGCGCGGTATTTTTGGGAACGGCGGTGCTGATGGCGGCGGGTGCGCTTTATGGATGGGTTTCCCGGCCAAAGCGCCCGTAGCTCAATCTGCGAGAATATGACGTCTGATTTGGTGGGCCGATTTACCCGGCGCCTGCAAGTCGTACCAATCGCAGGGCAATCGGGTGAATGGCTTTTTAGTACCTTGGCCGGCTCGGCATGAGAGTGCGAGCAAGCTCCTGTTTCACCACGAAGCCACGAAGCCACGAAGGAAGCGAACACCCAGCGCCACATCTGGCGATTTTATTGGAAACTTCGTGCCTTCGTGCCTTCGTGGTAAAATTCCTTCTCAACCAAAACCATCAGTGCGCCGTTCCAGAGGACGATGAGAGGGCGGCGGGGGCCTTCCAGTAATCCTCTCCGCGGCAATTCAGGTCATGGAGTCTTCCCTGCTTGTTGGATCGCCCGCCAGACGCGTTCCGGTGTGGCGGGCATGTCGATATGGGTAACGCCGAGTGGCGCCAGGGCGTTCAATATGGCACCGACGATGGTTTGCGGGGCGGCGATCGCTCCGGCCTGGCCCGCACCTTTGACGCCGAGGGGATTGGCCTTGGTAGGGACGCCGGTCAGCACGATGTGAAGGTCCGGCAGGTCCACTGCGCGTGGCAACTGATAGTCCATGAACGATCCGCTGAGCATCTGGCCGGATTCCGGATCGTAAACGGTCCGTTCCGTGAGTGCCTGACCGATGCCCTGCGCTACGCCACCCTGGACCTGACCGATGGTCAGCAGAGGGTTGATCAGCGTGCCGTAGTCATCGACGGCGGTGTAGCGATCCAGCGTGACCTGACCCGTTTCGGGATCGATTTCGACCTCGGCAACGTGGCAGCCGTTGGGGAAGGTGATGATGTCCAGAAGGTTCCAGACGTAGGTATCCAGGGGCGTATCCCGCGCCACGGTCAGTAGATCGACGGATCGGCCATCGG
>JANXLQ010000200.1 GCA_025355085.1 Rhodopila sp.
GAGGATCGGTTCGGCAAGAACGGCGGATCAGCTACCGGCCTTGTCCGTGTCGGCGTCCCGATCGGGGCCGCGATCCTGCTGGTAACGGATTTCGCCGCCCTGCTCGGTCGCCATCCCGGCCTGTCGGTGGAATTGGTGGTCAGCGAATATGCCGAAGATCTGGTGGCGGCGCGGCTGGATGTCGCGTTGCGGTTCGAGCAACCGGCAGATACGTCGGTGGTGTCCCGCGCCCTGACGACCATGACATCGGCCCCGGTGGCCGCACCGGCATATCTGGAACGCCGAGGTGCGCCGTCGCATCCGTCCGATCTGCTCAACCATACCTGCATTGTCCAAGAGGTCGGGCCTGACAGTAACCATTGGTCATTCGCCGGTCCCGACGGTGCGGTCGAGGTCGAGGTGACCAGCGCATTCCGGTCGAACAACAGCCTCGTGGTCCGGCAGGCGGCGTTGTCGGGATACGGCATCGCGCTGCTGGGCGATCCATTGACCGTGACGGAAATCCGCGAGGGCCGGCTGTATCGCTTGCTTCCAGACTATATCGCCCGCCGTCGCAGGGCGTTCGTCGTCTATCCGTCCCGCCGGCATCTGGCGCAGCGAACGCGCGTGGTGATCGATTTCCTGGTCGAGGAATTCCGCTTGCTGGAGCAGCGGCTGCTCGATGGGCGAACCTGGGGAGAAAACGAAGCGACCTGGCTGGTTTGAATTTCAAGGGTATGCCGGACCATGATTGCCGCGTTTTACGCATAAATCTAATGTAAAATGCCTCGGTTATAATCCCGGATGCACAAGCCATCTCCCATCCATCAGAGCCGGACATTCCGCCCGACGAGATGATGGAGAATTACAATGAAGCGCATGATCCTTGCAGCTTTCGCCGCGCTGATCCTTACTGCGGGCGTCGCTCAGATGGCTCAGGCCGCGCCGTCCAAGAGTTCGCAGACCTCTTCCCAGCAACGGGGCAACAGCAATGATTCTGGCCTGATGGGTGGGGGTGGTTAAGCTTTCCTAACTGATTAGCGAAAGGGCCGGGGGTGATTCCCCGGCCTTTTTTGTTGGCAGCGCAATCGTCAGGGGTCACTTCTTAACGATGGCGCCGATTGCGGTTTGCCTATTCGATTGGCACGAAAATCGAGTGCCGCATTTTGCCGCCGATCGATTGCGACAGATGGCCCTTGCCGTGAATGTCTTCCACCAGGATGACTTCGCCGGCGCCGATCTCTCTCGTTTCGCCGTCGCTGGCGGTTATTTTGACCCCACCGTCCAGATTGATGATGTACTGGCGGCGCGGTGCCGGATGCCAGCTCAGGTCATAGTCCCCGCCGGTTTCGCGGAAGATGATCCCGGTGGCGGGCAGGCGGGCCGAAGTCTTTCCTTCAGGCCCTTCCTGAGCCCAATCGATCTGGATGTCGCGCCAGTGGGACTCCCCGTTGGCGTCGCAATACAGGTTATGAACGCGAATACCCATCATGCTTTCCTTCTGTTGCCGTCGTGCCAATAATCTGTGTCGCTGAAGGTGAGAAGCCCCAGCCTGCCGCCCTGCCGCCCTGCCATCGCCCGCGTCATCGCCATCGCCATCGTCTTTGTGGGCGAAGGCGCACCCCGCTTTTGTTGTCGCAACCCCGGTTAGTCCGCCGCTACACCAGCGTTTCCAATAACCCAGCCATCAACGCCGCTCTTTGGGCCAGATGACCCCATAGAATGTGCTCATGGCTGGCATGTGCGCCAGACCCCGGGCACCCCAGCCCATCCAGCGTCGGCACCCCCAGTGCCGCCGAGAAATTTCCATCGGACCCGCCGCCACGATGCTGCTTCGGCAGCGCCAGACCGACCTGCTGCGCCACCCCCTGTGCGTGAGCGTAAAGCGCCGAGATCGCCGGACTTTCAGTATAGGGCGGCCGGTTCATCCCGCCCTCCACATACACCCGGCACCCTGGCGTCTTCGCGCTCAGCCCGAGCAGGCGTTCCTCCATCAGAACGCCGTCGGCGGCTGAGTTCACCCGCAGGTCGATTTCACACCCGGCGTCGGGGGAGATCACGTTCGGGCGGGAGCCTCCCCAAATCGGTGCGGCGTTCAATGTTATCCCACGCTCGATATCCACCATGCGGTGCAGTCCGATAATCTGGTGCGACAGTTCGACGATCGCCGAGGCACCATCCTCAAACGCGCCGCCGGCATGCGATCCGCGTCCCTCGATCCGCATGGTGAACCGTCCGACCCCTTTGCGGGCGGTGACGCAGGCACCGCCGCCGCCTGCCGGCTCGGGGATCAGCACCATCGCGGCCTGAGCGGCCTCTCGCTCAATCAACCAGCGGCTGGTTGGACTGCCGACTTCCTCATCCGGCGTTAGCAGCAAAACGATGGGTCGAGGCGTTGCGATACCCTGAAGCAGGATCGACCGTACCGCGTGGAACGCCAGGAAACTGCCGGCCTTCATGTCATAAATGCCGGGCCCGTGCGCCTTCGCGCCGTTTACCGCATACGGCATGGTGTCCAGCGTCCCGTGCGACCAGACCGTGTCCAGATGGCCCGCGACCAGCACCGGCTTTCCAGCGCCTGGCGTGCGGGCGATCAGGTTGTCGCCAAACCCATCGCGTCCGGAAATGCGCGTGATCGCGGCACCGGCGCGGGTCAGTTCGCCCTCCGCCACATCCATCAGCCGGTTCACCGCTGCGGCATCGGTCGTCGGGGTTTCCATCTTCACCCATGCCGAAAGTTCCGCCAGCAGGTCCTGTGAGTTTCCAACTTCGGTTGCCGGCATCGTTACCTCTCGCTTTCAGATCGAGACCGTGTGCGAGCGTTCCGCAACGGTATCTACGCTGTTGTTTCGCTAACCCGGCATCCCCGTGACAAGATGCTGACCCGGGGGCGGCATAAAATGTCCAACGGCTACTTCTTTGAAGACTTGCATATCGGTCAGACCGCCACTTTGTCCAAAACCATCACCGAAGCCAATATCAACATGTATTCGGCCATCAGCCTGGATACAAACCCTATTCACATCGACGAGGAACTGGCCCGGCAGTCCCGCTTCGGCGGACGCATCGCCCACGGCATGTTGCCAGCCGGCCTGATCTCCGCCCTGCTCAGTACACAATTACCCGGCCCTGAAACGATTTACCTGCGCCAGTCGCTGGCTTTCAAGGCGCCGGTTCGGATCGGGCACACCGTCAAAGCCATTGTGGAAATTACCGATTTGAACCTGTCGCGAAAAAGCGCCACCCTATGCACCAGATGCATGGTGAAGGAGGACGTGGTGATCGACGGCGAAGCGGTTGTTTTGGTGCCAACGCGTATCTGATGCGAATATTCTCCGACTGGCGGGACGTACCGCCCGACGCCCGAGGCGCCACTGTCGCTTTGGGTAATTTCGATGGCGTACATCTGGGCCACGCCAGCGTCATCCGAGCGGCCCACGCCGCGAGGCCGGACGCTCCATTGGCGGTGCTGACGTTTGAGCCGCATCCGCGGGAGGTTTTCCGCCCGGACGATCCGCCGTTCCGTCTGACTCTGTCCGCCGAGCGTGCCGATGCCTTGGCGGGTCTGGGCGTCGATTTGCTGTACGAATTGCCGTTCAACCGCGAATTCAGCCTGATGACCGCCGACGACTTTGTCACGAAGGTTCTACATGCTGGCTTCGGCGCCCGCCACATTGTCTCCGGCCAGGATTTCGCGTTCGGGCACCGTCGCGGCGGCAGCACCGCTTTCCTCGCTGCTCGGGCGGAGGTGCTTGGTATGGGCCTGACGCTTGTGCCTCCGATCACCGACGGGCAGGGGCCTCTTTCGTCAACGCGTATCCGCCGCGCGTTGCAGGATGGATATCCCGAACGGGCGACCGCCGAACTCGGGCGCCCATGGGCGATTCGCGGTATCGTCAGTCATGGGGATAAGCGGGGCCGCACCATTGGTTTCCCAACGGCCAATGTCCCGCTCGGTCGTCATCTGGAGCCGGCGAGGGGTGTGTATGCCGTCACTGTCCGCCTAAACGACGGAACCCACCACAAGGGCGTCGCCAACATCGGGCGCCGGCCGACGGTTAACGAAGGTCCGGAGAGCCGGCTGGAGGTTAACCTGTTCAACTTCAGCGGTGACATATACGACACCGATATTACCGTTGCCTTGCACGCCTACATCCGCCCGGAAATCAAATTCAGCGGCCTGGATGCCCTTAAAGCTCAGATCGCTGCGGATGCGGCAGAGGCTGCTCGGCTGCTCGGCTGATATTGCGTCAAACGGCAAGCACAGGCAGCCTGGGCATCGCAGACCATGGAGGACGCGATGCCCGTGCTACAACGCCCCGACGGCGAAATTCAGTATCAGGTCTATGGGGAGGGATTCCCTGTGTTGCTGTTCGCCCCCGGGGGCTTGCGATCGCGCATGGAGATGTGGCCGTCACCCCCCGGCGCCCCGCACAAGTCGTGGGTCGATTGGACGAAGGCTTTACCGGAGGCCGGCTTCACTGCCATCGCCATGGATCAACGCAACGCCGGGGCCTCCCGCACCGCGATCGAAGCCGGCCACGGCTGGCATACCTATGCTGCCGACCATATCGCCCTGATGGATCACCTCGGGTTCGACAGGTTCCACGTTCTGGGCGGCTGCATTGGCGGCAGTTTCTGCCTGAAGGCGGTGGAAACGGCGCCAAAGCGTGTTCTGTCGGCGGTGTTGCAAAATCCGATCGGCTTGCATCCCGAACACCCCGAATACTTCCCGGAAAGCCATGCGGCCTGGACCAAGGAACAACTGGCGGAGCGGCCGCATTTGAACGAAGCGGCCATTGCCGCCTTCGGCCACAATATGTGGGACCATCCGTTCGTGTTCTGCGTCGATGTCGAGTTTGCCCGAAAATGCCCGGTGCCGACGTTGTTGCTGCCCGGGACCGACATTCCTCATCCCGCCGCAACAAGCGCCGAACTGGCGGCTTTGCTGCCGGGGGTGCAGGTGCTGACCGATTGGCGGGGGCCGGAATTTCTGGAGCAGCAGCGCAGTCAGGTGGTTGCCTTCCTGAAGGCGAATACGCCGTAGCTTACAGCATTTCGCGCTCAAATCGTGCCGGCAATGCCTCGGTCTCCGTCATGGCACGACTTATCCGCGAGATCTTTGCCAGCGCCCCGTTGGTAAATATCGCCTCGGTTCAATGCGTGGCGGAAACATCGCCACGCTTGCCCCCGTAGCAGTTGTGAACGTCAGGTTGACGAAAAAGACGGACAGCCGATCCACGGAAATCGGAGGCGGGAGCCGTTTGAGCAGCATGCGCGAATACCAGGACCAGTCATACCGTTGGTTAACCTTCGGTAGCTAACGGTCGCCACATCCTCGGGTCGAAATCGAACGGCTCAACGTCAAGGATTTCTGCCTGCGTGGCGTCGGAGTGACGGGGGTTCAGCAACACATTCCAGGAATGCGGCACGAGGACCGACGGAACGCGCAGGGCTGCGGAGTGTGAGCCGGTAAGCCAGGAATTGCCGGCCTCAACAGTCGCGAAGGGCGCTGGCGTCTCCGGCGCGATGGAACTGTCCGGCACGGTAATGCGCATCAGCACAAAGTCCGCCGGCATAAGCTCGAACGGCAGGTCAAGGTGAACGCGCAGTTCCAGCGCCGCCAAAGCCGGATGTTCCGCCAGATACACCACTGGCCGCCCCGGACTGCTCCACCGTCCGCCCAATAGACGGGCGCCTTCGCCGCTGAGATCCGCATACTGGCGGCGGCAAAGCCGCCACGCGATCATCAGGCGGCAAGCCCGTGCGCAATGCGGCCCAGAATCGCTTCCACCTGCCGCGTGCCAATGTCGGTGTCGAGCCGGTCGAGCGGGCTTTCCCCATCCAGCAGTGGCGTCCGGCGGCGCAGCCAGAGGTGCGCCTTGCCAGCATCGCCGAAAGTCGCTTCGGTTTCCACGATCATGCGCAACAAACGGCTGAAGCGGTCGGACTGATCCGGCGTTAACGAACCGATGCCACGCCGATGCGCCAATGTCTTGCGCGACAGCGCGAGACGGTCGAGTTCAGCCAGCGAAATCCGCCCATCAGCCAATGCCTGATCAACCACCGAGAGAGGAAGCCCTTCGCGGACGAACGGCAACCACCCCATGGGTGCCTCGGCGAGGCTGGTGTGCTTTGCGGGTGGTTGGCCAAATTCGATGGGATGTGGCGATGTGCCGATCATGATCGTGCATATCGCCACAGACCCGATTTGTCAAGCACTACACAATCCGGCACCAGACCTTGGACGCAGCAGGCCGGCTACATGACCGACGCAGCACGCTCCCCGGCCGAACGCACCCAGGCTGCTTCCATGTCCTCATCGAACAATTCCGTCAGCTTCTTCATCATCGTGCCACCGAGTTCCTCGGCATCGACGATAGTGACCGCGCGACGGTAGTACCGTGTCACGTCGTGACCGATTCCGATGGCGATCAGTTCGACCTGATCGCGATGCTCGATGTCGCGGATGACCTCGCGCAGGTGCTTTTCCAGATAGTTTCCGGGGTTCACCGACAGGGTCGAATCATCGACCGGCGCGCCATCGGAGATCACCATCAGGATGCGGCGATGTTCGGGGCGGACCAGCAGGCGGCGATACGCCCACAGCAGCGCCTCCCCATCGATATTCTCTTTCAGCAACCCCTCGCGCAGCATCAGCCCGAGGTTCTTCCGCGCCCGCCGCCACGGCGAGTCAGCCGCCTTGTAGATGATGTGCCGCAGATCGTTCAACCGCCCGGGGTTGCGGGGCTTGCCGTCCTGCACCCATTTCTCCCGGCTCTGCCCGCCCTTCCAGGCGCGCGTCGTAAATCCGAGAACCTCGACCTTAACCCCACAACGTTCCAGCGTGCGTGCCAGGATGTCGCCGCACATTGCCGCCACAGTGATCGGCCGGCCTCGCATGGAGCCTGAATTGTCGATTAGCAGGGTGACAACGGTGTCGCGGAATTCCGTGTCCAGTTCGCGCTTGAACGACAAGGACAGCAGCGGATTGGTCACCACGCGCGCCAGACGTCCGGCATCCAGCATGCCTTCGTCGAGGTCGAACTCCCAAGACCGGGTCTGCTGCGCCAACAGGCGCCGCTGCAACCGGTTCGCCAGCTTGGAGATCACTCCCTGCATATGCTGCAACTGCTGATCGAGTTGCTGACGCAACCGAGCCAGTTCGTCCGCGTCACAAAGGTCTTCGGCATCGACTTCCTCGTCGAACGACCGTGTATAGGCGCGGTAAACCGCCTCGCTGTCGGGATTCGGCCGCTCGCGTCTCGGCTGTGGCCCGCCGGGACGATCGTCGCCCTCGGCCACCGCGGCTTCGTCCTCGGACTCAGACCCGTCGTCGTCGGCGGCTTCGCCTTCCATTTCCTCGGGCTGGGCACCGAGCATGGAGTCCTGTTCGGACTCCGATTGGCCGTCGCCGTCCTCGGAGTTGTCCTGGGAGCCGGATTGCTCGCCGCCGTCCTCGCCGTCCTCGGAGTTGTCATCCGGTTCGGCATCGACTTCGGCTTCCGCCAGATCCAGTGCAGCCAAAAGTTTACGGGATGCACGCGCGAAGGCCGATTGGTCGTCCTGCGCAGTCGTCATTTCCGTCAGCGCCTGATCCGCGGACTCGCCAAGTGTTTCGCGCCAGAGGTTCAAAACGCGCTTTGCCGACTCGGGAATGGAATCGCCCGACAGCCGCTCCCGCGTTAGCAGCGCCAGCGCCTTGTCGATCGGCAACTGATCCTTGCGGGTCATGCGGTCGTAGCCCTCGGCCTCGCATTCCTCAGTCAGTTTGGCCTGCAGATTGCCGCGAACGCCGTCCATGTAGCGGGAGCCAATAACTTCCACCCGCACCTGTTCGAGCGCGTCGTAGGCATCCTTGGCCTCGCGTCGGGTCGGCATCCGCTGGGCGTGCACGCCGTCGTCATGGTGACGGAGACGCAACGCGATGGCGTCGGATTGGCCACGCAGCTTTGCCATCTCAGCGGCCGGCAAGGCGCGTGTCGGCAAAGGCAGACGCGCCCGCTTCCCGGACACGCCGGACGGCCCTGGCTGGAACGCAACCTGAACGTCCGACTGTTCCGCGATCGCCCGCAGGACGCCCGCCGTTGCGCGCTTGAACTCCTCAACGCGCGCGTTGTCTTTGGTGATCCCGCTCATGTCCGCCCTATCCCGTCATCGCAGGCGAAGACCTGCTCTGCCCAATCGTGGCGGGCGCAGACCCGCTCAATCTCGTCATGGCGGGCAGATGCCCGCCATCCACAGTCTTTCCGGGCGTCCATACCTCAATTCAGGCACCGCAGACATACGCCCGCAGTACCGGATCGGTAAGGCCACCCCCGGTACGGTCCTTACGCGAACTTGCGCGTGGTGAACCCGCCGGTGGCAATGTCCTCGTTGAAGCAGCGCTGATAGTATTCGCCGACGGTGGAGCGTTCCGCCTCATCGCACTTGTTCATGAACGTCACCCGGAACGCGAATCCGACATCGCCGAAGATCCGGGCGTTCTCAGCCCAGGTGATTACGGTGCGAGGCGACATGACGGTCGAGATATCGCCGTTGATGAATCCGGCGCGGGTCAGATCGGCCAGCGCCACCATGCTTTCGATGCGCTTCTTCATCACCGAGTCTTTCGACCCGTCGATGCCCATCTTCGCCATCACGATGCCGGTTTCCATGGCATGCGGCAGATAATTCAGCGTCGCCACGATGTTCCAGCGATCCATCTGACCCTGATTGATCTGCTGCGTGCCGTGATACAGCCCGGTCGTGTCGCCCAGGCCCACCGTGTTGGCGGTGGAGAACAAGCGGAACGACGGATGCGGCCGGATCACGCGGTTCTGGTCGAGCAACGTCAACTTGCCCTCGACTTCCAGCACCCGCTGGATCACGAACATCACGTCCGGACGGCCGGCGTCATACTCGTCGAACACCAAAGCGCAGGCGTGTTGCAGCGCCCACGGCAGAATACCTTCGCGGAATTCGGTGATCTGCTTGCCGTCCTTCAGGACGATCGCGTCCTTACCGATCAGATCGATGCGGCTGATGTGGCTATCGAGGTTGACGCGGATGCAGGGCCAGTTCAGCCGCGCCGCCACTTGCTCGATATGCGTGGATTTACCCGTCCCGTGATAACCCTGGATCATCACGCGGCGGTTGTAGGAAAATCCCGCCAGAATCGCCAACGTCGTCTCACGGTCGAATTTATACGACGTGTCGATGTCAGGCACATGCTCGGTGCGCACCGAGAAAGCAGAGACCTCCATATCAATATCGAGGTCGAAAGCCTCGCGCACCGACACCTTGGTGTCAGGCTGATTGATCTCGGAGGTCGGGCGGAGCGGGGCGATATCGACAGCCGTGTTCATAGTCCAGCGTTTCCTGTTGTAATTCTGCGAAAGTCTAACGTTGGCAGCGCAAGGCGCAAGGGCAGCCGACGATGCGATGCCGATTTTGGTTATCCGGTGGCTGCCATCCGGGTCTCTGTACCCAGTTTGGTGCGGACCGCCGCATAAGCAAGATTGATGGTTTTCAGCCGTTCTTCGGCATCGCGGCTGCCTCCGTTGGCGTCTGGATGATGCCGTTTGGCTAATTCCTTATAGCGGCTTTTTACCACGTCCAATGTGGTTGGCCAGGACAAACCGAGTGCTTCCAGGGGGGCACGCAACTCCGCCGGGGGTTTTTGCGGGTCCGGACGCTCCC
>JANXLQ010000142.1 GCA_025355085.1 Rhodopila sp.
CCGTCGTGACCCTTCGCCGTCACCTGAAATACGCCAAGATCGGTGATGACCATATCGACCACGCCCGCGCCGGTCAGCGGCAGGTTGCAGCGTTTCAGCAGTTTGGGCTTGCCGCCGGCGGTGTGTTCCATCAGCACGACCACGCGGCGCACGCCGGCCACGAGGTCCATCGCGCCGCCCATCCCCTTGACCATCTTGCCGGGGATCATCCAGTTCGCGAGGTCGCCGTTCTCGGCTACCTGCAACGCGCCCAGGATCGAGATGTTAATGTGACCGCCGCGCACCATGGCGAAGCTGGCGGCACTGTCGAAGTAGCTGGTTGTGGGAAGTTCGGTCACGGTTTGCTTGCCGGCGTTGATCACGTCGGCGTCTTCCTCGCCCTCCCACGGGAATTCGCCCATACCGAGCATGCCGTTTTCCGACTGCAACTGCACCGACATCCCCTCGGGGATATGGTTTGCCACCAGAGTCGGGATGCCGATCCCCAGGTTCACGTAGAAGCCGTCCTGTAGTTCCTGCGCCGCACGGGCGGCCATCTGGTCACGGGTCCAGGCCATGTCTGAAGCTCCCTTAAACGCGCTTGCGCGAGTTTCGTAAATTAAACGCGCTTGCGCGAGTTTCGTAAGTTAAACGCGCTTGCGCGAGTTTCGTAAGTTAAACGCGCTTGCGCACGGTGCGTTGTTCGATCCGCTTGTCCACTGTGTCCAGTTTGACGATGCGGTTGACGTAGATCCCCGGCGTGATGATGTGGTCGCCGTCGAGTTCGCCGGGTGCGACGATGTGCTCGACCTGCACCACGACGTTTTCGCCGGCCGTGGCGATGATCGGGTTAAAATTCCGGGCGGTCTTGCGGTAAACCAGATTGCCCTCGGGGTCGGCCTTATAGGCATGGATGATGGACAGGTCGGCGCGCAGGCCGCGTTCCTGGACATACATACGTCCGTCGAATTCCTGCTGGAGCTTGCCCTCGGCGATCTGGGTGCCGGCACCGGTCGCGGTGAAGAATGCCGGGATACCCGCGCCGCCGGCCCGGATGCGTTCGGCCAGGGTGCCTTGGGGGTTGAACTCGATTTCGAGTTCGCCGGCCAGGTATTGCTTAGCGAACGTGGCGTTTTCGCCGACGTAGGAACTGATCATCTTCCGCACCTGCCGCGTCACCAGCAGCAGGCCGAGGCCCGCATCGTCGATGCCGGCGTTGTTGGAGATAATTGTCAGGTCCTTCACGCCGCTGTCGCGAATCGCCTCGATCAACGCGCCGGGGATGCCGCACAGGCCGAAACCGCCGGACATGATCGTCATGCCGTCACGCAGCAACCCGGCAAGGGCCGTCTTCGCGTCCGGATAAATTTTATTGACCGCCATGCACGCCCCCAAACCTGGAATTCGGCCCATTTAGCCGAAGCGAAGGGGGATCGGCAAGCGGGGGAGTTTTGGCGGCGGTTGGCCCTCAAACTAAACCGTCATCCCCCGGCCCGATGGCAACAGGGGCGGGCGACAGCGGTAGGAAACAATAGGGCCGCTTACTCTCAGCCCGCTGTCCAAAGAAAGGTTAGCTCATGCTTGTTGTGGGACAGGTGAATAACCTGCGCGCCGGGAATCGCTGCGAAGGCTTCCGCCGCGTCATGGTCGGTCTGGCCCTGGAACTTGATCGTGCAGACGATGTTGCGCGTGGTGCCCGCCTCTATCCATTTCCGCACCAGGGCCAATAGCGGATCGGGGTAGGCGATGATGTCGCTGCACAGCCAGTCCACCGGTTCGGGCGGCAGGGTGAACGCGTTCTCGACCCGTTCGCTGACACCCGGCATCGCGGCCACGTTGGCGGCCAGAGGTGCTTTGTCGATCGCGGTCACGTTGGCCTGTAGTTTCGCCAAAACCCAGGTCCAGCCGCCGGGGGAGGCACCGAGGTCCAGGCAGGTTTCTCCCGGCCCGGGGTATTTGCCGAACCGGGTCAGAGCCTCCCACAGCTTCAGATACGCTCGGCTGGGCGGGCCGATGTGGTCTTCCTCGAACACGCACTCACCGTTGACGAACGGGCTGGATTTGGCCGGGCTGGCCAGCATCCGGCCGGGGGCCAGCAAGGTCCAGGCACCGAGATGCGAGGCCGGGGCTGGTTCCGGGAAAATCAGCGCCCGGGCTTTGACGGGCGGCAGACGCTGGGTGATCAGCGCCATGCGGCGGTGGTGGGCGACACCGTAGGCGGCCCAGTTGCGCTGCATCGCCCGTAGCGCGTCGGACGCGGTTTTGACCGATGGCGTCTCTATCTCACGCGGGTCGGTCCAGATGTCGAGCGCCCAGGCGGCCTGCACCGGCGGATCGGGGGACAACGCGAGGCGCCCGTGCCAGTCGTCGATCGTGACGTTCTTGCGGGTGAGTTCCTCGGCGAGCTGGTCCCCGAACCCCTCGGCGGCGAGATAGGCGGACGCGATCATCGGGCGCGCCATGCGGAGGCGCCGAGAAGAAGCCAACCGAGCATGAGGATTGTGCCTCCGGTTGGGGCGATGGAGCCGAGGGAGAGGCCGGTGAGGCCGTGGGTGTAAACCGCGCCGCAGAACAGGAGTGTGCCGAGGACGAAGGCCAGCCCGGCAGCGTTGGCGAGGCGGCCGCCGCGCGGAACCCACAGGGCGGTGCCGAGGAGCGCGAGCGCGTGCCACCCCTGCATCTGGACGCCGCTGGCGACGATGCGTTGGGCGGCCGGGTCGGCGATGCCGTGGGCGGCGAAAGCTGCCATGGCGACGGCGGAGAAGCCGGTTAGGGAGGCGATGGCGATCCAGAGACGTTGCATGGTGGCCTTGTTAACGCGGCGGGAACGGGGCGGTCTCCGCTTTCAGCGCAGTGGCGGGACATTGCTTCGTCACCACGATTCCCGCAATGCTACATTAGCTGGATTGCATGCCGAGAAAAATTGGAGGGCAGCCTCCCAACAAATGGGATGACCTACTCGTCAAAAATTACAGCCGCGCGGAGCAAGCGACGTGGCCAAAATCGCCAATCAGTTTTACTGATCGGCGGCGATCGTCATGGCAAATGAAACGGGATCGGCGTGCATCGTTCTGCTCCACCGGGCGGCCAAAAATAAAGCCATTGCTTTAGTATAACCGTAGGCGAAGGATGCTGATCACTTACACGCAGTTTGACGGAACGGAACGATGGATGAATTTCTCTCTGGATCGGATTTAAGCCGCACCATCAAGCGGATCGTTTCTGGAAGCCAAGTGCGCTGCGCCGTCGCTTTCTGGGGGGCCGGGGCTGTCATGGCGCTATTTCCCAACGTTCGGAGGACCACGACAGGACCAGAAATCATTTGTGACCTATCCATGGGCGCAACATGTCCGGATGAGATTGAACTCTTCAGGGCTCCCAAAAATGACAAAATTAGGCAGTTTCGTAAACTCCACGCGAAAGTTTATCTATCAGATTTGGGCGTGGTCATCGGGTCTGCGAACGCATCGTCGAACGAGATCGGCTTGACTACAGGCGATTCGGGGGCGCTCCTGGAAGCAGGCACGTTTCATGAGCCCAATTCTCCGATTTGGACGGCTGCGAGCCAGTGGTTTGAGAAGACATATCGCGAGTCCAAGATGATCAAGGAAGCAGATTTGGCTCTCGCGAGGCAGATATGGGATATCCCAGCACCCGAAGGCAACTCGGATCCTGTGCGGCAAGGTTCGCTGCTGGATATGATTCGCGAAGCGCCCGAGAGATACCCCAACGTTGGCTTTGTCTTCTCACAAAAAACCACAAGGCCCGCTGACGCGGCGCAGGCGAAGAAAGCTGCTGCGAGCAATGCGGATGAGGACTCGGTCAACGAGATCATGAACTGGCCGATAACCGGCATATTTACCAACTGGCCACAAGGCGATGTCGATGTATGGCCCAGAATTTTCGTAAACTTCCATAAAAGCCCGAGATCGGGATTGTCCGTGTCTGCACAGCGCAGACATCATTACTCTGAGGAATATCCCGGCTTCGTTTTTTGTCGTGGCGCCTGGGCACATTTCAAATCGACCGTCGGCCGGGACTTACCTTTCCAAGCTGATATCTGTTCCAAAGACGCCGATATAGCGAAGTATATTCTGGACGGGACAGAGACGTATCGCGGCAAATTGTTTTCTACCGCCTTGGAAATGAGCAAAGCGCTTAAAGCGATCCCGCCGGAGCCGCTAAGCGATTGGTGAGGTCAACAATGCGGCGGGCGTCAAGTGGCAATCACACATTTTCGTCTAAAATTTCCCGTAACTCCGTAACCGAAACCACCGGCACCGCGCCGCGCAACACCGTCAGGTCGGCGTCGCCACTCACCAGTACATCCGCCCCGGCCGACACCGTCAGCGCGATGAACACTGCATCGTCGCGGTCACGGCACACAGCCGGCAGTGCCGGCCAGGGCGTCGGTAGCGACGTCGTCTCGCAAAACGGCAGATACTGGGCGAGAAGGATGTCCGTATCCTCTCGCGTCAGGCGGAATTTCGGATAGGCCAGGACCCGCAGCAGTTCGGCCACGGTTTCCCGACACACAACCGGCATGACCGCCTGCGTGGCCCATGCGCCATGCAACCACCTCAGACGGCCGCCGAAAACGAGCGCCGAGACTACAATATTGGTATCGAAGACAGCGCGCAGCGGACGATCAGTGCGGGTGGCGAGCAGCGGCAACAGCGTCGGCGACATCGGCCTCGGTGATTCCGAGCGCTTCCAGCTTGCGGCGAACCGCGTCCGCCGCACTGACTCCCGGTGGGGTCAGGATCAGCCGTCCGTCTTGCACCTCGACCTCCAGATAGGTTGGGGAGCCGAGCGCTTCGACGACGCGCTTGGGGAGAGTGAGTTGGTTCTTGGCGGTGATTTTCGCGAGCATGAGCGTCAATGTAAGGAAGTAAGGCGGGGATAGCAATCGCTACCTTGGCTGCGGATACGAGATAAATCCGGCGTTGTTCAACTGTTCCGATTTGCGGAAACGACGCGGCTTGACCGTCGAACCATGTCAATCGTGATCCACGTCGGACGTCATGTAACTTCAACGCCATCGCGGACGATGTCCTCCGCCAATTCGGTAGATCGCCGGCCGGGCGGGGCGAGATAATCCGAAGGCAGCGGGATAGGCCGAATGGGCGGATTCAAGTTCCATAGCGAACACCATCGGGCAGCGCGGAAGAGTTAAGGTGGTTGCTGGTGGGTTCATGCGGAGAACACAGCAACAGCCCGGCGCTTCGACAGGCGAACCCTCAAAGTCGCGCGAATTTGCCGGACGCTGTTCAATTGGCTCCGCCCATCGCCACCCTAATTCAGGAATATCTTTCCCGGGTTCATGATGCCGCGCGGGTCCAGCGCCTGCTTCACCGCGCGCATCACCGTCATCGTATCGGCACCGTGTTCCTGCTCCAGGAACTCGCGTTTGCCGATTCC
>JANXLQ010000164.1 GCA_025355085.1 Rhodopila sp.
CGCACCTATATCGGCTCCATGCCCGGCAAGGTGATACAGGGCATGAAGAAGGCGAAGACGTCCAACCCCTTGTTCCTGCTCGACGAGATTGACAAGCTTGGTGCGGACTGGCGGGGTGATCCGTCGTCTGCGCTGCTCGAAGTGCTGGACCCGGAGCAGAACTCCACCTTCGCCGATCACTACCTGGAAGTGGATTACGACCTGTCGGACGTGATGTTCGTAACCACGGCGAACTCGCTGCGCATGCCCCAGCCGCTGCTGGACCGCATGGAGATCATCCGCATCGCTGGCTACACCGAAGATGAGAAGGTCGAAATCTCCAAACGCCACCTGATCGCCAAGGTGAGCGAGAGCCACAGTCTCAAGAAGGACGAGTGGTCGATTACCGAGGAGGCTCTGCGCGACCTCATCCGCTACTACACTCGCGAAGCAGGTGTACGGTCGCTGGAGCGTGAGCTGGCCAACCTGGCGCGCAAGGTGATCAAGGAGATCGTCACCAAGAAGTCCAAGAAGGTGGCGATCACCGGCAAGAACCTCGGCAAATACGCCGGCGTTCAAAAGTATCGCTACGGCGACCTGGAGGATACCGACATGGTCGGCGTCGTCACTGGTCTGGCGTGGACGGAAGTGGGTGGCGAGATCCTCACCATCGAGTCGGTGTTGCTGCCGGGTAAGGGCAACATCAAGCAGACCGGTAAGCTGGGCGACGTGATGCAGGAAAGTGTCTCCGCGGCACTCAGCTACGTGCGGAGTCGCTCGATCAGGTTCGGCATCAAACCGACACTGTTCGAAAAGCGCGACATCCATGTGCATGTGCCGGAGGGTGCGACTCCGAAGGATGGTCCGTCGGCCGGTGTCGCGATGGCCACGTCCATCGTGTCGATCCTTACCGGAATACCGGTGCGGCGCGACGTGGCGATGACCGGGGAGATCACGCTTCGCGGCCGAGTGCTGCCGATCGGTGGTTTGAAGGAGAAATTGCTGGCAGCATTGCGGGCTGGAATCACGACGGTGTTCATTCCCAAAGAGAATGAGAAGGACCTCGCCGACATACCAGACAATGTGAAGAAGCATCTTAAGTTAATACCCGTTGCCGATGTCGATGAAGTTATCGCCCAGGCATTGGCCCGCCGTCCGATCCCGATCGAGTGGGAGGAGCCACCGGAAACGCCAGTGGCCGCGGCGGTAGCGCAGCCGGTAACGGCGTCGCTGCCACACTAAAGCGGGGAGCCGGGGCGAGCGTAAAGCGAGCCCCGTTCTTACCATAAAATATTGAAATAACGCGGCATTTCCTGGTCGTCGGACAATAACCCGATTCGGGGAGCCAAATCACGACAGGATAGCGCCTTGTATGGTCAACACCGGCCGGTAGTGTGTGCCGCATCCGGTGGAATGCCCCTCCAGGGTCAGGTTGAGCGATTCTCGATGGTGTCCGGAACGCCCATCGCGCTTAATTACTTCGCTCTAACCCGCAGTTTTCCCCAGCATTCCGTGGTCTAAGCATTGACGGGGCGGAAACCCCGCCAGTAGTGTCCGCCGCTCTTCCCTGGGCACTCGCTCGGAGAATCGATTTATGATATTCCACATTGAGAGGGAAACGCCGTGAATAAAATGGATCTCGTCGCAGCCGTTGCTGACGGAACCGACCTCTCCCGCGCAAAGGCTGGCGAAGTCGTCGATGCGGTATTCGGTGCAATCACCGGTGCCCTGAAGAATAAGGAAGAGGTCCGTCTGGTTGGCTTCGGAACATTCGCCGCCGCCGTTCGCAAGGCCAGCACCGGCCGCAACCCGCGCACCGGCGAGGAGATGCAAATCCCCGAGTCGACCACCGTGCGGTTCAAGGCCGGCAAAGGTCTTAAAGACTCCGTAGGCTAATTCGTGCCAATGTGGCACCTGCGGGTGCCACATTGGTTTCTTGTGGGCGGTTAGCTCAGCGGTAGAGCGTCTCGTTTACACCGAGAGGGTCGGCGGTTCGAAACCGTCACCGCCCACCAGCCTAATTTCCGGATCGATATTACGGAATGGATGCCAGCAAAATCACTGGCACAGGCCGTTATACCGTCTGGGTCGAATTTCATCGCCGTTCACCACCACCCTTTCCTGGGCGGCGTTAGCTGCGGAACTTGAATCCGCCCCCAAAAAACAGAAGCGATCTCCGATCCGCTTTTCCGCCGTTTACCCGATTCGGGGTTTTCGGGGAGGCAGAGCACATCAGCAATCTGCCACCGCCACCGACAGCGACGGCGACGGCGACGGCACCGCCAGCGTCGCTGGCTGGCCTAAACGCCACGGTTGCCGATGCATGCAATCAAACATGTCATGCAATCGTAATCATGGTTCCAATCCGGCTGTGATGGCGCCTCCAGAGGGCCATCGCAGCGTCGAACAGATACACTCGATCGGTTGCCCTTGACGCGCGCCCTGGTGAACCGCCTGTTGGGGCTGTCACTAATTTTGTCCCCGCCCCTCCGCCGTGGAGGCCAGCAGCATCTCTATCGTCGCCAAATATCTCGGTGTTCAGCATCGCTTTGGGATTTTTCGTCCAATCCAATCGGTGGGGTGCGACTCCGGCCTTTCACCGCCGGCCGCCCAACCACAACGCAGCCGCCACGGTGCCTGATCTCCAATTTAAACTTCGGAGCCCGGCAAGCGCGGTAGATGCCGATCTCCGCCCGGACCCGCCATTTACCTGCCGATCGGCTCCGCAAATTGGCCGGCCCATTCGATTCATCGCTGTAATCGTGTGCGATGCGATCAAACGCCCTTGACGGCACCGGTCACCCAGCTTAAACCCCGCCTCCTGCCGCTGCGGGAGTAGCTCAGTTGGTTAGAGCGCCGCCCTGTCACGGCGGAGGTCGCGGGTTCGAGCCCCGTCTCTCGCGCCAGCAGCGGCATCCTTTTCCTACCTACGAAATAGTCGGGTTTGGGCAGATTTCTGTCCTCCCCCTCTATGGCGGGCGGATGGATGGGTGTAATGTTTGCCTTGTGCTGCACTGCGGAAGGGGACAGGCCAACGCTAAGGGCGTATGGCTTGACCCATGCTGCGGATAGCAGCCACTCGACTTAGCGCGGACCAGACATGCAGCCAGTTCTCTTTGGATATTTGCCGATCTTGGTGTTCCTTGTGATCGCCGGAGGCATTGCTACCGCCATGGTGGCCGGATCGTTGATCGCAGCTCGCCAGAAGCCCTATCCGGAAAAGCTTTCGGCCTACGAATGCGGGTTTGAGGCGTTTGACGACGCTCGTCGCCGATTCGATGTGCGATACTACCTCGTTGCCATCCTTTTCATCATCTTCGATCTTGAAGTTGCGTTCCTGTTCCCCTGGGCCGTGGCCCTCAAGGGAATTGGCACCTTTGGCTTCTGGTCGATGATCGCCTTCCTTGCCGTCCTCACCGTGGGGTTTATCTACGAGTGGTGCAAAGGCGCTCTCGAGTGGGAATAGCAGCATGAACGACTCGACCGTGATGGCCTGGAACCGGGATCACCTCCCGCCCGGTCCCGAACAGGACGCCGTCATCAAAGGCATCACCGGGGAAATCGCCGACAAAGGCTTCCTGGTCGCGAACCTCGATAAGGTGGTGAACTGGGCGCGCACCGGCAGTTTGTGGCCGATGACCTTTGGTCTGGCCTGCTGCGCCGTGGAGATGATCCACGCCTACATGCCGCGGTATGACCTCGATCGACTCGGGATCATCCCGCGCGCGTCTCCGCGCCAGAGCGACGTGATGATCGTCGCCGGCACGCTAACCAACAAAATGGCACCGGCGCTTCGGAAAGTGTACGATCAGATGCCAGAGCCGCGTTGGGTGATCAGCATGGGTAGCTGCGCCAATGGCGGCGGCTATTATCATTACTCTTATTCTGTGGTGCGCGGTTGCGATCGGATCGTCCCGGTGGACGTGTATGTCCCGGGCTGCCCGCCGACGGCCGAGGCTTTGGTGTACGGGATCATGCAGTTGCAGAAGAAGATCCGCCGGACAGGAACCATTCTCCGTGGCTGATGAAGCGACACCGGCTGAAGCCGCACCGCCATCCGTATTAGAACTGCTCGGTCAGGCGGTCGCGTCCATCCCCGGCGTAACCGGCATTCGCATCGAAGGCGGCGAATTGGTCGCTCAGGCAGCCCGCGACTCGCTGCCACCGGTGATGACCATGTTGCGCGACCATCCCCGATTCGCTTTCGAGCAGATGATGGATCTTTGCGGCGTCGATTGGCCGGAACGAACCGAACGGTTCGACGTGGTATACAATCTGTTGTCGGTGACACTGAACCAGCGCGTCCGGGTCATCGTCACCACAGACGCTGTGACTCCGGTGCCATCGATCCACACGATCTGGCCGGTTGCGACGTGGTGGGAGCGGGAGGCATGGGATCTGTATGGAATTATTTTTTCCGGCCAGCCCGATCTTCGTCGGATTCTTACCGATTACGGCTTCGAAGGGCATCCGCTCCGGAAAGACTTCCCGCTAACCGGTTATGTCGAGGTTCGTTACGACGAAGACCGCAAGCAGGTGATCAACGAACCCGTTCGCCTGACCCAGGATTTTCGTAGTTTTGACTTCCTGTCGCCATGGGAAGCGATGACCACACTGCCGGGCGACGAGAAGGTTTATACCGAACGCGCCGCCGAACAGGCGAAAGGCTAGACCGTGAGCGAGAACGTGGGCATCATCCCCTCCGCCCGTACCGTTGAGATCGACAGCCACTCGATCAATTTCGGTCCTCAGCATCCCGCCGCGCATGGCGTGTTGCGCCTGATCCTGGAACTGGACGGGGAGGTCGTAGAACGTGCCGATCCGCATATCGGACTGCTGCATCGCGGCACCGAGAAGCTGATCGAATACAAGACCTATATGCAGGCGGTGCCGTATTTCGACCGTCTCGATTACGTCTCCCCGATGTGCGAGGAGCACGCGTTCGCTCTGGCGGTCGAGAAATTGCTGGGCATCACCGCACCGGATCGCGCGCAGTGGATCAGGGTGCTGTTCGCCGAAATCACCCGTGTGTTGAACCATCTTCTCAATCTCACCACGTATGCGCTCGATGTCGGCGCGATCACGCCCGCTCTTTGGGGATTCGAGGAACGCGAGAAGCTGATGGAATTCCATGAGGCGGCGTCAGGCGCGCGTCTTCATGCCAACTATTTTCGCCCGGGTGGCGTATCGAAGGATCTGCCGGCCGGACTGCCGGACAAGATCGCGGCGTGGGCCGAAACGTTCCCAAAATTTATCGATGACCTTGAAGGCCTGCTGACCAACAACCGCATTTGGAAACAGCGCACCGTCGATATAGGCGTGTTTTCGGCGGAGCAGGCATTGGCATGGGGCTTCAGCGGCCCGCCGTTGCGCGCGTCTGGCGTGCCCTGGGATCTCCGCCGCTCGCAGCCTTACGACAAATACGCCGAGGTCGATTTCCAGATCCCGGTCGGCCGCAACGGCGACTGTTACGATCGTTACCTGATGCGCGTTTATGAAACGCGTGAGAGCGTGAAGATCATCAAGCAGGCGCTGGCAAAGATGAAGCCGGGTCCGATCAAGGTGCAGGACCGGAAATTCTCGCCGCCGGCGCGGAGCGAGATGAAGCGCTCCATGGAAGCGATGATCCACCATTTTAAGCTTTATACGGAAGGCTATCACGTCCCGGCGGGCGCCACCTACACAGCGGTGGAAAGTCCTAAAGGAGAATTCGGCGTGTATCTGGTCGCGGACGGCACCAACAAGCCGTATCGTTGTAAAATCCGCTCGACCGGCTTTGCCTTTCTGCAAGCCACGGACGTGATGACCAAACGGCATATGCTGGCCGACGTTTGCGCGATCATCGGGTCGCTGGATGTCGTGTTCGGCGAGATCGACAGGTAGATGATGGCAGCCACCAACGGGCCGGCGTTCGAACAGCCGGCCAGCTTCGCGTTCGATGCGGACAGCGAAGCTGAAATCACGAAAATCGTCGCTCGGTATCCCGTCGGCAAGCAGGCCAGCGCGGTGATTCCAGCACTTTATATCGTGCAGAAACAGATGAAGCGGGACACCGGCAGTGCCTGGGTGCCGCTTAAGGGTATGGACGCGGTGGGCGCGCGGCTGGGGATGCCGCCGATCCGCGTTTACGAGGTCGCGACGTTCTATTTTATGTTCAACATGAAACCGATCGGCAAATATCATTTGCAGGTCTGCACGACGACACCGTGCTGGTTGCGTGGCTCCGATGCGGTGACTGAGGCGTGCCAACATGCCACCGGGATCAGGAATTTCGGTGACACCAGCGCCGACGGCCTGTTCACCATGACCGAGGTAGAGTGCCTCGGTGCCTGCGTGAACGCGCCGATCCTGCAGGTCGATGACGATTTCTACGAAGACATGGACACCGAAAAGGTCAACGCGCTGCTGGCCGCTTTGCGCCGGGGCGAACGGCCGGCACCGGGTTCGATGACCGGCCGTCAGACCTCCGCCCCCGATGGCGGCGCGACGACGTTGAACACACTGCAATTCGCGCCGGAGGGTTGAGATGCTGCTAGATAAAGACCGCATCTTTACCAACCTCTACGGTCAGCACGATCCGTTCCTGAAGGGCGCACGCTCCCGCGGCGACTGGGACAACACCGTGGCGATCCTGTCGCGCGGGCGCGATGCGATCATCCAGGAAATGAAAGACTCCGGCCTGCGCGGACGCGGCGGGGCAGGGTTCCCGACCGGCCTGAAATGGTCGTTCATGCCGAAGCAGTCCGACCGGCCGTGTTATCTGGTGGTCAACGGCGACGAATCCGAACCCGGCACCTGCAAGGACCGCGATATTCTGCGGCACGATCCGCACAAACTGATTGAGGGTTGTCTGGTCGCCGGTTTCGCTATGGGCGCGACGGCTGCCTACATCTATGTCCGTGGTGAATTTTACAATGAAATCATGGCGGTACAACACGCAATCGATGAAGCGTACGAAGCTGGGCTGATTGGTAAGAATGCCTGCGGGTCGGGTTACGACTACGACGTGTTCCTGCATCGCGGTGCCGGTGCCTATATCTGCGGCGAAGAAACAGCGCTGATCGAAAGCCTCGAAGGCAAGAAAGGCATGCCGCGGATGAAGCCGCCGTTCCCGGCCGGCGTCGGCCTGTACGGTTGCCCCTCCACCGTGAACAACGTCGAATCCATCGCGGTGGCACCAACAATCTTAAGGCGCGGCGCCGCTTGGTTCACCAGCCTCGGCCGGCCGAACAATGCCGGCCAGAAACTTTTCTGCATTTCCGGCCATGTCAACAAGCCCTGCAATGTCGAGGAAGAACTCGGCATTCCATTGCGCGAACTGATCGAGCGGTATGCCGGCGGCGTGCGCGGCGGCTGGGATAACCTGCTGGCAATCATTCCGGGTGGCGCCTCGGTGCCGCTGTTGCCGAAGTCGATCTGCGACGAGGTCCTGATGGACTTCGACAGCCTGCGCGCCGTGCGCAGTGGATTGGGCACCGCAGCCGTCATCGTCATGGACAAATCCACCGACATCATCAAAGCCATCGCTCGGTTGTCGAAATTCTACATGCACGAAAGCTGCGGCCAGTGTACGCCATGCCGCGAAGGCACCGGCTGGATGTGGCGCGTCATGACTCGCATGGTCGAGGGACGCGCAACGTCTGACGAAATCGATACGCTGGAGGCAGTGACCCGTCAGATCGAAGGCCACACGATCTGCGCGCTCGGCGATGCCGCCGCGTGGCCGATCCAGGGCCTGATCCGGCATTTCCGTCCCGTGATGGAAGAACGCATCGCCGCCTACCGGAAAAAGCCCATGCCGATGGCGGCGGAGTAGCGACATGGCCAAAGTCACCATCGACGGTATCGTTGTCGAAGTCGCCAGCGGCTCCACCATCCTGCAAGCGGCGGAGCAGGCCGGAATCGAAATCCCGCGTTTTTGCTACCATGAACGCCTGTCCATCGCCGGCAACTGCCGCATGTGTTTAGTGGAAGTCGAGAAGACTCCACCCAAACCCATCGCATCGTGCGGTTACCCGGTCGCCGACGGCATGGTCGTCCACACAGACAGCCCGATGGTCCGCAAAGGCCGCCGCGGTGTCATGGAATTCCTGCTGATCAACCACCCGTTGGATTGCCCGATCTGCGACCAGGGCGGTGAGTGCGACCTACAGGACCAGGCAATGGGCTTCGGCGCCGATCATTCGCGCTACGATGAAAACAAGCGCGCGGTGCCGGACAAAAACCTCGGCCCCTTGGTGAAGACGTCGATGAACCGCTGCATCCATTGCACGCGGTGCATCCGGTTCATTACGGAAGTTGCCGGCGTGCCCGATCTCGGCGCCACGGCGCGCGGTGAGCACATGGAAGTCGGCACCTATGTTGAAAAGGCGCTCGGTTCCGAACTGTCGGGCAATATCATCGATCTTTGCCCGGTCGGTGCGCTGACCTCCAAGCCTTACGCGTTCGTGGCTCGCCCGTGGGAACTGGCCAAAGTCGATAGCATCGACGTTCTGGACGCTATCGGAACGAATATCCGGATCGACGCACGCGGCACCGAAGTGCTGCGAATCCTTCCGCGCATTAACGAAGACGTTAACGAGGAATGGCTCGGCGACAAGTCCCGCTTTGCCATGGACGGTCTGAAGCGCCGCCGGTTGGATCGCCCCTGGGTGCGTGAAAACGGCAAACTGCGCGCCGCGACCTGGGATCAGGCGTTCGCTGCGATCGCCGCCAAACTGAAAACCCTTCAAGGTGATCGCATTGGCGCCATCGCCGGTGACCTGTGCGATGCCGAAAGCGTCCTGGCGTTGAAAGACCTGCTCGCCAACCTGGGATCGACCAATGTCGATTGCCGCCAGGATGGGGCTCGGTTGGATGCAACGCGGCGTGATTTCTACTGCTTCAACACATCCATCGCCGGAATCGAGGAAGCCGACGCGATCCTGATCGTGGGGTCTAACCCGCGCAAGGAAGCGCCGGTGCTCAACGCCCGCATCCGCAAGGCGTGGCTGGCAAGCGGCATGCCGATCGGACTGATCGGCAGCGAAACCGACCTGACCTATGCGGTGACTCATCTGGGTGCCTCGCCGTCGGCCCTGACCGACCTGCACACCGGTGCGCACGACTTCGCTAAAATCCTTGCCAACGCCAAAAAGCCGATGATCATTGTGGGGCAGGGCGCCCTGGCCCGTCCCGATGGCAGTGCAATCCTGGCGGCGGCTTGGCGATTGGCTGCCCATGTCGGGGCGTTGTCTGCCGATTGGCACGGCTTTAACGTGTTGCACACAGCCGCAGGCCGCGTCGGCGCACTCGATCTGGGCTTCGTTCCTGGCCCGAACGGCAAGTCGGTGGATGCAATGCTCGACGGCGGAGTCGATCTACTCTGGCTGTTGGGCGCCGACGGTTTCGATCCGGCCCGCATCGCTTCAGGCACATTCGTCGTGTACCAGGGCCACCACGGCGATGCCGGCGCGCAGCGGGCGGATGTGATCCTGCCGGGTGCTGCCTATACCGAAAAATCAGGCACTTACGTCAACACCGAGGGACGCGCCCAACGCGCCTTCAAGGCCGTTTATCCGCCCGGTGAGGCCCGGGAGGACTGGACAATTTTAAGGGCCTTCAGCGCGATCGTCGGCAAAACCCTGCCGTACGACACAATCGAAGCCCTCCGCACCCGCATGGAACAGATCCACCCGGCGTTCGGCCGCGTCGGGTTCCTGCCGCGCTTCGGCTGTTCGGATCACAGCGGTCCTGCCGGCGATCCGGCCGTGCTGAGCGACGCACCGCTGGTTTCGACCGTGGCGAACTACTACGTTACCGATCCGATCAGCCGGTCCAGCCCGACCATGGCGGCGTGTATCGCAGCGCAGGATCAAACGGCGCTGGCGGCGGAGTAAGGCGATGTACGATTTCTTCCACAATACCGATCTCGGCATCGTCATTCTGACGTTCATTGAGGCACTGGCCCTGCTGGTGCCTCTGCTGATCGGCGTCGCCTATCTGACTTACGCCGAACGCAAGGTCCTGGCCGCGGTTCAGTTGCGGCGGGGTCCGAACGTCGTCGGCCCGTTCGGGTTGCTGCAGCCGTTCGCCGACGCGCTGAAGATGCTGATGAAAGAAACCATCATCCCGACCGGATCGAACCG
>JANXLQ010000170.1 GCA_025355085.1 Rhodopila sp.
TCAAAATGATCAACGACCAGGGCGGCATCAATGGCCGCAAGATCAACCTCATCGCCCTCGATGACGGCTACAGTCCGCCCAAATCGATCGAGGTGATCCGCCGCCTGATCGAGGAGGACCAGGTCGCCTTTCTGTTCCAGACCATCGGCACCGCCCCCAACGCCGCGATCCGTAAATACGTGAATTCAAAGAAAGTTCCTGACATCTGGCTGGGTTCCGGCGCGTCGATGTTCGTCACCGATCCGGAGGCTTACCCCTGGAGCATCCCGTTCCAACCGAGCTACCGGTTGGAGGGGCAGATGTATGCGAAATACATTCTGAAAAATAAGCCCGATGGAAAAATCGGCATCCTGTATCAGAATGACGATCTCGGCCGGGATTATTTGAACGGACTGAAGGACGGCCTGGGCGACAAATTCGACAAAATGGTCGTCAAGACCCTGTCGTACGAAGTATCGGACCCGACCGTCGATTCCCAGGTGTTGCAGTTGCAGGCCGCCGGCGCTGACGTGTTCTTCGACGCCAGCACGCCGAAGTTCTCCGCCATGACGATCCGCAAGGCAGCGGACATCGACTGGCATCCGCTGCACATCATCGACTCCAACGGCGCGCTGGTGAAGCCGGCGCTGGAATCCGCCGGGCTGGAAAAATCGATTGGCGTGATCACCGCTCAGTACCTGAAAGATCCGACCGACCCGGGTTGGGTCAACGATGCCGGGATGAAGGAATTCCAGGCATGGCGCGCAAAATACGCCCCCGAGAGCGACCCGGCCAACCCAGTCTGGGCCTATGGCTACACCATGGCCCAAGCCTTGGTGGTGGTCCTGAAACAGGCCGGCAACGACCTGTCGCGGGAAAACATCATGAAGGCGGCGACCAATCTACCGGATACCACGACCCTGCCGATGGTGCTGCCAGGGATTAAGATCAGTAGCAGCCCGACCGACTACCGGCCCATGAAAAGTTTGCGGCTGGCCCGGTTCGACGGGAAAATGTACCAGCTTCTGCCGGAGTGACCGCGACACCGGCGGCGCGCACCCTCTGTCATTCACGGGCTATCTGCCTGTGTCCGTGGCGTGAGGAGGATGCGCGGCCGTTGGGTTATTATTGCGAGAACGATTCGGCTAACTGTGGCCGAAAAGGGCAACCGGCTCGGCGTTTCCCGTTGGGCTGAATCTGCTCTACTCTCCGTAACTGTAATTGCTCCCGGACCACCTGCATGGCCCCGCCTGTCGATCGCGTTACCAGCGACCCTACCGTGCCGGCGACGACCAGCGTCGTGGTCATCGGTGGCGGGATCGTTGGCGTTTGCACAGCCTTCTTCCTGGCGCGCAAAGGCGTCCCGGTCGTGCTGTGCGAGAAAGGCGAGATCGCCGGAGAACAATCCAGCCGCAACTGGGGCTGGTGCCGCAAGATGGGGCGCGACCCGCGGGAAGTCCCGCTGGCGATGGAAGCTCTGCGGCTATGGCTGGAGATGAACAATCTGGTTGGCGCCGAAACCGGATTCCGCCGCAGCGGAATTGTCTATCTGTGCCGCACCCCAAAGGAACTCGCGAAGCGCGAGGCATGGTTGGAACAGGTCGGCAAGCCGATGGGCCTCGACAGCCGCCTGATGACCCGCGATCAGATGAATCGCGTGCTGCCCGGTCTCGCTGGGCAATGGTTGGGTGGACTGTTCACGCCAAGCGACGGCCGGGCCGAACCGGCGCACGCAGCCCCTGCGATCGCCGGGGCTGCCCGGCGGTTGGGCGCGACGATCCTGACGGGCTGCGCGGTTCGGGGTGTGGAAACCAAGGGCGGTCAGATTTCCGGCGTGGTGACGGAACGCGGCACCATCGCCTGTCAGGCCGTCGTGTTGGCCGGCGGCGCCTGGTCACGGCTGTTCTGCCGTCCGCTGGATGTGCGGTTGCCGCAGTTGCAGATGTTGTCTTCGGTCATGCGCACCGAGCCACTGGCGGGCGGCCCGGAAACATCGGTTGGCGGATTCGGGTTTGGCCTGCGCAAACGGCTGGACGGCGGGTACACGGTTGCCAGTTGGAGCCGCAACGTGATGGATGTCGTCCCCGCCTCATTCCGGCTGCTGCGTGATTTTCTGCCGGCACTGCGTACCCATCGGGGCAGCGTAAAGCTGCGTTTCGGCGCTCGGTTCTTCAAGGACCTGGTTGGAAAAGGGCAATGGAAACTCGATGAACCATCGCCGTTCGAGGCGATGCGCGTGCTGGACCCTCCCGCACTTCAGCCGATCCTGGATCAGGCCCGCGCGCATGCGACCGGCGCTTTCCCCGTTTTCCATACGATGCAGGTTAAGGAAACCTGGGGCGGCATGATCGATGTGACCCCGGACGGTGTGCCGGTGATCTCCCATGTCGATACGCTGCCGGGGTTTTATATCGCCACCGGCTTCAGCGGCCATGGCTTTGGCATCGCCCCCGGCGCCGGACGGTTAATGGCCGAATTGGTCATGGGGGAGACACCAGTGGTCGATCCGGCACCTTTCCGCTATAGTCGCTTCATAGATGGAACGCGGCCTAAACCCTCGCCGCTTGCCTAGGACGATCCGAATGGCCAACAGCTTTCCCACGATGCGCCTGCGCCGCCTGCGGTGCAGCCAGGTGATGCGCGACCTGCTACAGGAACACACGGTTTCGGTGAACGACCTGATCTATCCGATCTTCGTCGAGGAGGAACTCGACGATTTCGCGCCGATCGAGTCCATGCCGGGGATATTCCGCATTCCCGAACGCAAGCTGGACATGGCGATCAAGGAAATCGCGGCAGCCGGGATCAAGGCGGTGATGACGTTCGGCGTCAGCCACCACAAGGACGACACCGGCAGCGACGCCTGGAACCCCAACGGGTTGCTGGCGCGGATGATCAAGCGGGCCAAGGATGCGGCACCGGAGTTGATGGTGATCTCCGACACCTGCTTCTGCGAATACACCTCGCACGGGCATTGTGGGGTGATCCACGGTAACGATGTGCATAACGACCACACGATCGAGAATCTGGCCAAACAGGCGGTCGTCGCGGCGGAAGCGGGAGCGGACATGATCGCGCCGTCGTCGATGATGGACGGTCAGGTGACCGCGATCCGGTCGGCACTGGATGGTAACGGATTTGGCGGTTTGCCGATCATGGCGTATTCGTCGAAATTCGCCTCGGCTTTCTATGGGCCATTCCGGGTTGCCGCCGGGTGCGACCTCGACGGCGATCGCAAGGCATACCAAATGAACCCGATGAACGGACGGGAAGCACTGCGGGAATCCGACAGCGATGAGGCCGAGGGCGCCGACATCCTGATGGTCAAGCCCGCGATGCCGTATCTGGACGTGCTAACCCAGATACGCCAACGCAGTTTGTTACCGCTTGCCGCCTATCAGGTCAGCGGTGAATACGCGATGATCAAGTTCGCCGCGCAGGCCGGGGCGATCGACGAGCATCGCGTGGTGCGGGAAAGCCTGGGCGCGATCAAACGCGCCGGCGCCGACCTGATCCTCACCTACTTCGCGATGGATATCGCTCGGCAGGGATTTTAGTTCGGCACGACGCGCCCGATTGGTTTCGACAGCGACCCCGGGCAACGCGTTCGCTCGTTCGTGGGTGGAGCGCACACGACCGAAATCGACCGTCGGATTCCCCGGCAGATCGGTCGGGCCGTCGCCCAACGGGATATTGAGCAGATCGCGTTGGTTTATGATGTTGCAATGATTCCAATGACGAGAGGACGATTGTTCTGCGACGGCAAAGGTGGGCCGGTGGACACGCGGGCAGGTTCCGGCAAACAGTGGAACACGCGCGTTGAGGAACCCAAATGACCCGTCACGATCTACGCCTGCAAGGCGAAGCCACGCTGCGAACCGTGTTCGGCTCCGCCGCCCAAACACCCGGTCTGGCGAACCTGTTGACCGAGGCGGCGTATGGCGGGATCTGGAGCCGTCCCGAATTGTCTGTGCAGGACCGGCTGATATGCTCGATCGCGGCGCTGGGCGTGGGTCCACGGTTGAAGGCGCTGCGGCGGCACATCGGGGCCGGGTTGGATCACGGGCTGACCGCCGAGGCGATCCGGGAAATCCTGGTGCAGGCGGGGCTGTATTCGGGGTTTTCCGCCGCCGAGGAAACTCTGGAACTAGCGGGGGAGATGTTCGCGGCGCGCGGTATCCAGTTCCCGGCCGATCCACCCGAAGACGCGTCGCTGGAGGAATTGGACCGGCGCGGTGCGGCGCTGATGGCCTCGTTGCACGGCAGTCGCGCCACACAGGGGTATGCATCGCCGGACAATCCAGTGACCGGACTGCTGTATCCGGCGGCGATCCGTTACGGGTACGGCGAAATTTGGTCTCGGCCGGGGTTGGAGCACCGGCAGCGCGCACTGGTGGCCGTCGCCTGCTTCACCGCGTTGCGGCTTCCTGAGCAGGTGGCGAAATTTGGCCAATCGGCTCTGAATATCGGTCTGACCAAGGCGCAGGTGCTGGAGGCGATTATTCAGACCGCCCCGTTGACCGGGTTCCCGCCGGCGTTGAACGCGTTGGGCGCGATCAGCGCGGCGTTCTCCGCATGATACGTTACGGAACCAAGCGGCTGGGCGTTCTGGTGCCGTCCGGCAACAGGGTCGCGGAGACCGAACTGCGGGCGATGTTGCCCGATGACGTCACACTGTTAACCACGCGTCTGGCCTTGCGCGGCAGCTCGGAATCCGAACTGATGGCAATGCTGACCGATTTGGACAACGCCGCATCGTAACTTGGGCATGCGGAACCCGACGCGATCGCCGCGCAGGTGCGTGACGCGGCATCAGGCGTTGTCGCGGATGCCTGCTTCATCAGTTGCACCGCAATCCAGTCGGCGGGCCTGATCGCGGACCTGGAGGCGATACTGGGCATGCCCGTGATCACCAGCAATCAGGTTCTGGCGTGGCATGCTTTGCGGGCTTTGGGGGTGGAGCGACGTGTTGCCGGGTTCGGCCGACTGTTTGCGGAATAGAGTTTCGCCGGGTCCCAAAGCCCTGCGCGATGTTGTTCGACGCCTACAAGTAATGACTTCGGCACATGGCGATGTCGATCCTTTGATCGGCCCCGGCCTTACCTGCAACACGGTAAACGAGCCGATGCTCGCTGGTAATGCGCCGGGACCACCAGCCTGACAGATCCCCTTTCAAAGCTTCGGGTTTGCCAAGGCCCTGAAAAGGGTTCCGGCGAGCATCCTTAATCAAAGCGTTGATTCGGATCAGAACCGCGGGGTCGTTGTCAAACCAGTTCTGATAGTCGTTCCGTCCCTCGGCGGTGAAATGAACCCTCACGGTTTCGCTGGAACCTGAGGCTCGATCAGTTCCCGCTCCGTTGTCAGGCCGGCATCGGCTGCACGAATAGAATCCAGAAGGCGCCTGGCGTTGGCCGGATTGCTGAGCAGATAGACCGTTTCCTGCCAGCCTTCGAACTCCTCCTCGGACAGGATGACGACGTTGCCCTTCCCGCCCTGACGGGTAACCACGATTGGGGTACGGTCATCGACGGCCTGGTCCATGTAACGCGCTAGATTTTGGCGGAGGTCGGTGTAGGAGACGTGGCCCATTTATGATGCCCTTCGATTTAAGTACAGATATATGTATTTTTTCTGCGCATTTTGCAAAGCTTTAGGAGCGATATCCCAAGAAACTCCACTGCACTCAGTTCAGACGAACGAACAAGGTCGAACTAATACCAGCCGGCGTTGACATTGACACACGCCGGCCGCCCTCGCATCGTCATGGTGCGTGAAGGCGCACCCAGCCTCGTCTTGGTTTACTAACAAAAGGCGTGGATGCCGACCTTCGCCGGCATGACGGGGAGGCACAACCGGAGAGTTGAACTCAACGCCGGTTGGTATAACTCGCCCAGTATGCATACCGCACATGCTGGGGGCGATCTTCGACATGGGGATCGCCACTTCCATTTGTGTCAACGGTTGGTTCGATCTGTGTCACTCCAAGACTCAGGCCGGCCAGCGCCACTTTCCTATTCACAGCGCCCTGTTGGCCGTAATCGAACGGCGGACAAAGGCAAAGCCGCTTAGACCAACTAAATTCTTTCAATCCCGCCGGCATCTTCCGCTGGTAACGATCGCGCGACAAATTCCACGAAAAGATCGGCCGTTTCAATCGCCCAAGCCGCCCGCTCCGGAGATATTTCGGAGCCCGGCCCGGTCTCGTAGTCGGCAATAGCTTTGAGATTATAAGCACGTCCGAGAAAGGAACGGATTTCCGTGCCACATTGCGGATCGTCTTTCACCAACTGTCCAAATTGTCCGCGTACGCCGGAATGCGTCTTGGCGACCGTTCCAGACTTCTCGAAGATCAGAGCCTGTGCTGCATGGAAAGCCGCAAGATAGGCGGCCCTGCCAGCCTCATCCGGCCAGTGTTGTATAACGTCCAGGGCCTTGAGCAGGAACTCGCGCGCCTTACCCAAATATCTGCTGGACTCCGGCTTCATAGATCGAGGCCATCCTTTCTGATTTCATGCATCAGTGGAGTGCGATCGCGATCAGTTCCAGCCAGGTACGGCATTGCATGAACCAACTTACCTTCCGCGTCGAGAATCTCGGTCCCAATATCCGCGAGACGATCCATCTCCCGCCACCGATCCGGTAATTCGCGCAAAAAAACTGCTACGTCGTAGTCAGAGTCAGGGCGAGCATCACCCCGCGCACGGGACCCATACAGCACCACACGATCGATCTGGTTGCCGTAAGCGTCCGCAAGCGCCGCTTTGAATCGCTTCAAGACCGGATCATCTGCGAGCGGTGCGGTCATGTCCAACTCCACATGTGCTATCTGTATAGCACGAACGGCCCGGCAGAGAGACAAGACATACGTCCAGAAAACCCTTCGCCGGACAAGCGTGCCGTGTTGGCAACGTAATCGGCCTGCGAGTAGAGGTTGCGGCACAGGACGATGTCGATCCTCCGATCGGCGCCGGCCTTACCTACGACACGACAAACCGGCCGATGCTCGCTGGTTCGGCCCTCTTAAATCCCCGGAACCGTCACCCCGATCATGTCCCCTTCCCGCACGATCCTGGCCAACCGAGCCTCATCCCAACCTTCTGTGCCGGCAGGCCGCACCGGCAGCACCATCCAGCGGTAATCTGCCGTGGAATCCACCACGCGCACCTTCACTGCGTCCGGAATGACCGTCTTCCATTCCGACGCCAGCAGCTCCCGCGGATCGCGCACCGCCCGCGCCCGGAACGACGCTGACTTGTACCAAAACGGCGGATACCCCAGCACCGCGCGCGGGTAGCAACTGCACAGGGTACAGACCACGAGGTTATGCACCTCGGGCGTATTCTCCAGCACCCCCAACGGAGGCATTCCGCGCATCATAATTCCCAGTGCCTCGGCCGCCTTCGTTCCGTCGGACAACAACAGCGCCCGATACGCCGGATCGACCCAGGCCTTAGCAACCATTCGTCCGCCCTGCCCCGGATTGGCGGCGTCGGTGGTCGCCATACGCTCCATCACTTCCGCGGTAGAAACGATACCCTTCTGCTCCAGCAGTGTCCGCACTGCCGTCAGCAGGCGTGCGCTATCGGTTTCAAGAATGTTCATGGCCGCTCCAGCCAATGTCCGAAAATCTCAATCAACAACTCGTCGTCCGGCTTTGCCTCGGGCCAGATCGCGCCCTTGAGGAACCGCACATGATACAACGGCCGCCGTTCGGCAGGCCGCGCGAAGGCGAGGTCTTCGGGGTTGGGGAAATCTCCCAGGTAGCGGACGATCTCACCCACTTCGCCCCGCACGTAATGCGGCGTCCGGATATGCACCGGACCGAGTGCCTCGGGCCATTCGTTCTTTACTCGCACCGTTTCGCCAGCGGCGAACATCACTTACCCTCCAAAGCAGCGCGCAATTCATCCTCGGTCAGAACCCCATGCCGCAGCAGCGTGTCGGTGATCGAGCGTATCCAACGCTGATAGTAACTCAGCCGGTGGTAGTCCGCCTCCGGCAGCGATTCTATGCCGCGCCGCAGTTCATCCACCGTCATCAGTTTCTTCGCCGCCAGCATCTGGCGCAGCGCGTCCACCTCCCGGTCGAAGTCTGTCAGGCCGTGCGGTTCGATATCCACCGACTCGCACATAAATTTTGAAGCACCGCCCAGATCGTGGTGTGCCCTCTGCGCTTCCTTGTCCATGACCGGACGTTAGCGCATTATGCGAACGCCGCAACCAGAGATACCGATGCTGCTCACCGCCAATGACCCCGCCCCGTTCCGAGTCCTGCGCGAAACCGCCACCTCGGACCTGTTCCTGACGGCCGATCACGCCGGCCGCGTCATTCCAGCAACCCTAAACGACCTTGGGGTGTCCGAAGCGGAACGGCAACGCCACATCGCGTGGGACATCGGCATTGCGGGCGTCACCGAGCTTTTGTCCGAACGGCTGGACGCCACCGCCGTGTTGCAGACCTATTCGCGCCTGGTGATCGACTGCAACCGCGACCCGTCCTGGCCGTCCGCCATGCCGGAAATCAGCGAACATACTCCGATCCCCGGGAACGTAAACCTGTCCGCCGAGGCCAAAGCCGGACGCGTCGCCGCGATCTTCACACCCTACCACGACCGCATTCGCACCCTGCTGGACCACCGCCAGAACCGCCGCACCATCGTCGTCGCGATGCACAGTTTCACGCCGTCGTTCAAGGGTGAATCCCGCGCCATGCAGGTCGGCATCCTGCACGACACGGACAAGCGACTGGCCCACATCCTGCTCGACCTGCTGCGTCAGGAAGAAGGCGTCGTGCTGGGTGACAATGAACCGTATGCCCTGGCCGACGACAGCGACTACAGCCTGCCAACCCATGGATCGAAGCGCGGCCTGCACCATGTGGAGATCGAGATCCGCCAGGACCTGATTGCTACCCTGGGCGGCCAACAAGCCTGGGCAGACCGTTTCGCCCGGGTGCTGAACCGGGCTAACGACATCTTGAAAACCACTGACAAAGTCTGAGGGCCATGCCGACCGCAATACCGCTACATCCCCTGTTCGCCGCCCGTATCCATGGCGTGGATATCCGCCAACCGCTGGACGCCGCGTGGATCAGCGACGCGCTCGATCGCTGGTCGGTATTGGTGTTCCCTGGCCAAACGATCACCGACGAGGCTCAGGTCGCGTTCAGCGAAATCTTCGGCCCGCTGGAAACCACCCGGGCGGGGGCCAACGGCGCGGGAGGCAAACTGATCGTGCTGACCAATATCGGGCCGGATGGGCAGATCGGACAGCCGTCCGACAAACAGGTGCTGAACAACAAAGCCAACCAGTTCTGGCACCATGACAGTTCGTTCAAAACCATTCCGGCGCGCGCCTCGATCCTGTCCGCGCGCGAAATTCCTTCGGCCGGCGGCGATACCGCGTTTTGTTCGATGCGCGCCGCGTGGAACGCGATGCCCGAGGCCATGCAGGCCACAGCCAGGGACCGGATCGCGATACACGATTTCGGCTGGTCGCGCGCCCGCGTCGATCCCGCGTTGATCACCGAGACCGAACGAACCGGCCATCCTCCTGTCGAACGCGCCGTTCTCGCGACCGAGAATCCCAACGGCCCGGCGTTGTATCTCGGTCAGCACGCTCGTTCGATCAAAGGTCTGGACGACACCGGCGGCCGCGCCCTGATCGATGGCCTGATGGCGCACGCGACCGATCCGGATTTCATCTATTCGCACCGCTGGCAGCAAGGCGATGTCGTCGTCTGGGACAACCGAGCCGTGATGCACCGCGCGACCCCGTTCGCAGCCAGCCAGGAACGGCGGCACATGGTCCGCACCACAGCCTCCTGCCTGCCCGCCATCCACTGATGGCCGCCCCCCGCAAACCGCCGCTGATGACCAAGGCCGAGGTGCGGGGGTTCATAGAGGCGCTGGCGAACCACAACCCCGCCCCCGAAACCGAACTGAGTTTCACCGATCCGTTCACCCTGCTGGTGGCCGTGGTTCTGTCGGCCCAGGCCACCGACATCTCGGTCAACAAAGCGACCGGGACATTGTTCAAGGTCGCGCCAACCCCGAAAGCCATGATCGCGCTGGGGGTGGATGGTGTCGCCTCCCACATCCGGTCGATCGGGCTGTGGCAGACCAAGGCGCGCAACGTCGTGCAACTCTCCCGCGATCTGGAGGACAAGCACGGCGGTCAGGTGCCGGGGGATCGGGAGAAACTGGAGGCGCTGCCCGGGGTCGGCCGCAAGACCGCCAACGTGGTGCTGAACGTGGCGTTCGGGCACGCCACCATGGCGGTCGATACCCACATCTTCCGTCTGGGTAACCGCACCGGCCTCGCCCCCGGAAAGACTCCGCGGGAGGTCGAGGACGGGTTGCTCAAGCGCATCCCACCGGAGCGGCTGCGGGATTCGCACCACTGGCTGATCCTGCACGGGCGCTACATCTGCAAGGCGCGCCGGCCGGAATGCTGGCATTGCGTCGCTACCCAATGGTGCCGGTACGGGGATAAGGCTCCGGAACCGGACATGGCGGAAGCAGCGGCTGGATAGGTTCGCTGATGCAGGTTCCAGAGCGAACACCTCCGGGCAACCGGGGATGTTCGCTCCGGAACTTCAATCCGCCCTTCTAAACGCGCGCCCGCACCGCCGTCCCTGACGCCGCGGCGATCCGGTGCCGCATGATCCGGGCGCGATCCGCCGCCGGCCACATCAGCAGCAGTCCCGCGATGCCACCTGCGATCTGGATGCTGCTGCTGACCATGTAGCCGCGCTGATAGCCCTCCAGCACCGTGGCCGCACCCTCGATCATACTGCCGTTGAGATACGGTGCGGCGACACCGGCCAGCGTGTAGATCGCGCCGAATATGGCAATCGCCGCCCCGCGTTGGGCGATCGGCGTGAACTCGGCGATCATGGGCGCACACACCACGTAGATGGGACCGGTCAGCCCGCCGCCGGCCACCAGCAGGGCGATCTTCCATGCGGGACTGGCCACTGACGGAACCAACAGCACCAACAGACCGCCGGCGATCATTGGCACGGTCCCGACAACGGCGCGTGACATGCGGGTCCGGACGCCTCGTCCAATCAGAACCTGCGACAGCCAGCCCGACAGCATCACCGTTACAGCACCCATCGCCCACGGCAGCGTCGAGATCCAGCCGGCGCTGGCCTGCGAATAGCCCAGCGCCTTCACCACGAATGGGGTGAACCAGGTCAACCCCAGCGACAACGCCCAGTAGGCGCCAAAGCAGGCCAGGACGCAGCCGGCGAAGGTCGGGGCGAACACTATGCTTGCGTATGGCACTCGATCCGACACCGCCTCCGCCAGCGGCTTGTCCGTGATCGGACCCTCGGCACCGACGAAGAACCAGACCGCGACCCAGCACAGTCCGACAATGCCCAAGGCGCCGAACGCCCAGTGCCAGGAAAATTCGACAATGATCAGATTGAGCAGCGGCAGCGCGACGATAACCCCAACCGCAGCCCCTTGCGACAAGATCGCCGTGGGGATCGTGCGCTTTTCATCCGGGAACCATTTGTAGATCGCGTGCAGCGCGACCGAGGCGGCCGGACCCTCACCCATACCAAGCAGGACGCGGCAGACCAGTAGGGTCGTGAAGCTGACGGTGCCGGCCATGGGGAACTGAACCAGCGCCCAGATCAGCGCGAGGATCAGGATGATCCAGCGTGTGGGTTTGCGGTTGGCGACGAAGCCGACGGCAACGCCGGAAACCGAGAACAGCAGGAAGAAGCTGGATGCCAGCGCGCCGTAGTCCTTTGGCGACAGGCCCATTTCTTTCATGATCGGCACAGCCGCGAGGCCAACGACCGCCTTGTCGGCGAAATTGACCAACATGTACAGGAACAGCATCGTTGCGACCGTCCAGGCACCTTTGGGCGTCTGCATTTAATTCGATTCCGGATTACTTTTGTTCGGCGCCCGATCCAGCGGGCACCGTTTCGCTGTCTGGATAGCGTAGCGACGCGGCAATGCCGTTGTCCAGGTGGACCGGTTCGGTATTCAGGGCAATCGCGTGTGCGCGCAGCAAATCGGAACCCTGTCTTCGACGCCGAAGCAGGCGACCGGGAAGGCGGTGGCGTTTTCGACCCAGTCGCCGTCAGACGTGCCCGCGTCGTGGCGAGGAACCAGTGGTGCCTCCGCCCATCCCATTCCAGGATTCGGTATCCGGGTAATCGTGCGGTTGGGACCTCGTTGGCTAAGCCCCAACGACCGCCATTTTGGCGGCGGTCAGGCCACCTGACGCAGGCAGGACTGGGCAACCCGGGTCACACACCGCACACCGACGACCTGCGACAGATTGCCCTCTACCAGATGCACGATCTCGGCCGGCATCTCCTCCATGGCGATTTCCACATGCATGGTGTCGCCGGAGCGATGCGACCACATACGGTCGGGCACGAGGTCACGTTTGGCATAGGGTTGCAGAAGCCGGGACAATAACCCCGGTGAGGGATCGGCATCGATCAGAAAACGAACGAAAACGAAGGGCGATTCAGGTGTCATATCGACGGACATCGGAGGACTTCTCCAGGCAATAGATCGAGAAAAGCGGGACAAACCCCGGCTGCTAGGCAGCCGGGCCGCTAATTCGAATGCTCTGGAACCTGTTACGCATTTTTTTTGATACCACTAACGCGCCGGCCAGTCCAGCTCTGGCAACCGTACCAATGGCACCTGACGCATAGATAATGTGCGATATTGAAGCGTCAACGGGACTTCTACCGAAGACGGCTCATCCCCATCGGTGGTTCCTGCCATCAACGACAACACGGCCTTGGCCGCTGTAGCTGCCGATTTTGTCAGTTTGCCGGCCGCCGCCAGCCGGTCCAGCGTCTGGGCATACCCCACAATTCGCCCACTGCCGCTTCCCATCGGCTGAAGCTGCTCGTCCAACGCCAGTGTCGCGGTGGATGTCAGCCCCAAGGCCCCCCACCCGATCGCGAAATGCCTGATCTCCAGCGATCCGCCGCCGTCGCGCCATGCTTCCGCCCAGGCTTTGATTTCGCGGGTTTCCGGCAGTGGGCCGTTCAAAGCACCTTCGACGGACAAAGCGGAGATATTGGCCCCAAGCGGCCATTTAATTCCAGCCGGCAGAGCGATGGCCTCCGACGTAACTGCGAACGTCGCGGCCGGTTCCGATTGATCGGTGGCGGCATTGACGGCGATCTCGACCTCGGCATCCAGCAGACCCAGTGTGGCCTGCCACGCCCCCGCCGCCGGCTCCAACCGCAGCCCATTGGCGTGCAGATTGAGATACAGCGGACCTGTCTGGCGCAACGGGACGGACACCGATGCCTCCTGCCCGGTCACAACCATATCCAGTGCCGTTCCCAGCCGCACATGCAACGGTCCGGTCAGCGACAACCGAAGCATGGTGGGATTGAGCAGTGAAACCGAGAGAACGATGCCGGTGGTGGCCACATCCATCTCTCCGGGAATGGTCGATCCGGGGTGGCGCAACTTCAGGTCTGGAACGGTTACGGTGGCCGCGCGGGGCCATCCGCCGATCGACACAGCGGACGACCCGCAATCCCACCCTTTCGCCGTCTGCGCGGTCATCCACGCCTGGAAGCCAGTCCGCAGCCGTTCGGCGGCGATGCGCCAATAAACAACGTCCCCCGCCGCCAGCAGCAGAGGGATGGCAACGGCGATGACCCAGTGTTTGCGTCGCATCATACTTCTATTTGGCTGGCGGGTTTTTTACATGCAAGCAGGCCGCATGGCGAGTCAGGACCCTTGCGAGTCGGGTACCATCCACAGCGGGTTCCCGGGGCGCGTCGCAGGAACGGGTTCATGAATCGAACACCGTGCCGGCAGCACAACCATTACGGACAAAATTTTTATCCACAGACGAGAGTGCCAGCCAAAACGCGATAGAATATTCATTCCAGCTATGTATTTCATAAGGTTAGGGGATATTTTCTATCCGAATTCAGAGCTGCGCTTCCGAACGCTTCACAGAGTTGTCCACAGGTTTATCAATACTTTATGGCTTTACCCGGCCCGGTCCAATGTTCCCATTCCCACTTCCAACGCCTCCATCAGCGCCTTGCGATCCCCGAAACCGGTGATGGGCTGGCCTATTACAATCCGAATGGTACCGGGCTGCTTACGGAAGGCGCGGCGTCCCCAGTATCGACCCGAGTCAGTGGACACCGGGATCACCGGCACACCGGTGCGGGACGCCAGGGCGGCGACTCCGGGCTGCAATTCGCCGGGCTTACCTGGCTCGCTACGGGTTCCCTCGGGGAAGATAACGATTTGCCGCTGGTCCCGCGCCGCGCGATCGCCCTGACGCAACAGCGACCGGATCGCCGAACCGCCGGCACCCCGGTCCACCGGGATCATTCGCATTGCGGTGATCAGCGAGCCGAACAGGGGAATGCGCAACAGATCGTCTTTCAGCACATAGCAACACCGCGGCAGCAGCGCCAACCAAACAAACGTGTCGAACGCTGACTGGTGGCTCGATGCGATCAGGACCGCGCCGGGCGGGATATTCTCAAACCCCGTCACCTCCAGCCGTATGCCGCAGATGATCCGTACGGCGACGATGAGAGTCCGAGCCCAAAGGACGGCGACGTTGAAGACGTATCGGGGTGCGATGAAGCGCACCACGGTGGCCGCGACGATCAGTACAAAACTGATTGTGAAGAAGGCGACGTTAAACAGAACGGAACGCAACATGATCATCCTCCGGCATTCGCATGCGTTAACGCTGGTTCCCGGTGGGGCAGCCAGGCGGTCAGGCCGGACACTGCCAGCAGGTACTTGGAATACTCCTCCGCTTCCTGTCGCAGACCCGGTCCATTTTCGGGTGTTCCCCGGGTACGGGCCGGCAGGACGGGAAATGGGAACAGGCGAACCCCCGGCAACGACTGCCGCAATTCCGCCAGAGCGCGCGGCATATGGTACGCAGCCGTGACGACAATCAGGGAACCGATGCCGTTCTGCTCCGCCCAGGATGCCGCTTCCACACCGTTGCCGCGGGTGGACGCGGCGTATCGTCCCAGAGTCACGCGGTTGGACAGCGGCATTGTGTCTATCCCCGCCCTGCGGCCCAGCGTGCCAAGGTCGGTTCCGCCACCGATACCGCTGAGCAACAGCCGGTCGGCCTGACCGTTCGCCAGCAGGTGCAAGGCCAACTCTACCCGCCCCGCCCCACCGGTCAGGGCGACAATGCCATCTGTATGTGGCGGCAGGTAGGTGTCGGGACGATGGCGGGTGACATTCAGGAACCACAGGAAACCGCCCAGCCAGCAGGCCGGGACGATCGCGGCAACGGCCATCAGCGAACGCCGTGCGCCGGTCATGGCAACCGCCGGAGCCAACCACGGACGGCACCGTGGGCGGTAGCGAAACCGATCGCACCGGCACCCAGCGGCAGGCTCGGCAACGCGAACCACAGCGGAACGGGCAACGCTTCCAACATATCGTGCATTATGGTTGCCGCGTTTCCGAACCCATCGGCACCAACCTGACCCGTACTGCCTGTTCCGACAAATGGAGCAGCCATGTGCGCCAGCGTCAGAAGTACCGGAAGGGCCACGATCGCCCCCGCCGCCGCGCCCGCCGCCGCCAGCAATGTCGCACGCCCGGCGAAGCGGCCAGCGATATAGCTGTCGGTCGCGCCAAGCCCATGCACGATCTCGATCGCCTCGCGCCGCGTCGCAAGACCCGCCCGGGTCGCCACCGCGATAACCGCCGCCGCGACGCCAGCGACGAGCAAAAGTGCCAGGCCCGCACAGGCCTGAAGGCTGCGGGCCAGCACCGCGAGGCGCCTGATCCATATACCATGGTCCTCCACCAGGGTGCCCGGTGCCGCATCCGTCAGGCGCCGGGACAAAGACTCCAGGTCCGGCGAGCGATCCGTCAGGCGAACCGCGATCACCGCCGGAATTGGGATCGCAAGCCGCTCGGCGCCTTCCCCCAGCCACGGCTTCAGCAGGTCCGCCAGTTCGCGATCCGACAACGCCCGGGCACTGGCAACCCCGGGGGTTCCCGTCAACAAACCGAGGACCGCGGCCAATCGTGTTTGCTCGCCACGCGCCGCCGGTTCCGACGCATTTGGCACCTGCACGGTCAGCGACGCCCCCGCCCCCTGCTGCCAGTGACGGGACAGCGCGGCCGTTCCAAACCACCCGGCGATGGCAAGGGCGGCCAGGAACGCCATCGCCGCCACCAACAACGGCAACATCCGGTCGGACAGGGCGTGGCGCAGACCCAGTTCATCGAAGCGGGATGGGCGCAGGGAAATCATCGATCGTCGTCATCGTCGTTAGTGGTATCGCGGGGGGTGGCATCGCGGCCGTTATCATCGCGGGCGGCGGCAGGTGCGGGTGCAGCGGGGGGAACCGTCCGGCTGGCCGCGGGCCGATGCGCGGACAGACGGCCGTTGGCGATATGGAGGGCGGGTGCGGGATGCCGGGCGACCAGGGTTTCGTTGTGCGTGGCGACGATCACCGTCGTGCCGATTCGGTTCATCTCCTTAAATAACTGCATCAGCCGTTCCGCCTGGCCATCGTCCAGGTTGCCCGTCGGCTCATCCGCCAGCAGCAATGCCGGTCTCGTGATGACTGCCCGGGCGATCGCCACCCGCTGTTGCTCGCCGCCGGATAATTCGGCCGGCCGGGCTTCCAGATGCCGCGACAGACCCACCCAACGCAGCAGTTCACCGACATCGGCGCGGATTTGTCCTTCTGGACGGCCGGCGATACGCAGCGGCAGGGCTACGTTGTCGAACGCCGACAAATGCGGCAGCAACCTAAAATCCTGAAACACAACGCCGATGCGCTGCCGCAGCGGGGGCAGCGCCCGCCGTGGCGCGGTGGCGATGTCGGTACCGAGCAGGGTCAGACGGCCTCGGGTTGGCCGCACTGCGAGGTAAAGAAGACGCAGCAAGCTGGTCTTGCCGGCGCCGGATGGCCCGAGCAGCCAGCGGAAGGCGCCGGGTTCCAGACGGAAATCGATGTCATGCAGAACTTCCGGGCTGGCCGTCGCTCGCGCGCGGACGCCACTTGGCTGATAGCGCAAACCGACTGCTTCGAATCGTAGCATGGTAGTTGTTTACCCGGACTGGATGATTCTTGCCATTTCGCTTTGTTCATCGAAAGCGTTTTGCGCGACCGCGCGGCCGGAATGTTTTCGCGCGACCGCGCGGCTGGAATGTTTTTGCGCGACCGCGCGGCTGGAGTGTTTTTGCGCGACCGCGCGGCTGGAGTGTTTTGCACGCCGGACGACGAAAGCGTTTTGCTCCGCCGTTCGGCCGGCTCAATATGGTCCATACACTTAGATAACGGATTTCAATGCGAATCACTTGCCCGGGCTGCGCCGCCGAATACGAAGTACCGGCATCGCGCCTACCACCCCACAAGATCGTGCGCTGTGTGCGGTGCAACGGCGAGTGGATGCCTGTGCGTGAAATCATTGAGGCGGTTCCCGAACCCGCCACAGACGAGGAAATTCTGCCAAGAGTCGCGCCACCGGTGCCGGCGATCGCCGCGACGGATCGCCTTGCCCCCCCCGGACGTTCGCCTGCGTCGCATTTCTGGTTGATGCTGGCCTGGGTCATGACATTTATTTTCATGGGATCGGTCGTAGCCGCGACGATCGTCTGGCGAGCGGATATCGTGCGCGCATGGCCGCCCAGCGCCCTCATTCTTTCACCGAACCCTCTAATTAAGGCGGCACCTGAGCAAAAAATGGGCAAAAATGCCGAATAATGACCGGTGAACATGGTCACCGCCTGGAATTGCATCGCGATCCCAGCAAAATGTTGAAGCCAACCGCGCAAACATGCTTTCGTGCTGGGGAGTGGCAACAGCGAAGAGGTAGTTTGGCGTGGAGCTTGAAATGGATCTGGCGGCTCATTTGACCGACGATACGCATGGCGACGAACCGGAGCGCAATCACGCGGATATCGCGGCGTTGCAGACGGCGATCCTGGAGAAGCTTACTTATAGTGTCGGCAAGCGCAGGGCGGTCGCGACGGATCGGGACTGGCTGATCGCGACGGCGTTTGCATTGCGCGACCAGATCGTCGATCGCTGGCTGGCTGGCGTGGACGCAGCGTACCAGAATGGGTCGAAACGGGTCTATTATCTGTCGCTGGAGTTCCTGATCGGGCGGTTGCTGTTCGACAACCTGAACAATCTCAACAAGCTGGACACGATGCGGGCGGCATTGGCCGGCCTGGATGTCGATCTGGACAAGTTGCGCGCGCTGGAACCCGACGCGGCGTTGGGCAATGGCGGTCTCGGCCGGCTCGCGGCATGCTTTATGGAGAGCATGGCGACGTTGGATGTTCCCGCGCACGGCTACGGCATCCGCTACGAACACGGCCTGTTCCGCCAGGTCATCAAGAACGGCTGGCAGCAGGAATACCCCGAGGATTGGCTCGCTCTGGGTAATCCCTGGGAATTCTACCGTCCGGAGGTATGCTATCCGATCGGCTTCGGCGGTTCGATCGAGGCGGTCCCGGTCTCCGAGGCCGCCGTTCGCCATGTCTGGCATCCCGCAGAGACGATTGAAGCTGTCGCTTACGACACCCCCTCGGTTGGCTGGCGCGGCCGGCGGGTTAACACCTTACGGCTGTGGTCAGCCCGGTCCGCCGATTCGCTGCGGCTGGACGCGTTCAACCACGGCGACCATGCCGGGGCGTTGGCGGAACAGGTTAAAGCCGAGTCGATCTCGAAGGTGCTGTATCCGTCCGACGCTACCCCGGCCGGGCAGGAATTGCGGCTGCGGCAGGAGTACTTCTTTGTATCGGCGTCGTTGCAGGACCTGATTCGCCGGCACATCAAGGCGTTCGGTCACATCCATAACCTGCCGGACAAGACCTCGATCCAGCTAAACGACACGCATCCGGCGATCGGTGTCGCCGAACTGATGCGTATTCTGCTGGACGTGCATCAGATCCCCTGGGAGGAAGCCTGGCGGATGACGCGGGCGACCTTCAGCTACACCAACCACACCCTGCTGCCGGAGGCGCTGGAGGTTTGGCCGGTGCCGCTGATGGAACGGCTGCTGCCGCGCCACATGCAGATCATTTATTTGCTGAATGCCCTGCACCTTGGGCAGGTGCGGCAGTTGCATCCCGGCAACGACGCGCTGCTGTCAAGCGTGTCGATGATCGATGAGCAACAGGGCCGGCGCGTGCGCATGAGCCATCTGGCGTTCCTCGGGTCGCACCGGGTGAACGGCGTCTCGGCGCTGCACACCGGGCTAATGCGGGAGACTGTTTTTCACGATCTGCACAACCTGTTCCCGGACCGGATCGTGAACATCACCAATGGCATCGCCTTCCGCCGCTGGCTGCATGAGGCCAACCCGCGGCTGACCCGGTTGCTGGTGGACGCCGTGGGGCCGGAGGTGCTGGACAACGAGGACGCACTGACAAAACTGCGTCCGTTGGCCACGGATCGCAGCTTTCAGAAACGATTCGCCGCCAGCCGTTACGTCAACAAGCTGGCGCTGGCCGACCTGATCCGGAAAGAGTTGGAAATCAGGGTCGATCCGTCCGCGTTATTCGACGTCCACATCAAGCGCATCCACGAATACAAGCGCCAGCTTTTGAATATCCTGGAAGCCATCGCGCTTTACAACGCCATCCGAGCGCGGCCGATGGACGATTGGACGCCTCGGGTGAAGATTTTCGCGGGAAAGGCCGCCGCGAGCTACCATCAGGCGAAGTTGATCATCAAGCTGATCCACGACGTCGCGAAGGTGATCAACAGCGACCCCACAGTGCGCAACATCCTGAAGATCGTGTTCCTGCCGAACTACTCGGTCAGTCTGGCGGAGGTGATCATTCCGGCGTCGGACGTGTCGGAGCAGATCTCGACCGCCGGGATGGAGGCGTCGGGCACCGGCAACATGAAGTTCGCACTGAATGGCGCGCTGACGATCGGCACGCTGGATGGCGCGAATATCGAGATCCTGGAGCGAGTCGGCGGCGACAACATGTTCATCTTCGGTTTGACGGCGACCGAGGTTGAGGCGCGGCGGCGCAGCGGCATCGATGCGTCCGATATCATCACCGCTTCGCCGGTTCTGTCCGAGGTCCTCGCCAGCGTCGAGGCAGGTGTATTTTCGCCGGATGAACCCGACCGTTACCGTGGTCTGGTGAACGGGTTGCGCTACCACGACCACTTCCTGGTCTGTGCCGATTTCGACGATTATTACGAGAAACAGCGCCAGATCGCCGATCTGTGGCGCCGGCCGGACGATTGGTGGAAGGCGTCGATTCTCAACACCGCCAATGTCGGATGGTTTTCGTCGGATCGCTCAATCCGGGAGTATGCCAGCGAGATTTGGGACGTGCCGACCTATACCGCGCGTTAACATCGACTCTCCGGTCGCGCCATCCCGTCTTGGCGCGCGAAGGCACACCATGACGATGCAAGAGCGCCTTTGCACACCTTGGCGGGTCAGAACATAGCACTGTTGGCATCAGGCGGCCTCGGTCCCGTTTGAGTGCACCAGGATGGTTTTGGCTACGGCTTGAAACCTGGCCGCCGGTGTTTATTCGGCTACCGATCCCAC
>JANXLQ010000171.1 GCA_025355085.1 Rhodopila sp.
ACATCCATTCGGCCCCAGGCGAAATCCCGCAACAAGTCATCCACATCCGCAGCCATTCCGGACAGGTTGGTATAGTGCCGCAGCCGAGACTTCCAACCGGCGTTCGGTATGCGCGGCTGATCGGTATCGATCTCCCACGGATGAAAATAGAAAATTCCCGGCTGTTTGTCGTGACGGTTCACCCGAGCCAGTCCAGCTCGATACAGCAGGGTCGGCAACAAACGAAAATAGCCGCCGCCGGAGCACGGCCAGTTGCGGCCCAGCAGGCGAACCGTCGTCATCGGAATCTCCATTACCCCATCCTCATCCGGCCGAAACGGCACCCGTGGTGCGTCGGGCATACCATACAGGTCGTGACGGATCGGGTTAATGCTCGAACTGTAAATGTAACCTTCCTGTCGCAGGATCGGAAAGGCCCAGAGGGTGCGGGCGCCGATAGAGAACGTCGCCGCCCGGTAACCCGTCACCCGAACGCCGCCGGTATCTTCCAGCAACGCCCGCGTCCGGCGAATATCCGCCCGAAATGTCTCCGGGTCCTGGGAATCGACACGCGTATGATCCCAGCCGTGGCTTGCCAGTTCGTGCCCATCCGCCACGATGCGGCGGATCAATCCCGGAAACCGTTCGGCCACCCAACCCAGGGTAAAAAATGTCGCCTTGACGCCAGCCGCAGCGAACTGGTCCAGGATACGATTGGTATTCAGATCGACCCGTCGGGGAAAGGCGTCCCAGTCCTTGCGGTCGATACAATGCGCAAACGCCTGGACCTGGAAGTAGTCCTCCACATCCACTGTCATCGCATTGCAGATGGGGGCGTTAACGTTCGCTGTCGTTCCTGGACGGGTCACAATGCTTCCAACAGGCTCAGCAGCCGTTTGAAAGCCTGTTCCTGAAGGAAGGCGTGGCGTTCCAGCATTTCGATGCGTCGCACCAGATCCTCGCGATCTCCTGAGCTGAGCGGGTTCAGAGTCATCGGCTCCAGCCCCGCGCCAAGGTCGCGATCCATTTCCTCCGCCGTCTCGTTGACCATTTCGCCGGTGATGATATGCGTTTCTTCCAGCGCACCAAACAGCAACAACCGGGAACAGAGCGTGTTGATACGGCGGGGAACACCGCCGGTCTGCTGATGGATCGCGCCGAACGCCGCGTCCTCCCATGTTGGATCGTTGGTCCAGCCAACGGTTCGCAGCCGATGCTCGATATACAGGCGCGTTTCGGCGCCGGACAGCGGTCCCAAATGATACGAGGCGAGTACGCGTTGGCGAAGCTGCTCCCAATCCTTGGCGGCAAGCTGGGTCCGGAATTGTGGCTGTCCCAGCAGCACGGTTTGAACCGAGGCCATGCCGTCCACGGTGATGTTGGAGATCATCCGCAGCTCTTCCATCGCCGCGAGCGACAGATTTTGCACCTCATCGACCACCAGAAGGCAACGGCGACCCTGTTTACGCTGTTCGCCCACCATCTGCTCAAACCGCCGCAGCAATGTGGCCTTGTCGGCCCCCTGCGTTTCCCCCAATCCGAAATTCGCCATGATCAGCCGCAGCAGGTCGTCGGCCGACACTTGTGTCGTCACAACGCGGGCGATGATGTAGGTGTTACGGTCGAGTTGCGACCAAAGCTGTTCGGTTAGTGTCGTCTTGCCCGACCCCACCTCGCCAGTGACGACGATGAAGCCCTCCTGTTGCGCCAACCCATAGACAAGATGCGAGATCGCCCTGCTGTGCTCGCTCGAGCCATAAAAGAATCGCGCGTCGGGCGTCAGCAGAAATGGTTGGCCGGAAAAATGGTAGAATTTGTGGAACACGGTGCGATCAGAAGGTTTTCGAGATGCCGAGGATCAGCATATCCTGGTAGATTTGGTTGACGGAGACCGGCGATTGCCGCTCCACGAATGAATACCGCAAGCTGGCGCCGAGTGTATCGGAAATATGCCACTGCCACGCCAGGCTTGCCGTCATTGTCGTATTGTTGCCGAGATTGCTGCCGATCGCGACGCCAGCGTTTTGCTCCTGTATCCCATAGGAGACCGCTGCGCTAACGGTCATGTCGGGTCGCATCAGATGCGTCCAGTTCGCGCTGACGGACTTGCTGCTGGCGGTCCTCGCGTTGGTCGCGCTTGTACTGACCCGCTTGGTCATCAGCAGATTGAGCGCAAACGTGTCCCGGTCCAGTGCCGTCTGGGTTCCCACGGTCAGTGTCGTGGTGCGGAAGACGCCGTCCTGCGAGGCGAGGGCATTGCTGGAGCCGAACAACTGTCCGCCGGTCTGGCCATTCACCAGCCCGCCATTGCCCCGGGTCGCGAGATTGAGTTGGTTCTGGACCTGCTCAAGCTGGGTACCGAGGGTGGAGCCGTAGCTGACGGTCAGCAGGGTGCGCGAGGTCAGCGCATAATGTCCGTTCACGCTCAGGGAATTGCTACCGTTCTGATGCCCGTAGCTGAGCGTCAACTGACTGTCCGGATTAGGCGTCCAGGTTGAGCCGAAACTCCAGGTCAGGCCGTCGATCGACTGGCCGCCCGGGCCGGTATAGTGGATGCTCTCGTGGCCGCCCGAGACGAAAACCAAAAGGCTGCGGTTGATCTCGTAACTCAGTTGGTCGGTGATGATTGCCCGCGTGGAGGACGTATGTGTGGTTTGCGAGGGAATCCCGGATTGGGCCGTCCCGATGCTCGACCCCGTGGTGGTTTGGGTTTGAGTCAGATTGACGTCGAGGCTGTCCTGTAGATATCCCAGGATGTCGCCGCTGACGAAATGGCCGGTTTGCTCGTTGGTTATCAATGTCCGGGCGTTCAAGCCGCCGGTCGGGAACGGCAATGCGGCGAACCCTCCGATCGAATCCGATTCGGTCACCTCCAGGGAATACCCCAGGCGGCCGGTTCCCCAGTCGCCAAAACGTTGAATCAGGTAGGGCGAGATTGCAAAACTAGTTGTCTGCGTCTCATTATTCTTATTTAGGCCCTGGCTGTTGCCCACCAAACTCGGAATAGAACCCGCCGATGACGAGGACGCTGCCGCGCCGGCCCCGCTGGCGCCACCCAGCCCGCCGAGACCACCGTACAGACTTTGCACGCCGGCCACCGCGCGGATATCGACAAAGGCCAGATCAGGGACAAGTGTGACATTGCCGAGACCGTTCATCTGTTCGGTCAGGCTGTTCAGGTTGCTGGTGCGTGCATACGTGGTCAATGTCGGTGCGAAATCGAATGTCAGATTGACACGCGGCAACTCACCCGCGATGCCGATTCCAGGCGAGAAAAACGACACGATGTCGGCCCTTCGCGGACTGTGGACCTGAAGGGCGTTGTCGGTCAGTGCCCCTTGCCAATCGATCCGCGGCACAATGGTCCAACCGCCTCCGGCCGGGGCCGACAATCCGTTCGCGAGTTGCAATTGGTGCCGTAAATCCTGCGCATCCGGCCCGGACAGTTCCGTACCCAGCGGAACTCCGGCGGTGTTCTCGGCATCGAGCAGTGGGAACGCCGTTGCGGTGCCGATTTGCCCGAGCAGCAATGCCGCCGCCAGACCGAACGTGCCGATGAGCCTGCTTAGGGAGGGGCTCGCTATTAAGCGTTCCGCCGCCGTCGTCGCATGATCGATCATCGCGTTATTGCAGGCCGCCGGCCTAGGAAGAGTAGTACGAGGAATAGGCGCCGAACGTGTAGCGGGACGATATCTGCTGCTTGTTCAAAACCATGGTGATAGTCGGACATGCCTGGATCAGGTCGAGCGAGGCCTCGATCTCATCGCGTTGAGTACGATCCGCCTCTACCACGAACAAAATCTGGCCAACAACCTGGGCGAGAACTGCCGGATCGGAAGTGGACAGGCATGGTGGTGCGTCAAGGATCAGCAGCCGGTCGGCATACCGGCGTCCCAGGCTTTGGATCAGCCGCGTCATCTCCTTGGTCGAAAACAGCTCTGCACTACGCTCCCGTTCGCGCCCAACCGGCAGAATCGAAAGCCGCGCAATCGGTGTTTTGACGATCAGCGGGCCGGGGTCGAGTTTGGAATTGGCCGCCAGGTCGAGCAGCCCGCGCGCCCGTGCCAGCCCCAGGCTGTAGCAAATTGAATCGCGCTTGGAGTCGGAATCGACCAGCAGCACATGATGGTCGCCCTGCCGAGCGATACTGCCGGCGAGGTTGGTGGCCATGAAACTTTTGCCTTCTCCCGGCCTGGCGCTGGTGACCAGCAACAGGTTGGAAAAGCCTGGTTCGGCACCCGGCCCGAAGGCGGAGCGAATGATCTGGCGTTGCACCAACCGGAACTCTTCCGAGATGCGGGTGCGGGAGCGTGACCAATCGACCATGCCGGCGCGTTCAAGGGACACTGCGTCGACTGAGACCGGCCCTTGCAGCACTCCCGCTGCTGGATCGGAAGGCGTACCGCGCGGCACGAGCGATGGTGTGGACAGGGGAAAATCGGCGGCGCGGTCCGTTAGGCCGGATTGGTCGGCCGGCAGTCCTGCGGTTTGGACCTGACCGGGGATCGCTGGCGTCAACATGCTGGACGTGCCCGGGGGCACTTTCGCCTCCACGGCACCTGGCGCGACGTCGCTGGACCGCCTGAGGGGCGAAACAAGAGTGCTGACCATCGGTGGGGCCGAGGGCAACAATGGATTGGCCACCGGCAAAACCGGCCGGGCAGTGGCTGGCGTTATGCCGGTCACTGTTGGTGGTGACGTTGCGGCGGAAGGCGGGGGTGCAAACAACGAAGAGCGCTGGGCTGACGCGCGCACTGATGTTGCGGAGGCAGGCGGTGCGGGGGCGGTCGCTGGAGCAGAAGGCGTGGCAGCCGATGCTTCCATCAGCCCTTCAGCATGCACATCTTCAACGTGCATCTTATTAACCGACCCGGGCGGAAGAGTGGGCATTGTCGGCCCGTCCGTCGCAAGGGGAGATATCGGCGCCGATGGCGTCCCATCGGTCGCCTGACCGGCGGGTTGTCCCAGCAATTGCGCAGCGGAATCGTCCAATGCCCCCGACCGCAGCAGCCGCTCCGTTACCCGTTCGATCAGATGGGCGGCCTTTGGTATCAGCATGACCGTCTGGTTCCCATGGCCGAAACCCTCAACTGTGCCAGCCCGGGTGCGCCGGCGGCAACGGAAAGTGCGTGCAGGCTTGATGCTTCGCGAATGAGATGAGGCATTAGATCAGCGCCGCAGACCGAAGAATTTGGATTACCAGGCCGCCGTAAACGCCCAAAAGCACGACCACCGCTGCACTGACGCGCATAACGGTCATGATACGCTGGCGCAGTGGTATCAGGCCCAGGACGGAAATACCTCCGAGTACCGGCAGCCCGAGCTTTCGTAGATCGTCAACCGTTGAAAACGACCGGTCGAGTTGGCCGAACAAAACGGTCATACCAACACCCGTCCCTAAACCACCCAGCAATACCCCGGTGATCAATAGCATACGGTTTGGCGCCACCGGCAGCCGCGGTATTTCCGGTGGGTCGATGATTTGCAGTTTGACCTTGTCGGCCTGGGTGTCGGCCGCCTGGGCTATGTTGGCGGATTGGAGGCGCCCCAGCAGTTCCTCGTAATTCCTCCGCAGCACGGTGTAATCGCGATCCATATTCTGATATTCGACGATCAGGCCGGGCTGTTCCCGCTGGATCTTTTCCAGACGGTCGCGATACCGCACCGCGTCGTCGCGTTGACGTTGCACGGAAATGATTGTTGTGTCGGCTTCGATCAGTTTCACCTTCAACTGGTCATAAACCTGATTGGGCACTGACCGTTTCACGATGTTGGACGCCGCATCCCGCCCGGCCGCGTCCCTCGCGGCGGTTTCGGCTGCGCTCGGTCCCTCCTTCGGCCCATTTTTGAACGCCTCGATCATCTTCCGCTGGGCGACGACATCCGGATGCGCCTCGGTGTCCTTAAGCAACAGCATACGAAGCTGGTCTTCCGCTTCCTGTATCCGGGACTTGGCTACCGAACCGGATAGCTGGGGCAGTCCGTTATTGCTGCCGGACTCGACAACCAGCAACGGCGGCGTGTTCTCCACCTCTTGCTTAAGGGCATCGCGAGAGATCAGCAGATCCTGCAATTTGCCTTCCAGATTCAAAGCCTGGTTGCGGACGCCTTCCAGAGCTGGAACGTTGGGGTTGTTATCGGCCGGCAGAATTTCGATGTAACGCGCTCGGAAGTCGGCCCGCCGCTTTTCCGCGGCGCGCAATTGCTGCTCATAGGATTGGATTTGGCGCTCCAGGAAGCGGCGCGCATTTTCCATGTCGCTGCGCGATCCGCCGGTCGCGCTCTCGACGAAGATCGTCAGCAAGGTCTGCACCACGTCGTGCGCCAATTTGGGAACCTTGTCGCGATAGTTAATGGTGAACAGGTTCTTAGTCTGGGGATTGACTTTAATTTCCGTGCTCAGGCGGGTCAGCAGCCGCTCACGGTCCGCCGGACTGTTCATGGTCAGATCGAGATCGGTTTTCGAGACCAGCTTTTCCAAGTTGGGGCGACTGAGCAGGGTGCGCTGTAGAATTTCAAGTTGTGTCGTTGGCGCCGAATCGGCGGCCAGGCCGCGCAGCAGCGGAGTCAGCACGGCATCGGCATCGACGAACAAACGGGCACTGGATTCGAACTGATTGGGGATTGTATAGACGCCAACCCAACCGACGCCGCAGACCAGCCACGCGATGATCACGCCCATCCATCGGCGGCGCCAGGCGGCGCGCAGATATTGCGTGAGCAGAAGGCGGACAGCATCCATTGCGAGCGGTTCCTCAGAACCAGGATTGCGGAACGATCAGCGTATCGCCCGGGCTCATTTCAATATTTTGGCTGATATCGCCGTCCTTGATCAGATCGCTCAGACGCACCTGGATGATCTGTTGCTTCCCATCAGGCTCAATCCGAACGATCTTAGCCCGGTTGCCGGAGGCGTATTTCGTCAGTCCCTTGGTGGCGATCATGATGTCGAGCAACGTCATATGGTCGCGATACGGGATGGCGATCGGGTCTGTGGCCTCACCGATCACCCGCACCTGGCGGTCGGATGGCCCGACGAAGCCTCGGACGATGACCGTGACGTTCGGATCCTGTACGTATTTGGTGAGTCGCGATTCGATTTCGCGCGCGAGGTGGGTGGGCGTCTTGCCTGCTGCCATGATGTCTTCGATCAGCGGGGTCGATATCCGACCGTCGGGGCGCACCGCGACGCCGCCTTCACTGAGGTCCGGATTGCGATAGACGAAGACACTGAGTTGGTCGCCTGATCCGATAACGTAATCGTCCGGAGCCTTGGGCGCGCTTTTTTCGACCACAGGCGGCACGGCATGGGAGTTGAACATCGCCATATCGCAGCCCGACAGCGCCAGCAACAATGACATCCCGGTAATGGACGCAATCCCCACGCCGTGCGTCGGCCTGGGCTTGTGTGCCGCTAAGGTGGGGCCGCGGGTCAGCCGGGAAGTATCTTGCCGTGTATGGTCGAGCCGATCGTGGATCACGTTAACCTCTGGAAATGCCGAAGCGCGCCACGATGTGCCGGGCGCGTCGGACAGGCATGAAGCAAGGTTCGAGCGGCGAGTTAGCCATGATGGTAGGCGCGGAAGGAATCGAACCCCCTCATCTGCCATGTTTAGGCAGCGCTCTGCCAATGAGCTACACGCCTTCGGTATCGGCTTTGGCCCTTTCGGGCCAACGGCGGCAGTGTCGATGACGGCCTCTCCAATCCGTGAGGTTATCTATGCCATTAAGGCTGTAACAATTCAACGTGCAGATGCAATCGACCAGTATGTCGCGAAGTCGAATATCGAATTACCACCATAGGTTACATTTTTTCGTCAAGCCTGCCTCACGCCTATCAATTAATATCCATTAACATGGATTTTGTCTAAAAGCTTTAAAAATTTAACCAAACCTGACACTGGTCGAAAAATACGGCGTAAAAAATTCAATGAACTCTTGGCAATCCTCAGCGTTGGCTTTTATTATCGCTTTCTCGCGCGTATCCAGCGTCCCGGCCTCTTGTCGTCCGCTGACTTATATCAGGTGTCCGGCGTCCGCCTCAACATGCGATGGTATCGTTCCGCAGGATTTCGCTGGACCAGCCCCCCGGACGATGCGATGGCCAGAAACATGGCGATCACACGACAATGAGGCCCGACATTCCCGCGATCGTGGTGCTGCATGGCGCCTGTGCGGTCGTCTATGCCGTCCTCGCAACTTTGACCCTGTTGCGCCGGCCGCTCAGCCGCACCGGCGGATGGCTCGCTTTCGCCTGTGCCGTGACAGCGGCCTGGGCCGCGACCTTCGCCCTGGCGTGGCAGGCCCCGGTTCTCCATCTCGCCAGTTGGCTGGAGGTCGGACGTGCCGCCGCCTGGTATGGCTTCATCCTGCACCTGTACCGGCGTTCTGTCGGGTCGGGCGAGCAAATTACCAGCGCCTTCAAGACGATGGGACTTCTGGCGTTGATCGTGTTGGGTAGCACGCCGTTGCTGGAATGGTTTGCCGGCCCCGGGTCCGTCAGCCTCCAATCCTTCGGCACGGCAACCCGGCTCGGTTTTGCGATCTGCAATGTGCTGCTGCTGGAAAATCTGTATTTTAATACTCCGGTCGAATCACGTTGGAATATCAACCTGCTCTGCGTCGCCCTGGGCGGGGTCTTTCTCTACGATCTGTTGCTTTACGCTGACGGCGTGCTGTTCCACCGGCTGTCGTTCGCCCTGGTTGAGGCACGCGCCCCGGTGACCATCATCGCGGCACCGCTGATTGCCCTGGCCGTGGTGCGAAACCGCCGCTGGGCGGTCGATATCTATGTGTCTCGCGATGTCGTTTTCCATAGCTTCACCCTGATCGCCAGCGGCATCTTCCTTTTGGCCATCGCGTTGATCGGCGAAGCGTTTCGCCGCGGCGGCTCTGAATGGGGCCGCGTCGCCGAAACCTCGCTGATCTTCGGCGCCATCCTCGCCGTTGCGGTCATTCTGACCTCGGGTTCGGCCCGGTCCCGCATCAAAGCCATGGTGGTGGAGAACTTCTTCAGCAGCCGGTACGATTACCGCCGGGAATGGATGCGCTGCATTGACGTCCTGACGGCACCCGAGGCATTCGTCGCATTGCACAAACGGACAATTCGCGCTGCGGCGGAGATCGTCGATAGCCCGGCCGGGGCACTGTTCGTGCGGCCACCCCGCGATGTCGCCTTTCAATGGGCCGGGTCCTGGAACATGCCGGCGGTTACCGAACCGATACCGCCCGGGCATCCCCTGATCGCCCAGTTCGGTGACGGCGACTGGATTGTGCAACTCGACGATCATCCGGACGGAAAAACATGGCTTCCGGAACTGCCTCGATCCTGGCTGGTGCTGCCGCTCAATCACTTCGGAACGGTCATCGGATTCGTCGTCCTGGCGCGACCGCGCGCGCAATTCAAACTGGACCGCGAAGCGTACGACCTGCTACGAGTGGTCGGTCGCGAAATCGCGAGCCGTGTGGCGGAGCAGAGGGCGGAGCAGGTTCTTGTGCAGACCCGAGAGCTTCGCGAATACAGCCGGCGCTTTGCGTTCGTCATCCATGACATCAAGAATGTGTCCGGGCAGCTTTCGATGCTTTTGACCAATGCTGAAGTTTATGCGGATAACCCGGAGTTCCAGCGCGACATGCTGGCCACCGTGCGCGCCTCGGTCGGCAAGATTACCCGGCTGTTGTCCCGGCTGCAGGCCGAAAGGCAGGAACGCGACCACGCCCTGATCTCTCCGCTTGAGCGGTTGCGCGATCTGGTGGCCGTCTGCCAGACCACGCGGCAGCGCGACATCGTCGTCACCGATCGCAGCGGCGGCGTCGGCGCGGCGATCGATCCGGATGCATTCGATGCAGTGGTCACCCACATCCTGAACAACGCCGCCGAAGCATCCGATCCGGGTGTGCCTGTGCGGATCGAACTGCGGACCGAAGCGCACGGTATTGTCGTCGATATCATCGACCAAGGGCCGGGGATGACCCCGGAATTCGTCCGCGACGAATTGTTTCGTCCGTTGCGCAGCACCAAGGGCGACGGTCATGGCATCGGCGCCTTTCAGGCGCGTGAATTGCTGCGCGACGCTGGCGGCGACCTGCTCGTGCTCAGCCGGATGAAAGCCGGAACGACGATGCGGATCATCCTGCCCTTGGTCCACCCCGGCGTCGCCGAATCTGTATCGGCCGGCGCATGAGCGATGCAACGAAGCCAAAGCTGCTGATCGTCGAGGACGACGAGGGGCTTTGTTCCCAATATCGCTGGGCGTTCCCGTCCTGCGAGGTATTGCTGGCCCATGCCAGGCCACAGGCCGTGGCACTGGTGAAATGCGACCATCCGCCGGTCGCGATCATGGACCTCGGCCTGCCGCCCGACCCCGATGGGGTCAGCGAAGGTTTCGCGACATTGACCGACGTGCTGCGCATCGCACCGCGGACCAAGGTGATCATCGTCACCGGCAACGGTGAGCGGAAGAACGCACTCCGCGCCATCGCCCTGGGCGCCTATGATTTCTGCGAGAAGCCGGTCGAGATCGAGGTGTTGCGCACGATCATCGCACGCGGCTTGCACCTGCACCGGCTAGAGGACGAAAACCGCCGTCTCGCAGCGCTGCCGGCTAGGTCCCCGATCGAGCGCATCGTCACCGCCAGCTCGGGCATGCTGAAAGTCTGCCGCGATATCGAGAAGATCGCGACCACCAACGTTCCGGTCCTGCTGCTGGGCGAAAGTGGCACCGGCAAGGAAGCCATGGCGAGGGCGGTACATGACCTGGGGCCGCGCGCCAAACAGCCGTTTGTCGCCATCAACTGTGGCGCCATTCCGGAAAATCTTTTGGAAAGCGAATTGTTCGGGCACGAGCGTGGTGCCTTCACCGGGGCAGTGAAGCAAACAATCGGTAAGATCGAAAGTGCAAACAAAGGTACGCTGTTCCTCGACGAAATAGGCGATCTGCCCCATCCGTTGCAGGTGAAATTGCTGCGCTTCCTTCAGGATCAGATCGTCGAACGGATTGGCGGACGGCAGCAGATTCAGGTGGATGTCCGCATCGTCTCCGCCACCAACGCCAACCTGGACGAGAAGATGGTGCAGGGGGTTTTTCGCAGTGACCTGTTCTACCGCATGAACGCCTTCACCATTCGCATTCCGCCGCTACGGGACCGCGGTCCCGATATCGTACTGCTGGCGAATTTCTTCTTGAACCGGTTCAATCAGGAATTCGGCCGCGGCATCCGCGGTTTCACCGAACACGCCATCCACGCGATGAACGGTCATGACTGGCCCGGCAACGTGCGAGAGCTGGAAAACCGCCTCAAGCGGGCCGTCGTCATGGCCGACCCACGAACGATCGATGCCGCCGACCTGGAACTCGCGCCGCCTGTCGAGGCGCTTCCGGATCTTGATCTACGTGCCGCAAGATTGCGCGCGGAGCGCGACGTTCTCTACGAGGCACTGATTCGCGGCAACAATAACCTGTCCACGGCCGCACGGCTGCTGGGCGTCAGCCGTCCAACGCTGTATGCACTCATG
>JANXLQ010000195.1 GCA_025355085.1 Rhodopila sp.
CGCAGGCCCTTCGCGTGCGCCTTACGCGCCACCAGGCCCGCAGCGACCAGCACCGACGGGTTGGAGGTGTTGGTGCAAGACGTGATCGCTGCGATCACCACGTCGCCGTGGGTCAGATCGTAGTTCTTGCCTTCGACCTTGACGGACAGGCTGACATCGGCGGCCGGCACGCCCAGGCCCTTGGTGAGGTCCGACTTGAACGACGACGCAATATCCTTCAGCAGCACGCGATCTTGCGGCCGCTTCGGCCCCGCCATGCTTGGCAGAACGGTGGACAGGTCCAGTTCCAGCGTGTCGGTGAAGATCGGGTCAGGCTGGCCCGGCTCCCGGAACATGCCCTGAGCCTTCAGATACGCTTCCACCAACGCGATGCGATGGGTGTCACGACCGGACAGATGCAGATAGTCCAGGGCAACCTTATCGACGGGGAAGAAACCGCACGTTGCCCCGTATTCCGGTGCCATGTTGCCGATTGTGGCGCGATCCGGCAGGCCCAGATCGTCCAGGCCCGGGCCGAAGAATTCGACGAATTTCCCAACCACGCCCTTCTTGCGCAGCATTTGCGTGACCGTCAGCACGACGTCGGTGGCGGTGATGCCCTCGGCTGTCTTGCCGGTCAGGCGGAAGCCGATCACGTCGGGGATCAGCATGGCGATGGGCTGCCCGAGCATGGCGGCTTCTGCCTCGATGCCGCCGACGCCCCAGCCGAGGATGCCCAGGCCGTTCACCATTGTGGTGTGGCTATCGGTGCCGTACAGCGTGTCCGGGTAGGCGAACGTGGTGCCGCCGTTGGTGGAGGTCCACACGCACTGGCCGAGGTATTCCAGGTTCACCTGATGGCAGATGCCGGTGCCGGGCGGGACAACGCGGAAATTGTCGAACGCATCCTGGCCCCAGCGCAGGAACTTGTAGCGCTCCTCGTTACGCTCGAACTCGACATCGACGTTTTTCTGTTCGGCGTCGGCGGCGCCGGCAAAATCGATCATCACCGAGTGGTCGATCACCAGATCGACGGGCACCAGCGGATTGACCTTCTGTGGGTTGCCACCGAGCCGGGTAAGGCCGTCACGCATCGCGGCGAGATCGACGACGGCGGGAACGCCCGTGAAGTCCTGCAACAGGATGCGCGCGGGCTTGAACGGCACTTCCTTGGTGGAGGATGCCTTCTCCAGCCAACCGACGATCGCCTTGGCGTCATCGGTCTTGTAGCTGCGGCCGTCTTCGAAGCGCAGGGTGTTTTCCAGCAGGATCTTCAGGCTGACCGGCAGGCGGGAAAAGTCGCCCAGAGTCTTGGCCGCTTCCGGCAGCGAAAAATAATCGTATCCTTTACCCTCGACGGTGAGTGTCCGGCGGGTTTTGAGGGTATCGTGCCCAACTGCGGTCATGCGCCCATGTCGCCCCGGTTTACGGGGTGCCTTCCGTTAGGGCGGCGTGGGTAGAAAACACGCCGCGAATGAAATATTGACGATGGCGGGCTTTAACCACACCGAGGGGGTTGTCGTCCACCGGGGTTGTGCGGCGCGGAATAATTTGGGGGCGATAGTGCTGGCGGCAGAGGACGTGGCGGTGTTCCGGGGGGAGAGGCTGGTTTTTCGTGATCTCGGATTCCGGGTGCCGGCGGGAGGAGCCTTGCTGCTGGCCGGGCCTAACGGATCTGGCAAATCAACGCTTTTGCGGCTTCTGGCGGGATTGGTGCGCCCGGCGGCCGGACAGGTGCTGTGGAACGACGAGGATGCCCTGAACGATCTGGTTTTGCATGGCCGTCGCGTCGCCTATCTCGGGCACCAGGACGCCGTGAAGCCGGGGCTGACCGTAATGGAAAATATTCTCTTTGCCGCCAGCGTGTCCGGACGTTCTGTCATGACAGCCCTGACCGCGGTGGGGCTGGAGGCACTGGCCGATCTTCCGGCGCGAATGTTGTCGGCGGGGCAGAAGCGACGGTTGGCCCTGTCGCGACTGGTGCTGACGGCCGCGCCGTTGTGGCTGCTCGACGAGCCCACGCTCGGTCTCGATATTGCCTCCATAGAACGGTTCGGCGGATTGCTGGCGACGCATAGGGCCGGTGGAGGGATCGTCGTGGCGGCAACTCACGTGCCGCTGCCACTGCCGGACGCGGCTGAGTTTAGGTTAAGTTGATGTGCATCTATGCCTTCTTGTCATTGCCGGGCTTGGCCCAGCCACCCGGGACCCGGGATGTCGCTGCCGGGAAAGTCGCAAATGACCGGGCTAAACCTCGCCAGGACACAAATGGAATATGTGACCCGGGCCAAGTTGTTCGTGTGGTTTCAACCTGGACTGCCACCTGATGCGCATCTTCGGGGCAGTTCTCTCCCGCGACCTTCGGCTTTCGTTGCGCCACGGGGCAGATACTCTTGCGGCGTTGCTGTTTTTTATGGTCACCGCCTCGCTTTTCCCCTTAGCAATCGGCCCGGCTCCCGACACGCTGGGTCGAATCGCTCCCGGCATCGTCTGGGTCTGCGCCCTGCTGGCCGCGTTGCTGCCGCTGGACCGGCTGTTCGGAGCGGACCTGGAAGATGGCTCGCTGGATCTGCTGATGCTGTCCGGCCTGCCGCCGTTCGGAATTGCCGCGGCGAAGGCAATGTCGCACTGGCTGGTAACAGGCGTGCCGCTGTTGCTGGCCGCAGGACCGGTAGCGATTATGCTCCGCATGCCCGAAGAAGGTATCCCCGCACTTCTGCTGGGTCTGCTGATCGGCAGCGCGCTGTTGTCGCTGTTCGGCACGATGGGGGCCTCTATCGTACTGGGGGCGAGACGAAGCGGCGTGCTTTTGCCTCTGCTGGTGCTGCCGCTGGTGACCCCTGTGCTGATCTTCGGCGCTGCGGCGGCGGATGCGGCGGCGGGTGGGTTTTCGCCGCATCCGCACCTGATGCTGTTGGCGGCGATGTTGGCCGCCGCGCTGCCGCTATGCCCGTTAGCGGCAGGGGCCGGACTTCGGGCGGCGGTGGAGTAACTACTTCCCGATACAGAATTTTGAAAATACGGTGTCTAGGATATCCTCTACCCCAACATGGCCCGTAATCCGGCCCAGCGCGCGCATTGCCAGCCGCAGGTCCTCACCGCGCAACTCCGGAAGGCCGGCATGTTCCGCCGCCTCCAAATGCTCTGCCGCCGCCAGCAGTGCGGCGCGATGGCGTGCGCGAGTCAACGGCGGCGGCCCGCTGGATTCCGTCATTCGTCGCGCGGCCGCGGCCAGTTGGGCGCGCAGTTCGTCCATGCCGAGACCGGTTTTCGCACTGATCCGCAGGGCGCCGTCCGGG
>JANXLQ010000217.1 GCA_025355085.1 Rhodopila sp.
TGAGATGCGCATACCAGGTGGAATTTCCCGGCCGAAGCTGGATCGCCCGGCGAAGCAGGGCAACGCCCGTTTCGGGATCGCCCGCCATGGCGGCAACGATCCCCTGCAGCGCGAGCGCCGCCGGCTGATCGGGGAGCGCGGTTAGGACGTCGGCGCAAATCCCGCTCGCCTCGTTCAAACGCTTGGCCTGGGCGGCGGCCTGCGCCCGCCCGAGCGCCTGTTCGACCGTTTCGCCATTGACGGCCGGCTGTGGGGTTCCAACTCGCGCGGCCCCAACCTGTTGTAGGTCCCCGGATGACGCGGTCCCGGATTGCACGCCAAGTCCAGCAGGAGGCTGTCCTGACGCTTGTGTTTCAGCCGGTTGGCGATCGGTATTGTTTCCACTCATGATCTGATAAATGCCCTGGAGACCCGTTCGACCGCAAGGGGATTTCAGGGCGCCTTTCCCCCCACAACCTGCCACAGGCGTCATTGCGATCGGCTTACCAAAGCGGCATTCTGCGGGAATGGCGTTTATGCGCATGACGATCGCCGCGCCGGCACGTTCTCGGGCAACGATAATTCGGTTGCCCGGTCACGCGCCCAATCAATGCGTTAACGGAGTTCACCTGCATGTTCGGCCCTGTGTTTCATCTACAGCCCATGGGACGGCTGGCGAATTTGATGATCGAATACATGGTCGCATTGAAATTTGCCGCGCTGGTGCCGGGTTGCCGGATATCCAACATATCCATCCCCGGCTGGGGCATCTATCACGCCCCACTGGGTTCCTGCGGCCCCGCGACGGTGGAGCAGCGGGAGCAGCATATCGACCTGTCGTCCCTCGCCGAGCAGATGCTGTCGGGACAGATCGGGCGGGTCGAATGGACGGGGTTCGGCCAACGTATGGAGAATTTCCTGTTGCCTGAGCAATACCAGGACGTGTTCGTCTCGCCGTTTCAAACACCGATGGGCTTCGGCCCGGAGTACCTGGTGTGTCCGGTCCGTGCCGAGGACATCCTGCATGGGCCGAACCCCGAATATGTTCTGACGCCGGTGGAATTCTATCGCGACATCGTTGACATCACCGGCCTGAAGCCGGTGTTCATCGGCCAGACACATCCAAATCTATACATGGACCGTATCTGCGCGGCGTTTCCCGATGCGATATTCCGCGAGCCGCAGGATAATCCTCTTGCCGATTTTGAGACCATCCGGCAGTCCCGAAACATCGTCGTTGGAGTTTCGACCTATTCGTGGCTCGCAGCCTGGCTTTCCAAGAGTGCCGGCAATATCTACATGGCGGTCAGCGGCCTGTTCAATCCGATGCAAAAACCGAGCGTGGACCTGCTGCCATTTGGCGACACACGGTATAAATTCTTTCTGTTCCCGATCAATTACGCTGTCCCGCTGGATCTCCATGCCCGGGCGCACAGCCGGATCGCGCCGTTCTGGCGGCAGATGTCACACACGGCATTGCAACAACAATTCGGCGCCGCGCCGCGCTTTCCATGTGACCGTGAGCAGGCGCTGGCGGTGTTCGATGAGCAGTTTTATTTGGAAACCAATGCCGACGTGGCGGCCGTGGCACCCAATCATGGGACTGGATTCGCCCTGGCCCATTACACCCACCATGGATTTCAAGAGCGGCGCCTGCCGATGCGATTCGACTCGGTTTGGTATGCCAGCGAGTATCCGTTGGCGGCGTTCGAGGTCGCCCAAGGCGATTATGCCGAGTTGGCGCACCATTTCATGGCGATCGGGAAGGCGCGTGGCTACCGCCCGTATTCGGTGAACAGGGAATCTTGACGTGGGTATGATATCCGGCTTACACCGCGCCGTCTGGATGGCGGGCATAGCTCAGTTGGCAGAGCGCCAGGTTGTGGTCTTGGATGTCGCGGGTTCGAGTCCCGTTGCTCGCCCCATTTCTCTCTTATGATGGTCACTCGTACCGCAGGCTTGGTTCTGGCCGGCGGCAAGGGGCGTCGAATGGCTGCCGGTGACCAGCCGGTTGTTGGCCCCACCGGCCGGGAGTCTTCGGCTCAACCCTGTAAGGGCACGGCTGCGGTTCTTCGTGACGGACCGGCAGTTTCCAACCTGCCTACGGAAAATCCGAATTCTGATGCGGGCACTGACAAACCGTTGCTGACGGTTGGAGGTCGAACCATGTTGGCTTCGGTCATTGCCGCACTCGACCTTGCGCACATCGCCATCAGCGCCAACGGCGATCCGGCCCGCTTCGCGTCCTTCGGTCTGCCGGTGCTGCCAGACGGCGCGTTTCAAGGGCAGGGGCCTTTGGCGGGGGTTCTGGCCGGCCTCGAGTGGGCAGCTTCGCTTGGCATGACCGCGCTTCTAACCGCACCCGGCGATATGCCATTTCTGCCGAAAGGATTGGCCTGCGCGCTGGCCCCGGCGCCTGCCGGGGTATCCAGCCATGGGCAGCGGCATCATCTGGTTGCCCTATGGCCGGTCGCCTGCATGTCGGGTCTGCGCAGGTTATTGTCGGCCCCCGGGCGGCGGCAGGTTGGTTTTTTCGCAGAGTGCATCGGTATGCGTTACGTTGATTTTGCCGTGCCAACAGGCGATCCTTTCGCTAATGTTAATACACAGGATGAGTTGATGCGGGCGCGAGCCAGCGCCGACGAAGACCAAGGTCGTGGATTAGGCAAGAATTGACCCCTCATCACGGCTGGACCAAACGGTTGACGCAAAGAGGATTGGACATGGATAAGACCGTCGCGATCGCGGGTCTGGGTGCGATTGGATTGCCGCTGGCCCGAGCGCTGGACGCAGGTGTGGCGGGATTGCGCCTGGTGGCGGTCTCGGGCCGCGATCAGGTCAAAACCCGGGCAAATTTGGCCGGATTTCAATCTCCGCCGCGGATTGTCGAAATTCCGGAACTGGCCGAAGCCGACATCGTGGTAGAGGCCGCGCCCTCGGCGATCTTCGAACGGATCGCGTTGCCGGCGCTGGAGGCCGGCCGGATATTTATTCCGGCCTCGGCCGGCGCACTGCTGCCCCGCATGCATCTGGTCAAACTGGCTCGTCAGACCGGAGCGCGTATCATCGTGCCCACGGGTGCGCTGCTGGGTTTGGACGCCGTGCGGGCCGCTGCGGAAGGGCCGATAGACAGCGTCAGCATCGAAACCCGCAAGCCGCCCATGGCACTCATCGGTGCGCCATATCTGGAGCGGCATGGCATCGACGTGATGGATCTGACCCAGCCGCTGTTGGTGTTCGACGGCAACGCCCTGAACGCCGCCGCCGGATTTCCCGCCAACGTCAATGTCGCCGCCGCGCTGGCCCTCGCGGGCATCGGGCCAATCCGCACCCGGGTGCGGATCTGGGCCGATCCGGGTTTGACCCGCAACATCCACACCATCTGCGTCGAGTCCGAGGCTGCCAACTTCACCATGACGATTGAGAATGTGCCCAGCGACGACAATCCGAAGACCGGCCGCCTGACCGCTCTGTCCTTACTGGCGTGCCTGCGGGGTCTTGTTTCAACTCTGAAGGTTGGTAGTTGACATAAAGTGACAGAAGCCCTCGCCTATTTGCTCACCCTGGCGCTGTTCAGCTTCGTCATCGTCGCCAGCGCGCGCCTGCGCCACGACATGCTGTTGCTGGCGTGCTTTCCGCCTGTGTTCGTCGCAATGGTCATGGGGTTTACCATGGCGATTTATGCCGAAGACGCATTCGGCATAATCCCTACCGGCATTGCCATCGGGCTGGGGGCGCCGCCGGCATGGTGGCTGGGACAGCGATTAAAGGCGCGAGACCTGCTGATCGCGATCTATCTCGCGTGGGCGGTCGCCCTTGCGCTGGCGTTGGTGGCGTTAATGTTTCCCGATCAGGTGTGACCGGATCGGGAAACACCCACGGGTATGGCCCCCACTGCCATACCCCCCCCCCCACTGCCATACCCCCCCACTGCCATACCCCCACTGAGTTCTCATCGGCGCAGACTACCCGTGAGCGGCGTAGCCGCGTGAGGGTCGCTGCGGCCTCATTGTCGAAGCGCGGCCTGGAAAAGCCACGATATTGACGCGGAGCGGCGAGCCGTCTTCCAGTCCCGCCTGGATCGCCGCCCAGATGACCCGCCGCAACAGGTGCAATGCCCGGCATAACGCTCCACTCCGATCGCCACGGGGCTTACCACCAGCGGGCCGATCCTGTCGTAACGGCCGTGCAGCATCGGACTGGCATCCGTCAGGTGCGGCTTGGCAATGCGCGCGGGCATTCGGGTAGGATACCGGCCGAGGGATTTTATGCTTTCCGGTCCCGCCCGATCAGCGCGAGGCCCTCGGCCACCGAGACGAACTCTCCCCCGCCTGTCACCCGATGGGTGCCGAAGCGCTTGACGAACAGTCCGCGCACCGCCGGAACCAGAGACGTTCCGCCGGTCAGGAACACCCGGTCCACCGCGTCCTCGGGCAAACCGGCCTCGGCCAGCGCAAGGTCCACGGTTGCGGCGATCCGGGCGATGTCGGGTGCGATCCAATGCTCGAAGTCCGGCCTGGCGATGGTTTCCTCAATGGCGAAATCGGCGTGGCGGAAATTCAGCACCGCCGTGTCTGCCTTGGACAAAGCGGCTTTCACGCCGGACACCGAGCGGTAGAGTTCATAACCGAGTTCATCGCGGATCAGACGCAGAAGCGCGCCCAGACGGTCGGGGTGCTTGGCCGACATCATCACCGCTTCGATGTCGCGCATCGTCTTCGGCGCGCGCATCAACGACAGGCGATGCCACCGCGCGAAGCTGGAGTAGTATTCCGGCGGCACCGGCAGGTCGGTGTTGCCGGGACGATAGGTGGTGCCCTTCCCCAGGCGTGGCGAAACCACATGATCCATGATCCGGAAATCGAACGTGTCCCCGGCGATGCCGACGCCGGCATGTCCCAGGGCTTGCACGGGGCGATTGCTGCCGGGTTCGAATCGCATGACGGAGAAATCGCTGGTGCCGCCGCCGAAATCGCCGATCAGCACGGTGGCCGGCTTATCCAGACCTCGGGCAAAGCGATACCCGGCGGCTTCCGGCTCCAGCGCGGTTTGGACGTTGCCCCATCCCGCGAGGCCGTACGACCCGCGTAACCGCAGTTCACCGAGCGCGTCGTCGGGGGTGTCGCCGGCGAAGCGAACGGGACGGCCGGCCACCAGGACCGCATCTCGGGGTGCCGGCAGGATTTGGCCCAGGAACAGCCCGATCAGGGATTCCAGCGTGAAGGAGCGGCCGAAGACCCGGGTTTCGGTGAAGCTGCGCTGCGCCAGATAGCTTTTCAGCGACATCATGAGCCGGCTATCCAGCGGGTCGTCGAGGTAGGCCTCGATCGCTGCCGGCCCAACCGCGTTGCGCAATATGACCTGATTCCGGGCGCCGTCGTTCCAAAAGCACAGCACGGACCGGATCACGTCCATCTCCGCCGCACCGAATGCGTGCCGCACAGTATCGACCGATCCATCCGGGCGTAACAGGGTCACGACGCTGTTGGTCGTGCCGAAATCCACCCCGATGACCGTCATGCACGCCGCCTATCCGCAAAGGGGGCGGTTCGGACCACATGCGCCGTCTATATGCAAGCGCTCAAACGTGACAACCCGGGTGCAATCGAGTGAAGACCGTCCCGCACGTTCATCGTCATGGTGCGCGAAGGCGTGCCATCCATGTCTTTCAGTAAAGATCCCGGCAAACGACGTGGATGGCGGGTCTTCGCGCACCATGACGAACAGGGGCCGGTGCTGCGCACGGCACGATGTCACGGTTTTTTAAAAAATCAGATTTCTCCCTTTGTCGCTTTCTGTTCACCCGATTGCCCTGAGTTGCCGGCCCTATATCGTTGACCCTGGCGCCTCGCGGTCTTATCTGACTTAAGGCGCGTCTGGGTTCCTCCCTGGGCTGGTTGCCTATGGAAGGTCTGCATGCTCGCCTCAATCACCCGCGCTCTGTTTGGTTCCTCGAACGACCGCTCCCTGAAGGGGTATCAGCGTCGCGTTCCGGCGATCAACGCCCTGGAAGACGGCATGAAGCTGCTGTCGAATGAGGCGCTAACGGCCAAAACCGCGGAATTCCGCGGCCGTTTGGCCGACGGAGCCTCCCTGGACGATCTGCTGCCGGAAGCCTTCGCTGTGGTCCGCGAAGCCAGCCGCCGGGTCCTGGGTCAGCGGCATTTCGACGTCCAGCTTGTCGGCGGCATGGTCCTCCACGACGGCAAGATTTCCGAGATGAAGACCGGTGAGGGCAAGACCCTCGTCGCAACGCTGCCGGTTTACCTCAACGCGCTGGCCGGCAAGGGCGTGCATGTCGTAACCGTGAACGACTACCTCGCCCGCCGCGACGCCGACTGGATGGGGCAGATCTACAACTTCCTCGGCCTGACCTACGGCGTGGTCGTGCATGGCCAGGACGAGGAAACCAAGCGCACGCAATACGCCGCCGACATCACCTACGGCACCAATAACGAATTCGGATTCGACTACCTGCGCGACAATATGAAATACCGGCTGGAAGATATGGTCCAGCGCGAATTTTTCTACGCGATCGTGGACGAGGTCGATTCCATCCTGATCGACGAGGCGCGCACACCGCTGATCATCTCCGGCCCCGCCGAGGACAGCTCCGATCTCTATCGAACCGTCGATCTGGTAGTGAAAGAGCTGGTGAAGGACCCTTCGACCTACGACAAAGATGAAAAATTCAAGACGGTTTCGCTGACCGAACCCGGCAGCGAACGGGTCGAGGACATGCTGAAGGACTCCGGTGTCATCACCGAGGGCAACCTGTACGACATCTTCAATGTCTCGGTCGTTCACCACGTCCAGCAGTCGGTCCGCGCCCACACCCTGTTCGGCCGCGATGTCGATTACATCGTGCATGAAGACCTGGTGGTCATCATCGACGAATTCACCGGCCGCATGATGCAGGGCCGCCGTTACTCCGAAGGGCTGCACCAGGCGCTGGAGGCGAAGGAGCACGTCACCGTCCAGGCGGAAAACCAGACGCTGGCCTCGATCACCTTCCAGAACTACTTTCGTTTGTATCCAAAATTGTCGGGCATGACCGGCACGGCGATGACCGAAGCCGACGAATTCGCCGAAATCTACAAGCTGGACGTGGTTGAAATCCCCACCAACGTCCTGGTCACCCGCAAGGACGAGGACGACGAGGTCTATCGCTCCGCCGCCGAGAAATACGAAGCCGTCGCCACGCTGATCGACGAAGCGCGCGCCAAGGGTCAGCCGGTCCTTGTGGGCACTACATCGATCGAGAAAAGCGAGACCATCAGCGACCTGCTAAAGAAGAAGAAGGTGCCGCACTCGGTGCTGAACGCCCGCTTCCATGAGCAGGAAGCCGAGATCGTGTCGCAGGCCGGCGCACCCGGCGCTGTGGTAATCGCCACTAACATGGCCGGTCGCGGCACCGATATCAAACTCGGCGGCAATCTGGATGTGCGGCTGAAGAAGGAACTCACCGGCATCGCCGATGAAGCCGAACGAGCGGAACGCGAGGCGCAGATACGCGCGGAAAACGCCATCGCGCACCAGAAAGTCAGGGATGCCGGCGGGTTGATGGTGATCGGCACCGAACGGCACGAAAGCCGGCGCATCGACAACCAGTTGCGCGGCCGTTCGGGCCGTCAGGGCGATCCGGGCCGCTCGCGCTTCTTCCTGTCGCTGGAAGACGATCTGATGCGCATTTTTGGCTCCGAACGCATGGGCGGGATGTTGCAGCGATTGGGCCTGAAAGAGGGTGAAGCGATCGTCCACCCCTGGATCAATAAGGCGCTGGAAAAAGCTCAGAAGAAGGTCGAGGCTCGGAACTTCGATACGCGCAAAAACGTGCTCAAATACGACGACGTGATGAACGCCCAGCGCAAAGAGGTCTATGCCCAGCGCAAGGAATTCATGAAGCTGGCCGATGTGAACGAAACCATCGCCGATATGCGCAGTGACGTGCTGGCGGTGATGGTCGCCGCCCGCGTGCCGGAAAAGGCGTTCTCGGAGCAGTGGGAACTGGTCGATTTGGCCGCCGACGTGCGCCGCGTGTTCAACATGGACCTGCCGATCGAGACATGGGGCCAGGAAGAAGGCATCGACGAAACTCACCTGCGGGAGCGGATCGAGCGCGGCGTGGACGAGATGATGGCCGCGAAAGCCGCCAACATGGGCCCCGACCTGATGCGGTTTATCGAAAAAAGCCTGCTGATCCAGACGATCGATGCGGTGTGGAAAGAGCATCTGTATGCGCTGGACCACCTGCGACAGGGCATTGGACTACGCGCCTATGGTCAGCGCGACCCGCTGAATGAATACAAATCCGAGGCGTTTGCGCTGTTCAACGCGATGCTGGTGGAGTTGAAGGAACGCGTCACCGGCATGTTGGCGCGCGTCGAATTGGCTCCGGAGCGGCCGATGGACCCGCCGCCGCTTCAGCATATGATGGAGATGCATGCGGAACCGGAATCCGCTTTGTTATCCGAACTGGCACTGGCCGACCCGCAGCGGATAACCTCGGCCTCGCCGCTTCGCCTCACCGCGGTCGATCCGGACGATGAAAGCACCTGGGCCGGGACTTCTCGTAACGCGTTGTGCCCATGCGGGTCCGGGAAGAAGTACAAGCACTGCCACGGGCGTTTGGCTTAAGCCGTCCGGAAAAGCGCCTTCTCGACCGTCGAGAAGGCACTTTTCCGGACGAGCAATGAGGCGACAAAGCAGCGGGCCTGTGGTGCGGATCGAGTAGGCCATCTCGGTCAAGCCGGAGGGCATCCTGTTTCATCTGTTGGCGGCCTGGTCAGGCCGATTGTTCGCCTGTCTGACCGCCGCTTCATCGTACAGGAATGGCAGCGTGGCAAAACGAATGCCTTTGGTCACCGGCGTTACTTCATGCAGCAATGCGCATGAGAACACGACGGCGCCGCCAACCGGCCCGCGGTACCGATGCAAGCCGAACTCCGGGAAACGCAAATCGCCGCCTTCGTAGTCATCGTTGAGATTGATCGTCACGGCGAAGCGCCGATGCGCCGTGACGCTGGTCGTATTGTCGCGATGAGGCTGGAAATGCCCCCCTTCTCCGGCATCGTAGCAGGCGACGATGTAACGCTCCAGCCGGGTGGCGCTGAACTGGAAGGATTTCCAGACTTCCGGCAGCAGTCTGGCCTGGATACGCTCCCTGATCGCGATCCGTGTCGGCTCGTGTTCTATCCGATGGTCGCGCCGTTGCTTGAACAGCATGTCCTCGGCAGGGATCGTGTGCCCATCGACCTCCAGCATAAAACCGCTCTGTTCGCTGCCATGGCTCCGATAGAGGCCGATCAGGTGGCGGCAAAAATCGGGTTCGAACACGCGCGGCAGCACCAGGATCGGCGCCCGCCGGTCGGCCCCGTCATGAATCCCGGCTTCGGGTAACGCGGCCACGAACGCCATGACCGCTTCGGCATGTTCCAGCGGCTCCATGCGCAACACCCGCAACATGGGGTCGAGCACCAGCCAGAAACGCCGGTAGCGGGACAGATCATCCCCGGCCACCGCACCGTACAGCCGGCTGATGGTCTGATCGATGTCCCAGATCGGCCGTATGCCCGGTGATTGGCGCAGCCGGCCCTGACGTTCATCCTCGGGGTCGATGCTGATGGCCAGCAGGCAGGCATTGGTACCGTCGAACAGGCGCCGGTGTTTGACCAACGCGACGTGCAGCGCGGCCGAGGCGGCGGCGTCGCCCGCCGAACCGAGGAAGCATAACACGACGTAACGTCCAGCGACGGTGTCGAAGCTGAAGCGTCGTTGTTCGATGCTGCGGGCGACGAACCATGGGGCCGGATCGCCGGTGTGGAAGTTGCGCGACTGCATAGGACCTTATCTGGAATGTTCTCAGCAGTGATCGTGCATGACGATGCCTCTGAAAGCCAAATCAATTAAGCAATGATCCACATCGAACGCCCCCGGATAAAATGTTGGAGCGGCCGCGCATGGACTGGCAACGACAGAAGCCGATAGTAAGGTATGCCTCCCTGGACCCACATCGTCATATGGTGCGATCTGGACCATGTGCGTCCGCAACACGCCATAGCATTCGGACCGGGGCCATGATGAAAGGACTCATGCCAACTTCAACGCCACAGAAGCATGATTGGACTAAGCATCGCCCATCACTAGACCGTTACTGTAACAGATTTGTTATCGTATCATTTTTTCGTTGCGCGCTCACCGAGGATTTGCGACACACGACACATCTTGTGCCGCCTCCAATTCACTCAAAAGAGGCGTTCACGAAGGCTTTACAGCCGCAATGAAAAGGTTTTGGTCGATGCCCATCGGCGTAATGGATCGAGTTGCGGCGCAATGCCCGGTGCCGAGGTCAAGCCCATCGCATGCCGCGATTGATGTCAACGAACGTCAGGTAGGTGCATCCGCGGTCGCCTGGATGGGGCGGATCAGACAATGGTTCCGCGCGGTTCCGCGCAGCCGGGTTGTCGATATCGGATGGACCCTGCGGCATGCGAAGGCCAGCTTCATATGGGAACAACCGCGGACAGTTCTGAACAAAGGGCCGCGCCCTACGCACGCGAAAGTCGTAAGCCTGTGCCCGGCCGTGCTGGACCATGAATCGCGACTGATTGAGATCACCTGCCCGATCGACGCGCGCATTCGCTTTCAGCGCGATGCCCAGGGCCGCCCGGTTCTGGAAAATGCCCTCGGCGATGCGTCGCCGATCCGCTCAAACCATTTGGGGCAGATGGTCAGGTTGGTCAGCGAGAAAGAATGGCGTCACCCACAGCGGCCAATCATCCAGATCATCACGCCTTATCTGTTCCTGGCGGATGAGCCTGTCTGGCTGACCCAACTCCCGCCGCTGCACGCTTACCTCCCAGCCCCCTTGCCCGGCCTTCTCATCGGTGGGCGGTATCCCATCGACGTTTGGCCGCGCACGCTGATGTGGGCCTTCGAATGGCACGATCCGGCCAAAGATCTGGTGTTGAAGCGAGGTGAACCATGGTTCGCCGTACGGTTTGAGACGATGGACCCCAGCCGCAAGACGCGCCTGATAAAGACGAAATTGACGCCGATGCTGGAGGATTACATTCAGGGCCTGGAGGGTGTCTCAAACTACGTTCGCGGCACCTTCAGTCTTTTCGATGTGGCTCGCAGCCGTCGGCCGAAGACATTGCTCGCCCCCGAATAAGGCGCGATATTTTGGGGTTGCGTCTGCCATAACCGCAAATCGCGCGATCGAACAAAGGGGCAGTCCGGGAGTAACCGCGTCGAGTTTGTTTTCCAGTGCATTGCTTTGACTCTGGTTTTCTAATTTTTCGGATTCGATTATTCGCGGACGATCCCAAAGTGTTATACCAAGCCGAGAAAAGACTGACCCGCCGGCGTCGGCTTCTGCCCGTCAAGGTAGGTGGAGGCGCACCCTCCATGCCGGTGTTTACACGAACAAAAGACCTGGATACCGCATCTGTGCCGGCATGACCTACGGCATGGACGGCATGATCGCCGATTGAGTAGATCGACCCAGCAGACACATTGGCACCGCGTGACCGCATCGCTAGACTGATTGGCACCAGCTCAAGGTTTCCAATGCATACCAACGCATCGCGTCGCCGCCAGGATTCTTCACCTGACCGGAGGCTGGTCTGATCGCCGTTACGCCGGAAGCCCTGGCAGCCCCCATCCTGATTTTGGGCGCCCCTCGTTCGGGAACCACCTGGCTGGCGAAGATCATCGACAGTCACCCGGATATTCTTTATCGGCACGAGCCGGACGCAACGTTGCCCAGCCCGTCGCCGCTGACACCGGACGCTCTGCCGGCGTTGCTGGCGCGATGGGCCGCCGACCAAAGCCCGCGCACGGCCACTAAGCAACCGTTCTTTCCCAAGTCCTGGCAGTCAGCCTGGAAACGCCGGCTGCGGACGCTGTTGGCAACCGGCGCCAGCGCGGCCGCCCACCTGCCGCCGCCGTTCAAGGCCATGTCCAGGCTGCGCATTCCTGATTTTAACGACAAGCCGGCGCCGCGTGTCGCCATCAAGTCGATCGGCTGGCCGGACGGGGCGCCGGTTCTGGCCCGCACTCTCCCCGACAGCCGCACGATCTTCATTTTGCGGCATCCCTGCGGTCAGGTCGCCTCGGTCATGCGCGGCAACAACCAGCGCCGTTTCGATCTGAAAAGCGAAGGCACCGACATGCCGTTCGATGAGGCCGCCGCGATCCGTTTCGCCGCACGGAAAGGCGTCGGCGAAGCTGAATTCCAGACACTGCCCGACGCCGCCAAATACGGCTGGAGCTGGCGTGCCTTCAACGAACCGGCCTACGCCGCGCTGGCCGCTCAGCCCAATGTCCATGTCGTTCTATACGAAGCGTTATGCGCCCAGCCTGAAGTGCTGGCCCGCCGGATATTGCGGTTCGCCGGCCTGCACTGGAACCCGCAAACCGAGGACTTCGTCGTCCGCAGTACCGCGCACCAGGGTCGGGCCGGATACTACGCGATCTTCCGCAATGCCGCAGCCGCAGCCGAGAACTGGCGAACATCCATGCCGGCCACCGATCAGAACGCGGTCCGATCGGTCGTCGCCAGCTCGCCGCTGGCTCGGTTTTGGCCAGACCTGATGAACCCGGGATGATGCCTGCGTGACAATTTGGCGCGAAAGCGTCACACTTGCACCGTGAACGTTCTATCGCCTCCCAAAGCTCGGCTTCAGATTGAGATCGTGCATGATCTCGTCTGCCCCTGGTGCTATCTGGGGGTCAGGCGCCTGTTGCGAACGTTGCGCCGCCGTCCGGACATTGCGTTCGAGCTGGTCTGGCGGCCGTTCCTGCTGAACCCCGAAATGCCGCGCATGGGCATGGCCCGCCCCGAGTACGTGGTGCGCAAATTCGGCGGTGAAGACCGGGCGAAGCGTATGTACGCGCAAATCAGTGAAACCGGCCGGAATGAAGGGTTGGATTTCCGCTTTGAGCGCATTCGCCGCACGCCGTCGTCGATCGATGCGCACCGCCTGGTTCGCTATGCCTCGGGTTACGGCCGAGCGGACAGTTTGGTGGAGGCGTTGTTCGCGGCGCATTTCACGGATGGGTACGATATCGGCGACCATGGCATCCTGATCGCCGTCGCAACCGCGTGCGGCATGGACCCGATTTCGGTGCGTTGTTTCCTGGCCTCCGACGCGGAATTTGAGGGCGTCCACGCCGACAATCTGCGGGCGCACCGGCTGGGAATCAATGGCGTACCGTGCTTCGTCGTCGATGGGATCCACGCGATTGCCGGCGCGCAGGAACCCGAAGTGATCGAACGGTTGATCGACATCGCGACGGTGGATGCGGTTCAATTCTAAAGCGTGCGCCGTGATTGTGTGCTGGTCACTGGACCGGCGCAAACGCCCTGCGCGGATTGCCGAAGTCCCGGTTCGCCGCCTACACTGGTGACTGAAACCAATAATGGAAGCGTCCGCATGACCCCTGAAATCAAAGCCCAGCTCGCACCGCACGGCGTGCTGCGCGCTGGCATCAATATGAGCAACTTCCTGCTTGTCACCGGCCGCAGCGCCAATGGCGATCCGGAAGGTGTGTCGCCCGGGATGGCACTGATTATCGCCGATGCGCTGGGCGTGCCGGTGCAGTATGTGCAGTACGCGAAGCCGGGGGAGCTGGCTGACGATGCCGGCAAGGACCTTTGGGACATCGGCAACATCGGCGCCGAACCCGCCCGGGCCGAGAAGATCGCATTCACCGCCGCGTATGCCGAGATCGAGGCCACCTACATGGTGCCTCCCGGTTCCGCACTGAAGACCATCGCGGATGTGGACAAGCCCGGCGTGCGGATCGCGGTATCGGCCCGCAGTGCCTACGACCTCTGGTTGGAGCGCAACATCAGGCATGCGACGGTGGAGCGGGCGAACGGTCTGGATGGCGCGTTGAGCCTGTTCCTGGGCGGCGGGTTCGACGCCCTCGCCGGGCTGCGGCCAGGGCTGTTAAGCGATGTGTTGAAAATGCCGGGGGCGGTGATCCTGCCGGGCCAGTTCACGGCGGTGCAGCAAGCCGTTGGAACCGCGAAGGGCAACACAGCAGCGGCGGCATGGCTGCATACGTTCGTGGAGGAAGCCAAGGCATCGGGTCAGGTCGCGAAGTTTATTGCCGAACACAAGGTCAACGGCCTGTCAGTCGCGCCTCCGGGCTGACCTTTTCGTTCAATCCCCGGACCCGTATCCGGGGATTGAACGATTACGCCCGTGGATTGGTGCGCCGATTCACCCAACGCCAGGTAGGCGAGCGTTGGGATCGGGTCTCTAGGATACTGTGATCGCGGAGGTAACAAGCGCCCCGGTGATGACACCGCCCGAACCTTGGGCAAGCATCCACAAATAGTACGTCCCGGGCGTGGCTGGTGCGTTGAAGTATTGCGCCCAGCCGTTCGTCTGGCCGTCGGGGGCTGCCGCGATCAAACCCGTGGTTGGGACCGTGGAATTGCTGGCGGACCACGCGAACGCGGCGCCGGTCACCGTGGTGGGCGCGGCAGTCGCGAACAACATTACCCCTCCATTGGGCGCCACGCTCGCGTTGTGAGTCTGCGTGGCAGCGGCCGTCCAGCCGCCCGGCGCAACCGTGGCGCCCCATGTCGTGGCGGTTGTGATCGCTGACCACGCACCCGGACTCGCTGCGGCGTTTGTGGCCTGGATTTCAACGTCGATTGCCGTTGCTCCGGCGAACCCGGTTACTGTGTAGGGACTGATGACGCCGGACACGGCCGTCCAGTTACCCGCACCGCTGGGGCTGAAGCGCACGTTAAATCCGGTGGCGGCGCCGTGCGTGCTGTCGGTCGCGGGCGCTGACCAGGTGGCGATGAGTTTCGTGCTGGTGCCGTCCGGCGGCGGTACGACGCTGGCGATCGCCGGGACATTCGGTACGGCGAATGCCGTAGTGAGTGTGCTGGTTGCCGACCATGCACTGCTGCCGGTGACATTCACGCCCTGGACCTGAACGTCGATCGCCACCCCGGCAGCCATGCCTGACACGGTGTATGGGCTGATAACGCCCGCGACCGCCGTCCAGGTTGCGGCACCTGACGGACTGGACCTCAGATTGAAGCTGGTGGCGGCGTTGTGCGAGCCATCGGTCGCCGGGGTTGTCCAGGTGGCAACCAGTGCGCTGCCAGTGCCTTGCGCCAACGATGCAGCCCCTGGTGCATTCGGACTGTGCGACACCGGCACCGTAACCATCGCCGGCCCGGCCGGTGCGCCGGCCCATCCGGTTGCCGGCTGATCCCAACGTGTTTGCGGTGGCGGCGAGTTCGGATGCCCCAGGGCATGAACCGCGGCGATGTGAGGATTTTTCTGGAGGAGGGTAGGGGATTTCGGCATTTGCGTGCGGCTCCTGTTTGCGCCGCGTGGATATGGTGCGTCAGTTTGTGTTATCAATATGTTAGTATAACTATCTTACATTAAGATCGCGAATGCCAATGTGCCGATGCCGGTATGCCATGCCGGTATGTCATGCCAGTCCAGGGCTTCGAAGGGACCGATACCCCTGTTCAGAGATCGCTATCCCGGGACCATCTGGGTGAGCGAAAGCCGCCAGACCGGCCGAACCTTTGGCCCGCGCACCGGCCGCCCTCGCATCGTCATGGTGCGCGAAGGCGCACCATCCATGTCTTTGGGCTGGTTGGGGACAGCTAGCATTACCAGGTGCGGCGATTGGTCCGCCGAGCCGGAACCTTACCGTATCGGTCTTTTCGGTGGTTGCCGATCATCGTGCCACGCCGGTAGCTGGCCGTGGCGGCGACCAAGCCGATAACAACGGCCGGCGCTCAGCCCCCCCCTCATTCGCGGTGGCGTGGCCTGAACCACCTCCGGTCCCGGTCTTGAAGGCATCACGCGAAGCAGCATCCGCCGGAGGTGACGCCTATATAGGTGTCAAAATCCAGTTTTAGCATATTGCGTATGTGGATTTTTCCTGTTACGAGACCGTTGCGAATGTTCACCAGACAACTCGCAACAACCGAATAGGGGAAATTCAATCCATGAAGAAGATCGTTTTGGCCCTCACAGCCGTAACGCTGATGGCATCGGCAACGATGCCCGCATTTGCGCTGACCCCCGCCCAACAGAAAGCCGCCCAACAGAAAGCCGAATTCCAGGAAGTAGGCAAACCCAAACCCGTCAAACCTCCCGCTACCGGTGGCGGTGGTGGCGGTTCAAAAAAATCATAAACGAGCACTGTCCATCGCGCGCGGAGACACGGCGTTGGCTACAGCCTCCGCCGTGTCATCGGCCGCTTGCGTTGAGCTAGCGCCGGCTCTGACAGGTGACGAGAATCGACGGCCGGTCCCGGTTCAGCCGGTCGAGACACTCCTTCCGTCGATGATCCCGTCGGAAGGCAAACGGCCGGAAGGGCATCTCATTGCAAAATCAGATTTATTTGATTAAAATATATTTTTGGTATCGTATTTAGCTTGGTTGGCGGATACCTGCTGACGGTCGCGCTGAATTCACGGTAGGGTCAGGGTTCGACCTCGGTTTGGCAAACCATATCAACGACCGGGAACCATCAACGTGTTTAGAATTCTCCGACTGTGGGCTGTCGCCGTCGTTTTGTCAGCCTGCTCCTCAGCCGACAGGTTCGGCGATCGCGTCGTGGCATACAATGTCGAAGCGGAACGGTCCCGCACGCAGACCATGTTGCTCAACATCGTCCGCTCGGCCTATCGCAAGCCGCTCCAATTCACCGATCTGACAACTGTGTCCGGTCAGGCCAGCGCCTCCGGCGGTTTCGGTTCGATGTTGCCGTTCCTTGGCCTGATCAGCGCCTACTCGCTTACCCCCAATGCCGCGATATCCGGCGGCCCGACCTTCAACGTTGCAACCCTGAACACCAAGGAATTCTACAGCGGTATCCTGAGCCCGATCGCATTGCAAACGATCGCATCGTACATGCAGCAGGGCCGCAGACTGAACCTGCTGTTCACGCTGTTCCTCGCGAAAATCGTTGTCAGGATCGATGGCAAATCGACCACGTACGATGCCAATGGATTTGGCCCGGACTACGAGCGTTTCCAGGATTTGTGCGACGAGTTGCAGGATGCCGGCCTAACCACTCAACCCTCGTTCGTCGAACAGGGCCCCATGGCCATAATGGATTCGGTTGCCGGCATCCAGGGCGCTGGCATGGAACTGGTGCAAACCGACGATACACCGGACAAGAGGGTCGCCCGGTTGAAGGCCTTCGAGCCAACTTTCTGCTTTGAGGACCGGCGCCCCTCTAATCGGCCGCAGAGCGATATGACGGACATCGTCAATACACTGCGCAAGACATTGGCCTGCGAAAACATCCCGATGGAGACAATCCCACATGCGCGCTTCGCGCGGGCCAAGATCGCACTGACGATCGTGCCGCGCAGTACGTTAGGTGCGATCTACACCCTCGGTTCGATTGCGCGCCGCGAACTCGGACTAACCAATCGCGGCTGTGAGCAAGACCCGGCCGGAGCCGCCTGCGAGCCGCCGATGCTGCATCGCTACGTGAAACGCGACGGTAAGGTGACGCGAGAGGATGAGCCGTTCTTTAAATTGACCCGGGGTGGCACCGACCCGTCGATGACGGTGTCGTACGACGGTAAATCGTTCGGTATTAAGCCCGATCCCGAAGCACGCGATCACAGCGCCGAGATACTGGAACTGACAGAGGAACTGCTGGCCTTGAACAGCTCCGCCAAAGACTTGCCGGCACCGGGCCTGATTACCGTTCACTGAACCTGCGGGTGCTCGCCCGTGGTTTGCCCGGGGGGTTCTACGGCGGGCCGTATTGCTACTGGAAGCAGACGGTGGATGGCCGAGTGCATCCGGATGTCCCGGGGCATCGGCGCCACCCGCACGCACCGCACCAGGAGGCGATGCGTGACCTCCTCCAGCGAGGAACGGCCCTGGTCGAAAGGCGTCGGCCTGGGTCTGGTGATGAGCCAGGCCTTCTGCGACTGGATCAACCGGGACGCGCCCTCCCCGTAAGCGATGACGGGGCGCGCCTTTGCGAAGACCTGACGAGTGCCCGCTGGCAGACCGCTACCGGAACAAGAATTCCTTGTAGCCGCCTTTGGCGACTTCGTCGGTCTTCCGCCGAAAATGCACGCCGTTGCCATTGTAGCCTAGCACGCGACGCACGGTCCGGCCCTCTACGTTACGATTAACGCCGGTTTGCCAGGAATCGACCTTGGACGAGAGTAAAAGTTCGGCCGCCTTGATCACGGTCTGTGTCCACTCCTCCACCTGCTCCGGCCGGGTCTCGACCCGTGTGTAGTTGTGTTCCCGCATGAAACCCAGGATGCCGGTCTGGAATTGCACGCTATGTTCGATGGCCTGGGGAATATTGCCGCGCGCGGTGTGCGGACCCAATACCATCATCATGTTGGGGAAGCCCTCGGCGAGCATGCCGAGATAGGTGCGCGGGCTTTCGGCCCAGGCATCCTTCAGCCGCAAGCCGTTCGAGCCGCGAACATCGATGCGATCGAACGCCCCGGTCACGCCGTCGAAGCCGGTCGCGTAGATCAGAATGTCGAATTCGTAGTCCTGCTTCTTCGTCCTGATGCCGTTCGGTGTGATGCACTCGATCGGCTCGTCGTTGAGCGTATCGACCAGCGTGACGTTGTCGCGATTATAGACTTCGAAATAGCTGCTCTCCAGCGGCACGCGACGGGTGGCGAACCCATGGTCCTTGGGGATCAGCTTCTCCGCCACCTTCGGATCCTTCACGCGCTGGCGGATCTTATTCGCGATGAATTCGCTGATGGCGGCGTTGGCTTCCTCGCTGACCCCGATGTCGCGGAAATTACCCAACCAGATGCCGAAGCCGGGTTCGGCGTACAGCTTCTCCCAGAACGCCTCGCGCTCTTCCTTCGGCACCTGTAGAGTCTTGCGGGGGTCCGCCTGGTGGATGAACCACATCGGAGTCGAGGCGCAGAAGGCGTAGATTTCGTCATACCGCGCCTTGATCTTCTCCATTTCCTCCTTGCTGATCTTGGAATTGTGCAAGGGCGCGGCCCAGTTCGGACGGCGCTGGAAGACGGTGAGCTGCTTCGCCTGCTTGGCAATTTCGGGAATCGCCTGGATGGCTGTGGCGCCCGTGCCGATGATGCCGACGCGTTTGCCGGAAAAATCCACCGGCGTGTGCGGCCAGCGCGCCGGGTGATAAGCTGGGCCTTTGAAACTGTCCCGGCCCGGAATGGCGGGCAGAGTGTGGGCAGACAGGATGCCGACGGCAGTCATCAGAAACCGCGACGTTGCCTTTTGGCCGCTTTCCAGGGTCACGTTCCATTGGTTGGCGGCGTCATCCCAGTGCGCGGCGGTGACCGTGCTGCGGAACTGCATGTCCCGGCGCAGGTCGAACTTGTCGGCGACAAGGTTCAGGTATTCCAGCGTGTCGGGCTGGGGGGAGAAATTCTCCTTCCAGTCCCATTCCTGCATCAGCTCCTTGGAAAACTGATAGCCGTAGGTCCAGCTTTCGGAATCGAAGCGGGCGCCGGGGTAGCGGTTCCAGTACCAGGTGCCGCCGACGTTCGTGCCGGCTTCGAAGACCCGAGCCGTCATGCCCAGTTCGCGTAGGCGGTAAAGCATGAAAATGCCGGAAATCCCGGCGCCGATGACGATCGCATCGTAGTCCGCGACCTGATCCTGGCCCGGGCGTTCCGCCAGAACATGGGTATCCGGCATGTTGTGTTTCCCTTTCTTGGCGCGCGCGGCCAAAATCCGCGGCGCTTCCCCTCAATCGCCGGCGTTTCCTGTAAGAGCCGCCGACCGTTCCGTCGGCGTCGAAGCTACTGCTTCAACCGGACATGCCGCAAGGTTTGGCGGGCAGGAGTTTGGGTGGCGTTCGGGTGGGACGTTGTTGACGACGAGACGGTTCATCCATTTTGTTTCGTCGTACGGTCGATTTAGAGATTTGGCCCACCCGCCTGTTCCGGGGGAAGAACCCGGTTTTCAAAAGGTCTGCGGACATGGAACATCTACTGGACGGCTTGGGTGACGAGACGCCGCCGAACTATCTGACGTCGGTACGCGACGGGGGTTCTACGGCTGGCCGTATTGCTACCGGGGCAGAAGACGGTGGACGACCGGGTGCCTCAGGATGCAGCCTTTGTGGCGCCGGCGATTACGCCGGATTACGCGCTGGGCGGGCATAGGGCGTCGCTCGGGCTGTGCTGGCTGCCGGCCGGGGCGCTGCCGGGGTTCCCGGACGGCATGGCGATCAGGCAGCACGGATCGTGGAACCGTAGCACTCTGATACCAACGGCCTTAAATTTTGACCGTTCGGCCCATTCTCCTCATGGCGGGTGCAGGGTCGCATCTGCGCCTCGCGATGCTTCTTCGTGCAAAGATGGGAAGGCAGACTTTAGCGTGCCATGACGGGTCAGAACATAAGGCCGTTGGTATGAGCGGATACAAGGTCGTGTTCATCTCGTTTGAAAACGGCCGCCCGTCCGGGCCGCTTCGAGACATCCTGCCGGGGTGTCAATCGGGCCGGATGGGTCGTTGCTTGTTGCAGATGATGGGGGGGGATGTGATCTGACGGGTAACGGGGGCGGCGTAGGGCGGCGCTGTGACGGCTGCCGCCATTGTTCGACCTTGAGCTAATTTATATTTGGTGGGTCATTCCAGAGTTTGTACCGAGCAGTTCACCTATAGACGCTGGCTTCGCACCATTCCTGATTAAAAACGACCATGACAACGTCAGAATTTCGATTCCGGCCAGCCCCAAAGCCCTCACTCACCAGCAGTTAAACGCCCAAGTCGTGACCGGATCATTGCGACTCGCTGCGTCTATGATAGAGTGCCCAATCGTAATATCTCACGATCGAGGAACCGATGCCGTACTAGCGACCGAATGCTGCGCAAATTGACATGGTACGGGGGCACGTACTGAAATTTAGCGATGGGCCGATTCCGACAATGACCTATTGGCTTCACCACTCCTCCTACCAATTCGATCCCTATATGGCGTACTTGCATAGCGGCGACGACACTCCAATTGGGCAAGCAGATTTTGTTGGCGTTGAAATCTCGGTGGGATTTCCCGCACGCCGCAAGAAACACCTCCTCATTTTCCCTACCGGCGAAATTGAGTTTGATAGGGATCACGTCTGGGTAAATCGAACTGTGTTCATCCCAGCGCATCGCCTACCGAACGGGCGCGATATCGCCGGTCGTCGCATCACTAAACACTATGCATCGAAATTATTTCTTCCTCGGCTGGCCTCGATACGGGAGCACGACATCTGTATCCAAGCTTGGGCGGAGCCGCACGTTCGAGCGGCAATGGAAAACGGAAATTTCAGGAAGGAAATGGCAGCAGGATTCACAAAGGTGTGCCTTGCGCTGGACACAATTTCGACTCGGCCAAGTCGGAAAAAGTACGAGGATACATGCCATCGTTTCCGGTGCCAGCCTCGCACGGACGATGATTTATTCGCCGTGAAGAGTGGGAATCGTGCCGCTACACGCTCCCCACAAAACCCACGGGGAGCAACGCACATGGAATTCGGCATCGGCATTCCAACATCCCACGACAGTTGAAAACTAGCCCAGCGCGCCGAGGAACTCGGCTTCACCCATGCCTGATTCTACGACACCCAAATGCTGGTGGGTGATCCGTTCGTCGCCATGGGCGCGACGGCGCTGGAAACCCGTAGCATTCGCCTGGGCACCGGCGTGCTCGTATCCACCAACCGCAACCCCGCCGTCACCGCATGCGCCTTTGCAACCCTGAACGGCATGGCGCGCCCGGCCGGATCTATTTCGGTGTCGGCATCGGCTTCTCCGCCCGCCGGGCAATGGCTTTGGGCGCGATAAAACTCGCCGACATGGACGAGTATATCCGTGTCGTTTACGCCCTGCTAAACAGTGACCGAGGCCCATGATCGCGTTCAGATCACCGTCCAGCCCACACCGGCCGCCGTGTCGATGGATGTCTGGAGCATGGGCATGCTGGTGATCTTTCTTCCGCGCCTTCGGGCCTAAACCTCCATGGGGGGAGAAGCGTCTCTCTATCATTGGCACAGAGGTATCCGGGTATCGTCAAGGCGTTCCTGGCCGCGCAGGAGGAAGCGACCGCGTACATCGCCGCTGGCCGCGAAGGCGCCGCGTCGGCGTACACCAAAGGCACTCAGCTAAAGACGCCCAAGGCCGAGTTGTTAGAAATGCTGGCAGACCCGGAGAACAGTGACAGCCCCGTGCCGAACGGCAGCCCGATCTATGCCGGCTTCATGGCGCAGACCGGCGTCCTGAAAGCAAAACCGGCGGCGTGGACCGGCCTGTTCCTGCCGTCGTTGCATGGACGGGATGGAAGCTGACGCCACACCATAACGGTAATGTCACGTCAGCCGCCTGTTCAAATGGCCCGGTTAGGTAGAAAGCGAAGAATCAACGCAACGCCCGCAACCGGGCCGGCACCTCGGCAATCGCCTCCATATCCACATTCGCGAACGCCAGCCGCAGGTGCCGTTCCTGGCCGGGTCCGAAGAACGGTCCCACCAGAGACAGCAGGCCGCATTCCGTCGCCAGCGCCTCACCCACCGCCATCGCATCCCGTTCGCCCTCGGGAATTCGCAGATAGGCGAAGTATGTGCCGAGCGCGTCGATGCGCCAATTCTGCACTTGCCCGACGCCTTCGCGGAACACGCGCGCACGTTCCGCGATGATGGCTCGGTTGCCGGCTTTCCACTCATGCAGATTGTCGATCGCCCAGGTCAGACCGGGCAGGGGGCCGCGTGGCGGGCATATCTGCATCGTGTCCAGCACTTTGTTCAACTCGACCCGCACCGCCGGGCCGCAAGCGATGGCCCCGACCCGATGCCCCGCCACGCAGTACGCCTTTGAGAACGAATAGAGATGAACGATCCCGTCCCGCCAGTCCGGGTCCTGAAACAGCGTGTGCGGCGGCAGCGCGGATTCCGGCAGGAAATCCCGATACGATTCATCCACGATCAGCCACACGCCCCGCGCTTTGCACAGCGCGGCGAAGCGGGCAATCACCTCGGGCGGATAGACGGCGCCAGTCGGGTTGTTGGGGCTTATCAGCACCAGGGCACGGGTTCGGGGAGTCATTAACGCCGCCGCCCGATCCGGATCGGGGATGAACCCGTCCTCCGGGCGGCACGGCAGAGGCAGCGCTTCCAGCCCCTGCATGGTCAGCGCCATGGCGTTGTTGAAATACCAGGGCACCGGCAGCATCACCTGATCGCCAACGCCGCACAGCACGGTCATGGCCATGGAGAACGCCAAATTGGCGCCAGCGGTGATCGCCACATCGCCGGCCCCCAGACCGGCCCGGTAAACGCGGTTGATATCGGCTGCCAGCGCCGCCCGCAGTGCCTCATCTCCATCGATCGTGCCGTAGCGGGCCTGGATCGAGGACAAGGCGCCCTCGGCCAGCCGCGCCGCAAGCTCGGGGTGGGTCGGGTATCCCGGCACCGCCTGCGTCAGGTCGATGGTCGGCCCGGCGCGGCCGTCATAACGGGACGCCCAGCCCTTGGCCGTGGGGATCGGGGCAGCGAAGGTCGCACGAATACGCGCGGAGAGGGGTGGGGATGTCATGGCCTTAGTGTGCAAGGATATTGCCGGATCGTGAAGGCCCGCCTGCATCGGCGATCACCACCACCCCGCAGGCGCCGCCGCCACCACGCATCCGAGAATGTTTCGTTGGTCAGCAACCAAACTTTGCTGCAGTGTCCGAAGCGGACTCATTGGCGATCCGGCACGGGCAGCAGTCATTGCATCCCGGGACCGGCCGCCTCGTTTTTCTGGCACGAAGACCGAACCAGCATCGCCGCCAGTTCGATCGCCGCAATCAGGCTGGCCGGGTCCGCCACGCCCTTGCCGGCAATATCGAAAGCGGTTCCGTGGTCGGGCGATGTCCGCACGATCGGCAACCCCAGCGTCACGTTCACCCCATGGTCCATGTCCAGCGTCTTCAGCGGAATCAGCGCCTGATCGTGATACATGCAGATCGCGACATCGTACCGTCCACGCGCCGGCGCGGTAAACATCGTGTCCGGCGGCCACGGACCCGATACGTCGATCCCCTCCGCTCGCAGCGTATCGATCGCCGGCTGGATCAAAGTCATTTCTTCAGTACCGAGCGCGCCTTGCTCCCCGGCGTGGGGGTTCAGCCCGGCTATGGCCAGCCGCGGGGAGGCGATGCCGAAATCCCGGCGCAATGCGGCGGCGGTGGTGCGGGCGGCCGCGACAATCATCTCCGTCGTCAGCATGGCGATGGAATCCCGCAGTGAGGCATGCACCGTCACCGGCACCACCCGCAGCATCGGACTGGCGAGCATCATGATCTGCCTGCCGGTCGCACCGGTCAGCGCGGCGAGGAACTCCGTGTGGCCCGGATAGGCGAACCCCGCCTGATACAGCGCCGCCTTGTTGATCGGATTGGTGACAACACCGCTGACGGCCCCGGCCAGGGCCAGTTTTGTCGCCTGCTCGATTGAACCCACAACGGCCAGGGCATTCGCCTTGTTGGGGTTGCCCGGCACCGGGGGTACGGCCAGCGGCACCGGCAGCACGGGCAGAGCCGTCGTGAATACCTCCATCGCCTCGGCGGGGTCGGCTACCGTTCGCACCGGGACAGCAAGGCCCATGTCCCGCGCCAGCCGCTCCAATCGCGCCGGATCGTCCAGCGCGACGAAGACCGGCCCGGTTTCGCGCAGCCTTAGCCACGTCCGCAGCGTCAGTTCTCCGCCAATCCCGGCGGGGTCGCCCATCGTCAGCGCGAGTGGTTTCATCCTGATCTGTCTTCCCGTCATGCCCTGGGTCGCGGCGTGAAGCGCGTCCGTCTCCGCCGAACAATCCCGTGCCTGGATTGGCGTTCGCAAGATTTAACCACGAAGCACACGAAGCCACGAAAGTGGCATGCGCGGCAACCGAATGCCATCCGGCCAAAGCCGCTACGCCAATACTTTCGCACAGCGTGGATATTATCAGACTTGTTGCGAAAGTCAGTTTTGGCGATAGTTTACCATTGGTTTCGTTTAATAATTTTGGCCGGATCAGATATGCAGCGCCCGGCCCTCAACCGCCAGTGCCGCTTCCTTCACCGCCTCGCTCAACGTCGGGTGCGCGTGGCAAATCCGGGCCACGTCCTCAGCCGAGGCACCAAACTCGATTGCCGTGGTCAGTTCCGCGATCAGGGTGCCAGCATCCGGGCCAAGAATGTGGGCACCCAGCAAACGGTCGGTGGCCTTATCCGCCAGGATCTTCACAAACCCATCCACGTCGCCCATAGCCCGCGCCCGGCCGTTCGCGGTGAACGGAAATTTGCCGACGGAGTAGGCGATGCCACCGGCCTTCAATTCTTCCTCGGTCTGACCGACAGAGGCGACTTCCGGCCATGTGTAAACCACGCCGGGGATCGCGCCATAATTCACATGCCCTGCCTGGCCGGCGAGGGTTTCCGCCAGGGCAACGCCCTCGTCCTCGGCCTTGTGAGCCAACATTGGACCAGCGATCACGTCGCCGATCGCGTAGATCCCGGGGATGTTGGTCGCCCAATGAGCATCGACCTTCACCCGCTTACGGTCGTCCAACGCGACGCCTACCGCTTCCAGCCCGAGACCCTCGGTGTAGGGACGCCTGCCGATGGCAACCAGCACGATGTCGGCGTTCAGCGTCTCGGGCGGCCCGCCCTTGATGGGTTCCACAGTCAGGTTGACGCCGTCCGCCCCGGCCGTCGCGCCGGTCACCTTGGTGGCCAGCCGGAACTTAATGCCCTGCTTCTGTAGGACACGCTGGAACGCCGTGGCGATTTCGGTGTCCATCCCCGGTACGATCCGGTCCAGGAATTCAACGACAGTTACGTCGGCACCCAGCCGCTTCCAGACGCTGCCGAGTTCGAGGCCGATGACGCCACCCCCGACGACGACCAGATGGCCAGGGACTGTCTCCAATTCCAACGCGCCGGTCGAAGTGACGATCTGCTTTTCATCCACCGTCACGCCGGGCAGCGGAACGCTGTCGCTGCCAGTGGCGATGACGATGGCCTTGGCGGCGTAAACCGTGCCATCGACATCGACCGAACCCGGCGCGGTAATGCGGCCGGTGCCCTTCAGCCAGGTGATCTTATTCTTGCGGAACAGGAACTCGACGCCCTTGGTGTTGGCGCCGACGACTTCGCCCTTACGGGCCTGCATGCGTACCAGATCCAGCTTTACGTCGCCGACCAGCACGCCGTGGTCCTTCAGGGCGTGAACCGCCTTGTGAAATTCCTCCGACGATTGCAGCAGGGCCTTCGATGGGATGCAGCCCACGTTCAGGCATGTGCCGCCCAGGGTTGCGCGTTTCTCGACGCAGGCGACCTTCAGGCCGAGTTGCGCGGCGCGGATGGCGCACACATAGCCGCCGGGGCCGGAGCCGATGACAATGACGTCGAAGGAATTACTCATTCAGTCCTCGGTGGGGTTGCGACTGCACGTGTAGGTCACGGCAAAGTTTTGTTAGCTGTAAAGCCTGTTGCGCGGGTAACCGCGATTGTGGTGCCAGGCGCATCAGTTGCTCTTGCCAATCCAGTGCGTCTTCGACCCGATCGAGAAGATCCTGATCGAGGTGGCCTGCGTAAACGAGCTCGCGTGCCAGATGCAGGGTCGTCTTGTCGCGGACACGAATATGGCTGGCCGATGCAAATCCGCGGACTATATATCCTAAAACCTCGCCAAGGTAGATGCATTCGCGGGCCATATCGGTGCCGGCCGCGGGCGGTTGCAGCATACGCTCAAGCCAATCCAGAGCGAGAAAAGCCTCGTAATCCGGTTCGGACCGTACGGTCACCAGTTCCAGACGCCATCCTGGTTCCGCGGCAACGCGGTCGGCCAGTTCCACCAGATCGTTGGCTCCCTTTAGTCCCCGGGAGGGCTTCACCTCGACGATGACGCGATCGCCTTCTTTTTCCGCGATAAGGTCGGGTCGGCAGTCGCCAAGAAAGGGTGGCAACACGTCCTTTCCCGACGGGAAAAGGACCCGATATCCCTGCTTCTTGTAAGAGGAGGCGATCTGCCGGCGGCGACGATCGACCTTAATCTCGATTTGTGTGGTCATCAGCCGATATCCTCCTGATCGGGACTACGCCAAACCTCGATATGCACAAATTGCCGTCCATCGCTGAACGCCATGGCAAGGGCCGGCGACATATAACGGACCTTAAAAGAACTATCGATATCCCGCCGCCTGGCGGTCACGTCGGTGATTTGCCGATCATCGTTGTAGGCAACGCCCTGAAGCGCATCCTGGATGGGCTTCAAGAGGTTATCCACATCGCCAAGTTCCGACTCCCGATAAAAGGTCACCTGAAGTCTAACGGAGCCATCGATGGGTGGCTCGTTCGGCTTCCAGGCCGCGATACTGGCTGACCGAACGCGTTTTTGCCACGCTTGCAATCCGGTGCGGCCCGAACTTTGCGCGGAAACCGCCTGACCATGAACACATACGTCAAGAACGCGAGGTGCGGGTGGTTCGTCCTTTACCAGCCGCCGCCGCGCCATTGCGATGCGTCGCTATCAAAGATCCAGCAGCAGACGGCGGGGGTCCTCGACGCCTTCCTTGACGCGAACCAGGAACGACACAGCCTCTTTGCCATCGACGATCCGGTGATCGTAGGACAGCGCGAGGTACATCATCGGCCGAATCTCAACCTTGCCGGCGATCGCCATCGGGCGGTCCTGAATCTTGTGCATCCCCAGGATCGCCGATTGCGGCGGGTTCAGGATCGGGGTGGACATCAACGACCCGTAGATGCCGCCGTTGGTGATGCTGAACGTGCCACCCGTCAGATCGTCCAGCTTCATCCCACCGTCACGGGCGCGTTTACCGTAGTTGGAAATGGCGCTCTCGATCCCGGCGAAACCCAGTTGGTCGCAATCGCGGATAACCGGCACGACCAGGCCAGACGGGCCGCCCACCGCGATGCCCATATTCACAAAGTTCTTGTACACGACATCGTCGCCGTCGATCTCGGCATTAACCGCCGGGAACTCTTTCAGCGCCACGCAGCAGGCGCGGACGAAGACGCTCATGAAGCCGAGCCGCACGCCCTTGTGCTTCTTCTCGAACGCATCGCGGTATTCGGTCCGCAGCGCCATGATCGCCGTCATATCCACCTCGTTAAAGGTGGTCAGCATGGCAGCGTTGTTCTGCGCTTCCTTCAACCGCATCGCGATAGTGCGGCGCAGGCGGGTCATCTTCACACGTTCTTCGCGCGGCTGATCCTGGCGCGGAGCCTTCGCGGCGGGCGCCGGGGCAGCGGCGGGCGCGGGACGGTTCAGGAAATCGATCACATCGCCCTTGGTGATGCGGCCGTCCTTGCCGGTCCCGGTGCCAATGTCAGCAGCGGAAACCGGGCTTTCGGCGATCATCTTGGCGGCGGCGGGCAGCGGTGCGTGGACAGCGGCGGCAGCAGGGCGAGACACCGGACCCAGCGGGCGCGGCGGCGGATTGACCCCGGCCGGCGGGTTCGCGGCGGGTCGCGCTTCCGGTGCGGCGGGATTCAGGGCAGCAGGTGCCGGGGCGGCGGCTCCGGCAACATCGATCAGGCACAGTACGGCGCCGACATCGACCTCGGTGCCTTCCGGGACGACGATCGAGGACAGGACACCGGCGGCAGTCGCATTGACCTCCACCGTGACCTTATCGGTTTCCAGCTCGACCAGCGGCTCGTCAGCCGCCACGGTGTCACCGAGTTGCTTGATCCAGCGGGCAACCGTGGCGGTTGTGACGCTCTCGCCCAAGGTGGGCACTACGATTTCAGTCGCCACGGTAATATGTCTCCAGACGTCGGTAGAAGGCGGGGCACAATGGGAAGAAGCGAGCGCGGTCTAGCCGATACCGAGGACGGTGGAAACCAGCCGCGACTGTTGCGCCATGTGGGTCTTGGCCAAACCGGTCGCCGGGCTGGCGGCGGATTCACGCCCTACATAGACCGGGCGGCGGACTTTTATGTCCAAACGGCCGAGCACCTTCTCAATCTGGCGATCGACGAAGGTCCAGGCGCCCATGTTCTCGGGCTCCTCCTGACACCATACCACGTCGGCGTTGCTATAGGGCGCCAGCAGGCGGCCCAGCGTGTTTTCCGGGAACGGATACATCTGCTCCAGCCGGAGGATCACGATGTCCTTGATATCCTTGGACCGGCGCTCCTGCAGCAGATCGTAATAGACCTTGCCGGAGCAGATCACGACGCGGCGAATCTTTTCCGGTGGGTCGATGGCGTCGATTTCCGGGATCACATACTGGAACCGCGTGCCCTCGGCGAAATCGGCCAGCGGCGACACCGCCAGTTTGTGGCGCAGCAGCGACTTCGGCTCAAACACGATCAGCGGCTTGCGGAAATTGCGATGCAACTGGCGGCGCAGCGCATGGAAATAATTCGCCGGGGTCGTCAGGTTGCAGACCCACATGTTGCGCTCGGCACAGAGCTGCAAATACCGCTCGATACGGGCCGAGGAATGCTCCGGCCCCTGACCTTCGTAGCCATGCGGTAACAGCATCACCAGGCCGGACATGCGCAGCCACTTGGTTTCGCCGCTGGCGATGAACTGGTCGATAATCACCTGGGCGCCATTCGCAAAATCGCCGAACTGCGCCTCCCACAACACCAGCGTGCGCGGATCGGCCAGCGAGTAGCCGTAGTCGAAGCCCAGCACGCCAGCCTCGGACAGCAGCGAGTTGTAGATCTCGATCTTCGCCTGATCGGGGGTGATGTTGTTAACCGGCGTATATTCGTTCTGGTTCACCTGATCGATCAACACCGCATGCCGCTGGCTGAACGTGCCGCGCTGGGTGTCTTCGCCGGACAGGCGAATGCGGCTGCCTTCAATCAACAGGCTGCCGAACGCAAGGGCCTCACCGGTCGCCCAGTCAATGCCTGTGCCGGAGTCGATCGCCGTCTTCTTGGCTTCCAACTGGCGGACGATCTTGGAGTTGACGTTGAACCCTTCGGGTATGCGTGACAGCGCTGCGCCGACCAGTTTCAGGTTTGCCAGGGGGACGGCGGTGTCTTCCTCCACATGCGGCATTTCCTCCCGCTCGGGCGGATGGAAGCCGGACCAGTGGCCTTCCAGCCAGTCGGCCTTGTTCGGCTTATAGGATTTTGCCGCCGAGTTGGCGTCTTCCAGCGTCTTGGTGAAGTCGTCCAGCATGGCTTTGGAGTCAGCCGCCGGCACAGTACCGTCGGCTGCCAGTTTTTCGGCATACAGCGTGCGGGTGGTCTTCAAACCGCCGATCGCCTTATACATCAGCGGCTGAGTGAATGCCGGCTCATCGGTCTCATTATGGCCGTGGCGGCGATAGCAGACGATGTCCAGGATGACGTCGGCGGCGAATTTCATGCGGTATTCGGCGGCCATGCGGGCACAGAAAATCACCGCTTCCGGGTCGTCGCCGTTAACGTGCAGGATCGGTGCCTGGATCGATTTCGCCACATCGGTGCAATACAGACCGGAGTAGGCGTGCGCCGGAACGGTGGTGAAGCCGATTTGGTTGTTGACGATCAGGTGGATCGTGCCACCGGTGCGGTAGCCGATCAACTGGCTCATCGCCAGCGTCTCATAAACCAGACCCTGGCCGGCAAATGCCGCATCGCCATGCATCAGGATGGCCATAACCGAGCCGCGCTTTTTCGTATCGCCCGCTCGGTCCTGACGCGCGCGGACTTTGCCGATGACGACCGGATCGACCGCCTCCAGGTGCGAGGGGTTCGGTTGTAGCGACAGATGGACGTTATGCCCGGCGATCTCCACGTCCGTGGACGTGCCGAGGTGATACTTCACATCGCCGGAACCCTGCACGTCGTCCGGCTTGAAGCTTTCGCCGCCGAATTCGCTGAACAGCGCGGTCAATGGCTTTTTGACGATATTCACAAGAGTGTTCAGGCGTCCGCGATGCGGCATGCCGATGGCGACTTCCACCACGCCGTCCGCCGCAACGGTTTCGATGATCGCATGCAACGCCGGGATGGTGATTTCCCCACCTTCAAGGCCGAAGCGCTTGGTGGTGACGTAACGCTTCTGGCAAAACGCCTCGAACCCCTCGGCTTCGGTCAGGCGGTGCAGCACGGTGCGCTTTTCGTCCGCGGTCAGTAAGGTTAGCCACGGCGCACCCTCAACCCGGCGCTGGAGCCAGGATTTCTGGTCGGGGTCCTGGATATGCATGAACTCGATGCCGATCGGGCCGCAGTAGGTTTGCCGCAGGATGTGCATGATTTCGCGCAAGGTGGCGGTTTCCCGCCCGAGGACGTAATCGATAAAAATCGGCTTATCGAGGTCGGCATCCGAGAACCCGTACGACTTCGGGTCAAGTTCCGGGTGCGGCGCGGGGATTTGCAAACCGAGCGGATCGAGGCGAGCCTCCAGATGTCCGCGCACGCGGTAGGACCGGATCAGCATTAGCGCCCGAAGCGACGCGATCGTAGCGGCGCGCACCTGATCCGGCGCGAGTCCATTTTGTGGCGCTTCCGCGACGAGTGCGCTTGATGTCGCATCCGCGGCGGGTCCGCCTGGTGCCGCTTTCGCGACGGGTCCACCTGATCTCGCATCCGCGACGGGGCTTTCATCATCGTTAAACCCGCGACGAGGCGCCCATGACGCTCCACTCGCGTCTTCAAGCACCGCTCGGGCTTCGTCGTTCATCGCGGCGAACAGGTCGGCAAAACTGGCATCGACGGAGGAGGGATTACCAACCCATCGTGCATAAAGATCGGCCAAAAATGCCGCATTGGCGCCACTGAAGGCCGACGCCAGAATATCCATACCCGCCATTTGTTACGGTCCCTTAGCTGTCCGTGCCGCGCCTATTAAAGAAGCAAAACCCCGGCGGAAAGCCCTTTCGGCCCCCCACTGGGTTGCTTCTACCGCATGTCCGGCATCCCTTGGTCACGATACGTGGCAAAAAAAGGGCCGCTCTCCCGTCGCCGGACGCAAACGATGCGCCACCCGACCGGTTCAGGTCGGGTGGCGCATCGGGCAAAGGTTAGCCGATAATGGTTAATGCAAGGCGGGCGGAACTGCGAAGAACACCGCCCTAGCAGCCACTATGTCGCCTTAACCGGCGGGATGTTCGGCAGCCGGAGGAACAGGCGGATGAGCGCGGCGTTCCGCCATGAACTGATCGAATTCCGCCTTATCCCTGGCGAATCGGAGCCTTTCGAGGAACGCGCCGAATTCCTTCTGGTCATCTTCCATACGGCGGAGGGTTTCGGCCTTATACTCGTCGAACGCCCGGTTGCCGGTACTCGATGCCGGCCGGTCAGGCGACCTGCATGCCCAGTTGGTCCAACCGGCCCAAGGCCCGGCGTCTTGTCCCGATTGCCGATCGATCGTCCGGCGGTGACGGCCTCCAAAGCATCCCATACGTCCACTCCCTATCATATAGACGAGTAAAGCCACTCCGGCCGGCCACCAAAAGATGAAACCGAGGACCGTGAAGGCAATGGCGGCCGGACGGCTAAGACCCGCCGGATGCCAGAACGGAAGACCAGTCCACGACTGATTGCCCCATTGTCGATTGCCGGCATTTGGTTGGTGCCATTGGGGGTTTTGTGCATTCCCGGGGAGGCCCTGGTTCCACCCGGCAGAGCCGTAGGAACCTTGATTAGCGTCGCTCATAAGCCATCGCCTCATGTGGATGTAAGCGATCTTGAGATTGGAGCGGGGCCGCGGAACATCAAGCCGGCGGTTGGATTTTCGGATTGGCTGGCAGGTATGTCACGCGGTCTGTGCGGGGCATCCTCCGTGTCATCTGCCATCGGGTGAAGGCCGTCTCGCACGTTGATCGTCATAGTCCGCGAAGGCGCGCCCTAACTGCTCTGTCGCAACCACGGCGCCGGATTGATCGGCGTCCCATCGTGCCGCAATTCAACATACAAAGCCGGCCGCCGCGCCGTGGACCCGGGTTCCCATGCCGGCATCGTTCCCACCGGCTCCCCCGCCACCAGGTTCTGGCCCGGTTTCGCGTCCAGACGTTCGAATCCCGACAGCACCACATGATACCCGCCGCCGCAGTCGATGATCGCCAGCAACCCGTAACTCCGGAATCCCTCGGCAAACACCACCCGCCCACCGCAGGGGGAGATCACATGCGCACCCGGCGGCGCGTGGTAGAACACCCCCGTCGCCGGGCCTCCATCCGTCGGGTCTCCCCAGCCTTTCACCACCACGCCGATCACCGGGGGCTGCAACTGTCCACGCGGCCCGGCACCAGAGGCAATCGTGCCCGCGCCGGTTGGGTGGGCGGCGGATGCCTCCCTCTGACGCGCCGCCTTTGCCTCAACCGCGCGTTTTGCTCGTTCGGCGGCGGAGGCTTCGTCCCGCGCCTTGGCCTCGTCAGCCCGGCGCTGCGATTCCAGCGCGGTCAATGCCGAACGCAATGTTTCCATCCGAGCCGCCGCCGAGGCAGCCTGGCTGGCAGCCACGATCTCCTGTGACTGAGCCGTGGTCTGTTCGGCCCGTGCCGCCGCCATAGCCTGATCCAGTGCATGGGCTTCGCGCTTTTGCACCGCTTCGGCAGCGGTCAGCCTCGGCGCTTCCTGCCGCAGAGCCGCCGTCGCCGTGTCCACCTCCGCCTGATCGCGGCGCAGCGCCTCGGTCTCGATCTCCAGTTGCCGTGACAGGCCTTGCAGCACCAGCACCCCGCGAAGCGCCATTTCGGGGGGCGCCGGCACAGCCAGCAGAGTCTCAGCCGGATACAACGATAGCCGCTCGATCAGCGGCAGCAGCGGTTGCAATGCCTTGGCGCGTTCCTGCACCCGTTGTTCCGCATCTCGCCGCCGTTGTGCCAACGCATCGATCCGTGCCGCGACATTCGCCGTCGCGGATTCGGCGACCCGCAGTTTCGCCGCCGCCTCCACCCGCTCATGCGCCAGCCGAAGCGCCTCGGCGGCGGCCCGGACAGCGCGATCGGCGGCATTCTTGCGGGCGGCGAGTTGTTCGGCACTGAGCCGTTCGGCGTCGCGCAATTCGCGTTTCGTCTCCGATTCCCGAGGTCCGGAGTCCAGTGACGATCTGCCAAGCCCCGCCCCCGGCGTCAGCACCGCCAACACGGCCAGGACACGCGCCGCCATGGGAACCCGCAGGCTAATGGGCGACCACCATCTGCTCGTTCAGCACCAGCGCCTCGGGCGCGGTGCCGGTCACCGTCACGCCGTTTTCCAGCACGACCTCCAGCCGGAATGCACAGACATTGTCCACCGCATGGATGCCGGCGAACACCAGCTCGCTGTCCAGGCCGCTGCATATCGCACTCATGGCCTTGTACAGGCCGCGACCGTTCAGCACCTCATGCACGTCAGGCCGAGGCCGCCAGACCGGAGCGTGCTGTGCCATTCCGTCCAGCGTCAATCGAATCCACCGCACGGGCATGTTGCACAGGCACCAACCGCCCACTGCGACAACGATGCCATCCGGTGTATCGCGCGCCAGCAATTCCACCGACCAGCGGGGTTCGGCCCCCCCTACCGCCGCATCCGGCCCGGCAAACGCCGTGGATGGCGGTTCGGAAAGAGCCGTGAAGATGCGTGAGCGAGGACCGGGGGCCTTGGTCAGCCACAACACCATGGATGCCGAACTGTCCTGCCGCCCCAGCAGGTCGAAGTACGTTTGGCCAACAGCGGCCACCAACGCGCCGAAGGGTTCGGTGAAGCTGTCCGGCGCCCCCGCATCGCGGCAAATCCGGCGCGTGGTCGCGGCGCCGTCCGGGTCGGAATCCAGCGGGATAGCTTCCGCCGTCGCGAACCCGATTTCCCGGCCCCAGTCCTGTAGCGTCTCAGCGTCGAACAGGTGTTTTTCCCGCAGCCCGGCGAGAAATCCGGCATCGTCACGATGCAGCAGAAGCCGGCGCGTGTGCGCCACGACCTCCATGACGACTGCCTGCCCCTCGGGCCAAATGCGCTCCTTCGCATGAAGCTGGACCATGGCTTCGGCCATCGCAGTGCAGATCGCCTGCCAATACCGCCGGTTCGGTACCACGAAAGCCGCGCGTCCACCCGGCTTCAACACCCGATACACCATGGCCAGGACGTCACGCGGTTCGGCGACACTGGACAATAACCCCGGGCAAATCACCGTGTCCGCCACCGCATCGCGGATCACGCCGCCAAAATCGCCAACCGCCGCGTAGGTGACTATATCCTCGGGTATCGCCCCCGAAAGCCGCATCCGGCAGGCATGCAACCGATCCATCGCGGTATCGAGCACCAGCAAACTGCGCACCGTCCCGCTGGCCACGATGGCTTCGGCAACATCGCCCTGAGCGCATCCCGGCAGGATCGTATCGCCCGGGACAGCCGGCCATCGTTCGCCTACAGCGGTTTGCATCCGAACCAGAAGGCCGGCCACGCCGGATACGCTCCAGAATGCACCGTCCGCAAATCGGCCGGCAGGCAGACGATCCGCGTCCGCATCGCCGCCGAGATCGACGATACCGCCGCTGACAGGAAAGACCCGCAGGCAGACCGTGCAGCCCCGGGTTTCCGTCGATCCTGAATCGGACCCGGCCCCGAGGCGGCCCTGGCACGCCGGGCAATGCAGTCGGTCGAACACTGTCATCGAGGCGCGACGAGGCCGGACTTATCGGCCCGTGAAATGCGGCTTACGCTTTTCCTTGTAGGCACGAATCCCCTCCTGAAGGTCGTCCGATTGCCGCACCCGGGCAATGGTCTGACTGACCGCCACCATACGCTCGATCGGGCCGGCTGGCATGACCTCATTTACCAATCGCTTTAAGGCACCGATCACCAGCGGGGCGGAGTCTAGTAGCTGCTCCGCCATCGCCTCTTGTTCATGCTGTCCATGCGGGACAACGCGGTTGACGAACCCCACATCGCAGGCGCGCTGCGCTGGGCCGGAATTTTGGAACCCGGCAGCATGATCTCCATGGCCAGATGGTGCGGCACCATGCGGGCGGCGAGGGAACCGATCCCGCCGCCGGTGGTGGTGGTGGCGGTGGTGGTGGTGGTGGTGGTACCAAGCCTGGCCTCGGGATAGTAGAACCGGGTGTCCTCGGTGGAAACGAGCAGGTCGCACATCATGACCATGACGATGGCCCCCCGACCACTCAGCCCAGCGTCGCCGCGCCGGCAGCGGTTCGATCAACAATTCTCGATTTCGTTGACAATGCGACAAGATAAACGCGAGCATCCGCAGGTTCACAGATAAGGCTCGGCATCCATGCGCTTTGTCCTCGCGCTTCTCACCATGCTCCTCTGCACACCGGCGATGGCTTACGATGACCTGGTTCTGCCGTCGGTCGAGTTCTCCGCCACCGCGGTGCATAATGCCGGTGTCCTGCAAAGCAAGGAGACGATCCACTACGCGGACGGCAAACTGCGGATCGACCGTGCCAATGGCTTCACCTCCACCATCCTGGACCTGAAAACGCAGACCCAGTGCCTGTTGATGACGAACCGCACATACCTCGTCCTGCCAATGGATAACGAGTTGTTCCGCCACTACATCGCCCGCTCGGCCGGCATAACCGGTGCGCGGAAGATAGGAAAGCAACGGATCGAAGGTCTGGAGACCACGAAATACGCATTCGGCGAGGATGGCGCCCTGGATGCGGCCGGAACGTATTGGCTCTCCAGCGCCGGGGTGATGGTAAGGCGAGACTACCACGACGGGGTGTTCGGTCAGAACACCCATCACCTGGAATATCTGACCCATATCGCTTTGAAGAAACAACCGGCAGACCTATTTATGATTCCGGCGGGATATAAGGTCGCGAAGTGATGCTCCGGCGAACCGCCCGGCGTTGAGGCCTATGGTTCGACCTTAAAATCCATTCATGTCCCGACTGAACCGATATCGCATGACAGGAATGTTGGCGGGTGGGCGGTCATTAAACCAGGTCGCCGCAAATGTGCGTCCGCCGCATGACCCGGCGAAACGAACCTGCATCATGCACGGCCAAGTGTTTGGTGCAGCGATTATCCCAAAAGCCGACTGATCCGCCTGACCACCGAAAACGGGGGCGAGAGGCTTCCGCTTCCTTCACTCGCCAACCAGGAACTCGCGATCGACCGGAACCTGCATGGCGTTGACGAGGTTGTTGGTTTCCGAGGCCATGCCGATGATGGCGAGAAGCTGCATGTGTTGGGCGTCCGTCATGCCCTTCTGCTTCGCTGCCGCGGTGTGCGAATGAATACAGTACGAACAGCCATTCGCGGCCGAGACGGCGATGTAGATAAGCTCGCGCGTCAGAGGATCGAGCGCACCCTCCCCGCCCATGATCGCCTTCAGGCTTTCCCATGTGCGTTTCAGGGTAGCCGCGTCATTGGCCAGGGCGCGCCAGAAGTTATTGATGAAATCCGACCCGCGAGCGCGGCGGATGTCGTCGAACACGGCCTTCACGGCCGGATCGTTTTCCGCCTCATTGTCTGTCCAAAGCCGTACCGTCGCCATGTTATTCTCCTTTGTTTGAAAATCGTATCAGTCGAAAACCCTTGCCGCCTGACCCTGCTTTTCGAGCAGCGCCTCCGAATCTGACCGGTCCAACCTCCCCCGGAACACTCCGCTTGCCACCAAGCTGCGTGCGGCGGCCATGGAAGGCATAACAGCGACGCACGCTGCAAGAATTATGCGCCAAAACAGGACATTGATAAAATTGAGCGTTTCTGTTGCATCGTTCTGCTGTAGAATACCATTGACCATGGAAAATCTGATCGCCGCCATTGCCACCAAGAAGGCCGAGTTGGACGCCCTTCGCGTCCGCGTGCCCGGAGGCACGACCAATTTCGACCATTCGCAAGACCTTGAGCTGACCTACACCTCGAACGCGATCGAGGGGAACACTCTGACCGCCGTCGAGACGACGATGGTCATTGAGCATGGGATTACGGTCGCTGGTAAGCCACTCCGGGATCACCTTGAAGCCATCGACCACTTCGATGCCATTCGCTATGTGCGCGACCTTGCTCGCCAGCCTGTGCCATTGACCGAAATGGACGTGCGCAGCCTGCACCGTTTGGTGATGTTGCGCTCCGATCCCGACATTGCCGGGCGCTATGCCAATCAAGGCCGGTATGTGCTGACCGACACGGGACGGCATAGCTTTCCGTCGCCGGCTGAAATTCCCGCGCTGATGGGCGATTGTGCAAGCTGGCTCGGCACGGCATCGGACACAACTGAAACCGCGTTTACGGCGCATTTGCGGTTGGTGGAGATTCATCCGTTCAACGATGGCAACGGCCGCACGGCGCGGCTGTTGATGAATCTGGTGTTGATCCGAGGTGGCTATCCGCCGATTGCCGTGCGTCCAGAGGATCGCGCTGGCTATATCGCCGCCTTGCAGCAAGCTCAGGACGGGAATGGCGCGACGGCCTTTGATCGCCTGCTTTACGAGCGGCTGGACGCGACTTTGGGGGAGTACTTGACCGCCTCGCGAGAGGCGCTTCCAACCCCAAACCCATCCTCACGCGGCACTTACGGAAATCCGCCGGAGCCATGATTTATAGCTACGCACGGGTATCGACCGATGGCCAGAGCGTTGACGCTCAAGTGCGCCAATGGATCAAGGCCGGATGCAAAAAGGTGTTCCGCGAGACGGAGAGCGGAGAATTCTATAGGCGAGGAAAATCAAGTCAATGAGTCGGCAATCTGAAATTCCCGATGACATGCGAGAGGCCATCAATCTATTTTATAATAGCGCGGAAGGAGAAGTGAAGGCGTTCAGTACTGCAATCGAAGGAAGTCCCTCCCCGTCGGTCATCTATCACTATACCAACGATATTGGGCTAAGGGGAATTATCGAAACTGGCAAACTCTGGTTCACAGATATTTTCAATCTAAACGATCCGACAGAACTAAAGCACGGCATCGAGCCAGCCATTGAGCTGTTGACCGCCGAATGCGACGAGAATCGGCCCGAGGTCGAGCGATTTTCCAAAAATTTAACCGAGATGCTACGCGGCGGAATCGAGCAGATGGCTCATTTTTTTACCTGTTCGTTCAGCGAGGCCGGTGACGATCTTGGGCAGTGGCGTGCCTACGCCGACAATGGTCGCGGCTATGCCATAGGTTTTGACACAGCCATGCTCAAACAGGCTTTTGAGAGGCTGATTCCGAAGCTTGTTCGCATGACCTTCCCCGTCAGTTATGACGAAAACAAGCTGCGCGTCATACATGCGAAGATTATTGCTGGGGTCGTTCCTCTGATATCGATGCCGCGCGGAAGAGACGGCTTGGCGAGCAAGGCCCTGAACGACTATATGAGCGAATTGAAAATCAATCTCGCGTTACCGCTTTTGCAGGCGGCGCTGTTTTTTAAGCACAAAGCTTACAACAACGAGCAGGAATACCGGTTTTTAGAATTGTTGGTGGCCGGGAATGACGTGCCCGATCTCAAATATCGCAGCCGCCCCTACTCGTTGACCCGGTATCGAGAGTTTGACTGGCGGGCCGCAGCACCGGAGTCACTGAAGCAGATTATAATTGGCCCCGCAGCCGACAAAAATATGGCGTTCCAATTCGTTAACGATTGCTTGCGCGCGTTCCATCGGACGCCGGAGATCGTCTCGATCAATCGGTCAACCATCCCTTACCGGGTCCAGTGAAGTCCAATATTCGAGGTTCCGGCCAAATTTGCCAAAAGCACGTTATCCAACCGGCCGAATTGCCGCCTCCTGTTTATACGATAACGTACCGTCTCGCCAAACGTCCCGGTCAATCTGGCGACCGAGTGCCCGGCCTTAACCCCTAAACCAACCCAGTCGCCGGCGCCCCATATATCTTGTTCCGCAAACGCCGCATCCCGGCAATCCATCGGTTCCGATCGCGTGTCTTGCGCTGCTCGTACTCCTGCACAGTCGGGTGCGACAGGATCATAAACCGCTCCTCCTCCATCGCTTCAATCACAATCCGAGCGACCTCCGCCGCCGTCATAACGCCATCGACGCTTGCCGCCCCCGGCCGTCCGCTCGTCATGCCCGTCAGTACAGACTGCGGGCACAGCACAGAAACGTTAATACCCCGGTCGCCATACTGAATCGCCAGATGTTCGGCCAAAGAAACAGCCGCGCTCTTGGTCACACCGTAGGCCATGGAGTTCATCGATGTCAGCAGGCCCGCGGCCGATGCGGTGTTCAGCAGATAACCCGAACCACGCGCCAGCATCTCCGGCACCAAGGTGCGCGCCGCGAACACATGGCTCAGAACATGCACCCGCCAATTGAGGTCCCAGTTGGCATCCGAGGCATCCTCCATCCCCGGACGGGAGATGCCGGCATTCGAATAGAAGACGTCCACCGGCCCAAACCGAGACTCGGCGGCTGCAATCAACGCCTTGATGTCGGCTTCCCGAGACACATCGGTCGGCACCGCCAATCCGCCTATATCTGCCGCGACCTTTGCCAGTTTATCGGCGTTCAGGTCGGCGACCACTTCATCCGACTTCAAGCCGCGGATCGCTGCGACCACATCATCACGG
>JANXLQ010000229.1 GCA_025355085.1 Rhodopila sp.
GAATCGCTGACGCCCTGCGATAGGCTTACGAATGTGCTGGTTACGGCCTCGGTCGTGCAGCCGGGACAAGCCGGTTTCGGTGCCGGCATTTGCGACACCGCCATTTGGGCGAGCGGCACCGCGATACAGCCGCTCAGGGTCAGGCTGCAGACGATCAGTGACAGGTGCGAGAGATAACGCATCGGATGGTTCCTTGGACGCTGGGCCGCATGGCGGGCGTTGATGCCGCCATTGGCCGGGACGAGGGGGAACCGGATGCGCTGCAACGATTTTCGTTGGCAGCAACGGCCGGCGGAAGCCAGAATGACCGGCAAAAGCAAAGATATGGTTAACGGCAACCAATATTATTCGGAGGTCTGGAAGCTGGCGTCCCAGCAGTTCTCATTTTGGCAAAGCGGCGATTGCGTCCCACATCGTCATAGTGCACGGAGGCGCACCATGACGAGGAGCAGGATCGCAACCGCGAACACCACAATCAGAACTGCTGCTTTGCACCGTGCTCGGTTGCCTCGTGGAAAGCATCGGCATGATCGTCATCGCGGTGCCACTGCGGTATCCGATTCTCGGCAGTTATGGCATCGATCCGATCTGATTCGGTGCTATCCTGGTGATGTATGTCGAACTCGGCAAAATCTCGCCGCCCATCCGGATCAACCTGTTCGTCATCCAAGGCATTTGCGGCGGAGAACCGGGAGCCGTCGTGATGAGCACCATTCCATTCCATTCCACATCATCATGTTCGTGAGCACAGGGCCGCCGGCGTCACGGAAACGGCAAGCGTCACGGAAACGGATTGAGTATCTGCACGCCGAACGGCTTGAAGTCTTTTACATTGCGCGTCACCACGATCAGGCGGTGAACCACGGCGACGGCGGCGATCATACCGTCCTCGATCAGTTCGTTTTTCTGGCCAACCATGAGCCTGGCCCAGGCCCGCATGACACGCGCGTCCAAAGGGAGGACGTTCCATGTGCCGGCGACCTGGTCGATCCAGAACTCTATTTCCTCGGCCTTTTCGGGATCTTGGGCGCGGGTGATTTCTACACCGGCCTGTAATTCGCCGATCGTGAAGGCCGATAAGTGCAACACGTCAGATGGAACCGCCCGAAGCCAATCGACGACGGCCGGGTGCGGGCGACGTTTGCGCAGTTCCGAAATGACGTTTGTGTCAAGGAGATACAGGGCTTCACGCCTTCACGACCGGATCTGGAATCGGATGGTCCGGGCTGCAACCCGGACCATCGTAGCGGTGTGTATAGTCGAACGCTTCAGGCTCCCGGCGGCGGCGGTTACCGCGTGCCGGGGAATGGAGATCGCCCCGGGCTGTATCGGACAGCAGAAGATCCTTCAGCGCCGGTTGGCTGGCGGCCTGAAGCTTGCGCCACTGATTGATCGGAACCAGCACCGCCGCTTCAATGCCACGGCGGGAGACGACCTGCGGGCCGTCTTCCAGGCATGTGTCCAGGAACTCACTGAAGCGAGCCTTTGCGTCCTGTACCGGCCAAATATGCATAAGGGCCTCCTGTCCAGTCCTTAAGATGACTGGTCATATAGCTAGTCAGCATATGCTTGTAAAGGCCGATATGTTATGGCTTCTAGCCGCCGCCGTCGATCGTCAACACCGTCCCGGTCGTGTATCCCGACGCCGAACTGGCCAAGAACGCGACGGCGTTGCCGATCTCCTTCGGGGTAGCGGGACGTCCGAACGGCATGCCGGCGGACAGTTCGCGCCAGCGGTTTTCGTCGCCCCACTTCTCCTGCGCTTCGGCCTTGCGCAGCATCACCAGACGGTCGGTCTCGACCGGGCCGGGGTTGATCGCCACCACGCGCAGACCATCCGCCGGGGCACCCTTGCCCAGAGCGCGCGTGAACGCCATCAGCGCGGCGTTACCGGCCGCACCGGCGATGTAGCCCGTCGGGAACTTCTCGCCAGCCGCGCCAATGACGTTGACGATCACGCCGGCCTTGCGGGCCTTCATTTGATCGTACACCACGCGGCAGAAAGAGATGTAGCCGAAAACCTTCAGGTCCCACGCCTGGCGCCAGTGCGCGTCGTCGATGGACAGCACGGTGCCCGGCGGAATCGCGCCGGCATTGTTCACCAGGATGTCGATCTCACCAGCTTCCAGGGCGACCTTGCGAACCGACGCATCGCTCGACAGATCGGCCGCGATCGTCCGCACGTTCACCTGACGCTTCGCCCGGATTTCCGATGCGGTAGCCTCCAGCAGTGCCGCATCGCGCGCCACGAGGATAAGGTTGCAGCCTTCTTCAGCGAACACTTCGGCAGCGGCCTTGCCGATGCCTTTAGAGCCGCCGGTAATCAGAACGGTCTTACCCGCGAGTTGCAGATCCATGATTAGCAAGCCTTTTGGTTGGACGTTTTCCGTGAGCGGCAGGCATCGCCGAAAGCCGCGAAAATAGCAACACTATGTGGGTTGGCGGCGAATGCCCACTCCGGGTGCCATTGCACGCCAAGCAGCCAGCCGGGGGCGGATGGCAGCGCCACGGCCTCAATGGTGCCGTCCGCCGCGGTAGCCTCGACGGCCAGACCGTCGCCCAGCCGGTCTATCGCCTGACCGTGTAACGAGTTCACCTCGATACTGTCCGTGCCGACGATCCGCGCCAGACTGCCGGTGACCGCGACCGCGTGTTTCGCCCCGTAGCGAACTTCGTGCGATCCCGGCCCGCCACGGTGATCCTGACGCCCCGCACGGGCATGAACCCGCTGGATCAGAGAGCCACCGAGCGCAACGTTAAGTTCTTGAATGCCGCGGCAAATAGCCAGGACGGGGATGCCTCTGACGATCGCCGCGCGGATCAGCGGCAGGGTGGTTCCGTCGCGCTCCAGGTCATGAAAATCCGGCGTCTCGCTCTCCCCGCCACCATAATGCCCCGGATGCACGTTGCTCGGGCTACCCGGCACCAGCAGTCCGGCCAGATTGTCGAGCAGTCCGATCATGGAGTCGCCAAGCGGCGGGATCAGGACGGGAAAGGCGCCGGCTCCACCCAGCACCGCCTGCGCATAGCGGGCGGGAGTCTGGTGGAACGGCATGTCGGAAATAAATTTGGCGCAGGCTGGGATGCCAACGATCATGGGTGGCGAACCTCGGGGCGGCGAACCTCGGGGCGAACGCGAAACCGGTCGGCGATGACGGCGCCCACCATCCCGCAGCACATCATCGCCGCCATACCGCGCGGCGTGCCGTCCGTCAGCAGCCCCACCAACAGGCCGGACACGGCGCCCAGGCTGAACTGGAACGTCCCCATAAGCGCCGCCGCACTGCCCGCCTGGCCCGCGTGACGCGACAACGCCCCGGCAGTCGAGTTGGCATTGGCAAAGCCCTGGCAGCCGATCACCACCACCAGCGGCGCCACGATGGCCCACAGCACATGGACACCGCTGAACGCCACAATGACCAGAACGATCGTGCCGGCGCAGGAGATGCGGGCGATTCGGGTCAGCATGTTGGACAGCCCGACTCGCGGCAGCAATCGCGCGTTAAGCTGGGAGCACACGATCAGCGCAACCGCGCACAACCCAAAGATCAACGCGAATTGCGACGGGTTAAGGCCGAACCCGATCTCGAACACCGGCGAACAACCGGACAGGTAGGCGAACATGCAGAACGTGCTGCAACCGCCCATAATGGCGTGGGTGAGGAAGGTTTTCTCCCGCACGATCATCGTATAGCGCGACACCTGACCGGCCAGGCTGAGGCGCAGCCGGCGTTCAGGAGGCAGCGTTTCCGGCAAAACCTTCCACGCCACCACGACGCAGGCCGCGCCGTAGAACGCCAGAACCCAGAAGATCACCCGCCACTGGGCGAAGGCCAAAATCCCGCCGCCGACGGTGGGCGCGAGAATCGGTGCGACACCCATGACCAGCATCAGGCGCGACATCATGATCGCGGCGGCCTGGCCCTCCGACAGGTCGCGGACCACGGCGCGGGCGATAACCATGCCGGCGGAGGCCCCGAACGCGGCGGTTGTCCGGAAAATAGCCAGCCACGTCAGGCTGGGCGCCAGCGCGCAGCCGATGGTGCTGAGGGTGAAGACAATGAACCCAATCATCAGCGGGATGCGCCGGCCGAATCGGTCCGACAGCGCGCCATGGGTGATCTGCCCAATGGCGAGCCCGGCGAACCAGGTCGCGAGCGTGAGCTGTGCGGTGCCCGGGGCGGTCCCGAAGGTCGCCTCCACAGCCGGGAACGCGGGCAAATACATGTCCGTCGCGGCGGGACCGACCGCGATGAACAGACCCAGCAGGTACGGCAGCCAGGCGGGATGTTTGGGCGGGACGTGGATGCTCATCCGGAGTCGCTTACAGGTTGGGGGTGAATGGGCGTTGTCCCGGGGCGTTTTGTTGCGGGGAGAGGTGCGGGGAAACGGCTATGGGGTCAAGGGTCTCGGTGCTCAACGACAGGCCGCACAGCCGCTCCCACTACAGGTCGAGTTGAAGCCGGACGATGCGGCCCACAGCCTCCATGTCATCCTTTCCAAGCATATCCATCCGTCGCAGCAAACGCTGTTTGCTGGCCGTGGTGATCTGATCCGCCATGGCTTTCCGCCGTTGCCCGTCCACCGAAATATATGCTTCAGCCGGGTAGAGGCGTTCGACCTGGCTCGATACAGGAACGACCTGCACCCTGTTTAGCAGCGCGTTGGCGGTATCGTTGCTCACCACAACGGCGGGCCGGGTCTTTTGAATTTCGCCGCCCACCGAGGGACCGAAGGCGACCAGCCAGACCTCACCGCGTCGAGGCCCGAGTTCAGTGGCCACGCTTAGGTTCGTTCGCCACGTCGGTCAGCAGTGCCTCGCTCCAGGCATCGGCCTCCGCCTCCCGAGCCTCATCCGCCGCCATCGCGGCGTATCCAGCGGACAGGTCCTGGCCGACTACGTGCGGCCGAGCGAGGTCGTTCAGAAAGCGGCTGATGCGGCGACGTCCGATGACGCTGTGCAGACCGTTATAGACCTCGGCATCGACGGTGATCGTGAGCTTTTTCGACATGCTCGCCTCCTATACGTATTATAATACGTCTAGCGGCCGAAAATTCAATGGGCGAGAACTCCGCCCCGTGACAAATCCCCGGCGAACCAGGCCCGACCCACAGGCCGCCGGCTCTTGATGGGTCACCCGGCGGGTTTAGGGCCTGACAGCGTCCGCAGGGACGGCCACCCTGTTTCAATACCGCCTGCTCCACCTACCCGGCGACCTTCCGAATTGCCTCCCCCAGTTGCCCGACAGCGAGTCGTGCCGCTCCGGAATGGTTCGCGGGAGCACCCGAAGTTTTAGCCTTGGCACCCGTCGCAGACCGGCTCCGCCATGCGGCAGAACTATAATATGTGGCCCTAAAGCGCTATCGGTCCCGATATGTCCGCGCTTTGGCCGAAGTGTCCGTTGACAGCGATGGGGGTTTGGCTTTAGTCCCCGCTTCCCGGTTCGGAGGGGTGCCCGAGTGGCTAAAGGGGGCGGACTGTAAATCCGCTGGCGTGCGCCTACGTTGGTTCGAATCCAACCCCCTCCACCAACCGGATACTCAAATCGCAAGCGGAATTGTGGCTAATAGGAATGGCCCCGTCAGGCGGCGCGCATCATGGGTATCGCCGCGACCTGCCGGCTGAGGTTTCGCTCCACCTGCCATAGGTCGTGCGCCTGCTGCATCGCCAGCCAGATCCGAGGGCCGTTGCCGCACAGCTTCCCCACCCGCACCGCCATTTCCGGCGTCATCGCCGCCCGCTCGGATAGGATACGGTGGAGCATTTGGCTGGCGCCCGGAACCGCCGTGGTGCCGAAATCAATGGCCCAGATATGCCAAAGGACCCTTCCGGGCCCTTTGGCGACGGTCACCCAGAAGGAGCCCTGCAACACCCTTAGCCCTGCGGCAAAGTTACGTCTAGAAATATCGATGGCCGGGTCCAGCGTCGGGATTCATTTCAGGATCAACTCATGGACAGGGCGGAATTCAGCCGCCGTCAGTCTGGGAACCGTGCCATGGGTGGCGGACAGGCGTTCGCATGACACCGTATAGAAGTGGTTGCAGACGGCCCAAACGTCGCAGGTCTCTCCTGGAGTCGGGTTCCGCGCCAACTTGACGGCCCACATGTTGCCGGGCTGTGGCTGAGTGGTGACAGGAGCCACCAAGACCGGGCCGGTCAGGCTGTTTTTATAGGACACGACGATAACCGGCCGCCTTTTAGAGAACTCGGGCCGCAGGGCCGCTTCGGAGAACCCACAATAGTACGCATTCCGAATGGCAGGGGTCGCTTTGATCCAGTGCCGAACCGGCGGCGCGGAATTTTCAGCGACGGGCGTGATCCCGCCAGCGAGGCGCAGCGTCCCTTCCAGGGTATCGGATGCCATGCCGCCGCTATCTCCGTCTCGCGCCTGATTCGCCGCCATCGCAGGCAGCCGCGTTCCTCTCATCTTGGAGGGTCAGGACTTAACATTCGGTTAACGGCGGCGTGCATGATTTGCTATTCCGGGCGACCTGTCGAAGCCTACTCGACGAACCCGAACAACCGCGATGCGGTCCCCCAGAACAGCGTCCGCCGGTCCTCGGCGTCCGGGAACAACGTCTGTGCAAGGGTCAGTAGCGGCCCGTAATCCACCCGAGCGGGCGCGCGCAGAAATGGCCAGTCGGAGCCCCACATGCAGGCATTCAAACCATAGGCATCGACGATGGCGCGAATGAACGGCCAGGTATCCGCGAACGGATGCGACTGACGGGAGAACTTGATGGTGCCCGACAATTTAATGCTGGCTCGCCCCTGGCGGCCAAGCGCGAGCAACGCCTGGAATGCCGCCCCGTCTAATCCGGCGGCGATATCTGGCCGCCCGCAATGGTCGATCAGCAGCCGCACTTTAGACCGCGCGATCAGCGGCAAAATCCCGAGTAGCTGGTCCTCGTGAAATTGCAACTGCAAGAACATGTCCAGTTCCGCGAGTTTGGCCAGTAAAGCCTCAGTCCCGAGGTAATGAGACACGCTGTAGAATGGCAGGTTGAATGCGATGCCAACGATCCCCCGCACCTGCAACATCGCAAGGTCATCCAGACTGATATCGTGCGGCACCACAGCGATGCCCTTGAAACGACCCTCGCTGCCCGCGATCGCAGCCAACAGGCAACGATTGTCACCGCCGTACCCCGAATTCGGCTGCACCAACAGCGCTCGGCGCACACCATACGCGCTGAAAACTTCGTTCATCTGCTCAATCGTTGCGATCTCCGCCCCGGCCGGGCGGTAAGGAGTGTCTGCGGCGTATGGAAACCGTCCCGGGTCCAGCAGATGGCAGTGGCAGTCTATTTTGGGTTCGTCGAAAACGGGCATCAGTATTGGATTTTCGCTACGCTACGCAGTTCCTCGGGCGTAGTGGTGCCGAAACCGAAGAACTCCAGATAGGCCGGAATTTGTTCGAACAGCAATTCGGTGCCGGCCTGGATCGGACAGCCTTTGTTCAACGCGCGGCGCAGCAGCGGCATGTATGCCTCCTTCATCACGAACTCGCCCGCAAATGTTCCGGGGCGAGGCGGTCAACATTTATCGGTAACGAGTCGCCGTCGTTCATGCCCATCGGGGTGGCGTTCACCACCATGTTGAAGCCGGCGTCGTTCCGTCTCATCAACTGGCCGTCACGCTTCGACGATCCTATCGAAGTTGCCCAAAAGCCTCTGCGGCTGAGGGGAACAGACCGGCTCGAGCCTCTCGCAGGTTGCCCGAGCCGCTGGCGGGTGAATGTCAGGCGGCGATTCGCACTGGCAAACTCCGGATGGCGTGCAGGAAGTTGGAGTAGGCATAGACCGGTTTATCCAATACTTCGATCTTCAGATCCTGCCGCAGGATTTCTTCCCACAGAATGCGCAACTGCATTTCGGCCAGGCGGTTTCCCAGGCAGCGATGGATACCGAATCCAAACGACATGTGTTCGCGCGGGCGTTTACGATCGACAATGAATTCGTTCGGCCGCTCGATCGCGTCCTCGTCGCGATTGCCCGAGATATACCAGATCACCACTTTCTCGCCGGCCTTGATCTGCTTGCCGCCGATCACGGCGTCCTCGACCGCCGTCCGCCGCATGTGGATCACCGGCGTCTGCCAGCGCACGATTTCCGACACCGCGCCGGCGACCAGTTCAGGATTGTCCCGCAGCTTCTGCATCTGCGCGGGGAACTGACTGAGACCCCACAATCCGCCGGTCATGGAATTGCGTGTCGTGTCGTTGGCGCCCACAAGAAACAGGATCAGAATTCCCATACGTTCCCGCAACGTCATCTTGCTCGTTTCCTCGCCATGGGCAAGGATCGAGATCACGTCGAAACTTTTTGGTTTCTTGGCGCGGTCTTCCCATATCTCGTTCATATGTTCGGTAAATCGCATCTGTTCTGCGTAGCGTTCCACTTCGGTGCGCACGGGTGCGTCGGGCGCATTAAGGTCGCAGATGAACGTATCCGACCAGCGGATCAGCCGCGCCTTGTGTTCGATCGGATAGTCGAACAACGTCGCCAGCATCATTGAGGTCAGCTCGATCGAAACACGTTGGACCCAGTTGAATGTTTCGCCGCGCGGCAACCCGTCCAGCACCATGTTGGTACGTGTGCGGATCAGGTCTTCCATTTTCGCCAGGGTGGCTGGATTGACTGTCGAGGCGACCTCCCTGCGCTGCACATCGTGATCGGGCGGGTCCATGCGGATGAAACTGGTGCGTTCCATGCCCTTCGGCGCATCGTTGATCATGATGCCGCCCAGTTCGTCGGACGAGGAAAACGCCTTATGATTCACTTCAACTTGCACGATGTCGCGATATTTGGTGACCGACCAATAGGGGCCGTAAGGACTTTCGGGAACGTAGAGAACCGGGGCCTCCTTACGCAGCCGTTCGAAATACGGCTGCCAGGCATCGTCGAAGTAAAGCTGGGGGTCGCTGACGTCGAGTTTGTCGAGCGGCAGCGAATACGCAAGTGCCCGGTGATCGATATTGACTGGTGCGTTCATGGAATCCCTCCGTCTTACGGTGTTATAATTGCAAATTTTCTTTACAAAACTCACCGCCGCAGCCACGACTGTCCACGGCCCGGCGGATCATAGAACAGCCGATTAGTCCAGCCGATCGATGCCCTATGTTATCGAGTTCGAAATAGATGGCGTCTGGCATCGCTCTCCCTCTCTCGGAGACGGTCGCTACAGCTACGCACGGCTGCTCGTGCGTAGCATGTCCGGCCGGTACCGGCAATCGCGCTGAAAGCCCTCCAGCGCCAGCGCTAACGGACGTAAGCCAGTGTTATCGGACGCAAGCAGGTTAGCTCGCCGGATTGGCCGGCGCGCAGAAGTCGCCACCTGTGGTGTTCGTCCCGGAACTTGAATCCGCCCTGCGATCTCATGAATCTCGGCGATCTCTGTGCAAAAAGCCCAAGCCCAACCCAAAAACCGGCCCAACCGTTAACCCGCGGTTAACCATTCCGCCCCATACTCCCCGTTATGGCCCAGGAACCCTCCCCCGCCCTCACCGAAAAGATCATCGGCCTAGGCATCAAGGTCCACCGCGCTCTCGGCGCCGGCCTGCTGGAAAGCGTGTACAACCAGTGCCTCTACTGGGAACTCCAACACAACGGCCTGGCCTACGAACGCGAGGTTCCGTTCGCCGGCGTCTATCAGGGCGCCCGTCTGGACAAAGGCTTCCTGGCCAACATCGTCGTCGAGAACAGCGTCCTGCTGGAAATCAAGGCCGTGGACCACATCCTGCCGGTACACGAGGCGCAGACAAGAACCTACCTGAAACTCAGCAGTTGCCGCCTCGCAATGCTGCTGAACGTCAACACCCCAATGCTGAAAGACGGTATTCGCCGTTTCATAAACTGACCCGCGCCGGACCTGTCACAAACCAGACGCTTGCGGACTCGCCAACACCCGCCTATGTGGGGGCGCCAAGGTAGCGGAAAGGCTCACCCGCCCATGGCGTTCGATATTCCCAAGCAGATTCTGCCCATCTCCACCCATGCAGGGATGATGTCCCGCGTGGAAGAAGCACTAGCGTTCGACGATGTGCTCGTCGTTCCGGCGTATTCCGAGGTGCTTCCCTCGGCCACCAGCACGGTCACAAGGCTGACCCGCACCATCACGCTCAACATCCCGCTGATTTCGGCCGCGATGGACACCGTCACCGAAGCCGAGATGGCGATCATCATGGCGCAACTCGGCGGCATGGGCGTCATCCACAAGAACATGACGCCCGAGGAACAGGCCGCCCAGGTCCGCCGCGTCAAGAAGTTCGAGTCGGGGATGGTGGTCAACCCCCTCACCATTCACCCCGACCAGACGCTTGCGGATGTCAAAGCCCTGATGGCAACCCATCGCATCAGCGGCATCCCGGTGGTCGAACGCGAAACCAACCGGCTGGTCGGCATCGTCACCAACCGCGACGTGCGATTCGCCACCGAACCCAGCCTCAAGGTCTATGAACTCATGACCCGGGAAAACCTGGTCACCGTCACCGCCGATGTCGGCGCTGAGCGGGCGAGGCACCTGCTCCACAAGCACCGGATCGAGAAGCTGATCGTCGTCGATGACCATTACCGCTGCATCGGCCTGATCACCGTCAAGGACATGGACAAGGCCGAGTCGCACCCGCTCGCCAACAAGGATGAACTCGGACGCCTACGGGTCGCCGCCGCCACCGGTGTAGGCCCGGATGGCGAAGCCCGTGCCCGCGCCCTGATCGCGGCCGAAACCGACATAATCGTGGTGGATACCGCGCACGGCCATTCGGAAGGCGTGCTGCGGGCGGTCGAAGCGATCAAGAAAGCCTCCAACACCGCCCAGGTCATCGCCGGCAACGTCGCCACCCCCGAAGGGGCTCGGGCGCTGATCGAGGCCGGAGTCGATGCCGTTAAGATCGGCATTGGCCCCGGCAGCATCTGCACGACCCGCATTGTCGCGGGCGTGGGCGTGCCGCAGTTCACCGCCGTGATGGAAACCGCCGCCGCCTGCCGGGAACACGGCATTCCAGCCATCGCCGATGGCGGCATGCGGACCAGCGGCGACGTGGTGAAAGCCATCGCCGCCGGCGCCGATTGCTGCATGATCGGCAGCCTGCTGGCCGGCACCGACGAGGCCCCCGGGGAGGTGTTCCTGTATCAAGGCCGCTCATACAAATCCTACCGCGGCATGGGTAGCCTCGGCGCCATGGCGCGCGGGTCCGCCGACCGTTACTTTCAGCAGGACATCAAGGATCAGTTGAAGCTGGTGCCAGAGGGCGTGGAAGGCCGCGTCGGCTACAAAGGGCCGGTCGGCAATGTCGTGCATCAGCTCGTCGGCGGATTGAGGGCCGGCATGGGCTACACCGGCAGCGCAGACATCGCGGCATTGCAGACCAACACGAAATTCCGCCGCATTACCGGAGCCGGGCTGCGCGAAAGCCATGTGCATGACGTGGCGATCGACCGTGAGGCACCCAACTACCGCGCGGATTGAAGCGCCACCATTAGTTCAGGAGGAAACGTAACCATGGCCAACGCGCCAACGACCGAAATCTTCGCGGGACTGCGGGAGATCGATACCCCGACCATCACCAACGTGGTCGCGACCTATCCGAAGAACCCTCTTTGCCTCGGGCTGTACAATCCGTGGACCGAGAACTGGTACACTGACACCTCAATCCGCTGCATCTATCCCTCGATGGGTGCGATCGTCGGTCATGCCGTCACCTGCGTGTATGGTCTGCCCGACCCGAATTACAGCGGGCGGCTCAGTTTCATGGATGTGGTGGACGCGCTGGATGCGATGAAAAAGCCCACCATCCTGGTCATTCAGCAGAAATGGCCGGCGGAGCTGATGTCCAAGGCCGGTTTGGCCGGTGAGATCATGGTGACGTCGATGAAGGCCGTCGGCTGCATCGGCATGCTGTCAAACGGCCCCTCACGCGATGTCGATGCAATCCGGCGCCTGGATTTCCAGATGCTGCTGGGCGGCGTCACCGCCGGCCATGGTGAAATGGCGGTTCACGCGGTGAACGTCCCGGTATCGGTCGGCGGCATGGATGTCGCACCGGGCGACCTGATCCACATGGATGAGAACGGAGCGGTGAAATTCCCCGCCGAAAAAGCCGGTCAGGTGCTCGAAAACGCACGGGCGATGCTCGCTGGCGAGGCCGAACATCTGGCTCGGCTGCGAGCCGCCACAACTGCGGCCGAGGTGCGGGCAGCCGGCGGTTCCTACGCGGCGAAACGCGCGAAGTAGGGTTTCTTGGCTGGCCGAACTATCTGTTGCGGCAGTGACTGGAATGGGGGAGAGGCTTCTAACACGCCCTAACGGACCCTGTTGTGGCATGAGGGGTGGAGACATCATGCGATTTGCAATGTCGCGCATCGGCTCTCCGGCATCGCGGCGGCGGATCGCCTCCTTGACCCGGGGGAGCAATTCAGGAACCTACTCGCCGGATTGGCCGGCGCGCAGAAGTCGCCACCTGGGGGTGTTCGTCCCGGAACTTGAATCCGCCCAATGCCACCTATGACCCGGACGAGGAAAGTGTTCGGCTGGATTTTCAAAACGGTACAACAGCGGATGTGAGCACACGCCAATGATCAGCGACAGCATTACCGACGCGGAATTTGCCGCGGCTCTCGCTGCCGGCCGGGTTGAAGCTGAAACGGAAATCCGCGCACGAACTGTCCGTTATGTAGCTGACCGGGACTCGATTGAAATCGTAACGACCCGTCATGCTGGATTCCTGATCCCCCGAGGATGGATCGGTGCCTTGCAGGACGTGCCGATAGAAGAGTTGGTCAAGCTGGACATCTGGCCAGATGGATCGGCGATCGAACTTGAGGACCTGGATATACACATCAGTGTGGACGGGCTGATGACCGCTATTCTGCCCGCAATGCTCCCCACAAAGACCATCGCTGCGATCTTCGCGAGCCGAGGCGGCCGGGCGACCTCGGATGCAAAGCGAAGCAGCGCCCGGGAGAACGGGCGAAAGGGCGGTCGTCCCTCCAAGCCGAACAAGGCGGCGGTCGCTTGAGGTCGCTGGAGATCACATGAACAGCGAAGGTCAGCAGCGCGGCGGCATGATCTGTTGCGAGGCGTGCGGCAACCGCGCCGCGGTTGTTCGACGGTTTGGCCGCGATCGAACCAAGTCCGCCGTTGAAGAGCCCGTCGGGCCATCCTGGAAGCGGACGTTCATCTCAGCGCGCAGCCGACGGCCGCGCACCCGTTGCGGTCATTCAAGTGCTTTGGAAAAAATCCCGAAAACAGGGGCAGTTTCGTGGCGGGCATTGGCCGAAATCGGAAACAGATTCTGCTATGGTCCTGACGCCGCCTCAGAGGGTGACGCACGGGCAGCGGCCCATATCGCGTAAAGCCGTTCCATTTGCGCGTCGAACTCGACCCACAGCGACTGCGCCTCATCAGGCGGGACGAGCCGCATCGCACGTTGAAACGCACCGTCGTCCAGGATGACCGCCGCCTCGTCCCGCCAGAACGGCGAGGATGCGGTCTTCAACCGTTCGATCATCGCCTGCATACGCGTCCGAGCGAATGCGGCTTGCTGGTCATCAATCAAACCGCCCGCATCGAACAGGCTGGATTGGGATTGGCTGGCTGTGCTCATCAGTTCCGACTAGCATCAAAATCCGAGTCGGCACACCCCTGTGCGATCACTCTTGCAGCATGATGGGCCTATGACCTGGCGACACGACAAGCTCCCCGAACTCGTTCGTGCCATGTCCGGACGCCCGCGCCACGAGGCCCTCCGCGGCCATGTCACGGAACTCCTGCGCGAGGGCTTCGGCGCTCCGTATGACGAAATCGCCCATGAGCTCTATCTGCTGGATAACCGTGGCCGCATCGACACGATGTGGGGAGCGACCGTGATCGAGCTGAAATCCGACCTCCGGCGGGAGCTGCCCGACGTGCTGGCCCGCATGCCTGACTATCTCGCGGACGCGGCCCGCCGCACCCACAGCCCTCGCCCGGTGACCGGCATCGCGACCGACGGCGCCACCTTCATCGGCTACCAGTTGATCGAAGGCGTGCTGACCGAGCTCAGGCGCTACGAGAC
>JANXLQ010000287.1 GCA_025355085.1 Rhodopila sp.
TGGCGCACTCAGTAGCCGGCCTTCGCCAACTCCGCTGCCTTTGCGTCGAGTGCTGCTGTCAGGTCATCGTCGGTGCCGGGGTCGCCCTCTGCGATCGAGGCGTTGAGGGTATCGCGTAGCGCTTGTAGCTTGGCCTCGCGCTCTTCGACGAGGCGCAGACCTTCGCGAACGACCTCGCTGGCCGAGCCGTACCGGCCGCTTTTGACGGTGTTATCGACGAAGGTTTCCCAACGGGGACCTAGGGATACGTTCATGGTCGAGGCTCCATTTTTATATGGATAGCACGATAACATAAATTGCGCAAAAATTGCTAAGCCAAGGTCTCCGTTCGGTGACGATGAGATTACCAAAGCGCGGCCTTGAACCATCACACTTTGTATGACATGGACGATGCAAAGTCGATTGGCGATGCCTTGCGGGGCTTCAAGAACATGTGGTTCCGGCGGTTTTCCACGCTGCCAAAGCATCGAAACCTCCGATTGGCTGTTACCGGAGTCCTATGGATCACAGATGGCACCCGTGTCGGAATTCCCCCCCCCTGGGGATTCCAGTCAGCCTGAAAATGCTCTAGAACCTCGTTCGGGGATCGAAGAAAGCGCGATAGCCTCGCTTGCACTGTATTCGGGGGGCTATCCTTCATGGGAAAACCGCGCGATGAAAAGGCAGAAGGTAACCACGATGTACCGCAGCGAGATCGCAGGAGCAGTCCATGAGATGATGGAGGGTTTCCATGCCGTCGGGCTGATCGGCGAAAAGACGATGCAAGAGTTCGACGCATCCTGCCTGATCCCGGCGATATCGGACGAAAAGGTCGAGACCCAAATTGCTCAAGACCACACTGCCGTTGACGGCAGATTTTCAGCGATGCGCGAAATCCGAGAGGGAAGCCATGCAAGATAGTGCCATACAAAGCGTGATCGACCAAAATTTCACCCCGAAAGACAGGGCCGATAAATGGCGCGTATGGTTCGGGGCAAACACGTCGTCGGGCTACGACTTCTCGCTAATGATCGAGAATCCTGAGACGAAAGTCAGCTATGAGGTCGAGCTCGGGATCATGGAGGATGGGCGGCTTTGTGGCCAGATCGTAGCTGACCAGGGTGGCACTGGTCCTGATGCCCTGATTCTTTTCGATGCCACACCCGAAACTGCCCGGGTATCGGGCAATAAAGGTGGCGCAAAGCTGGTTATCAGCGTCAATGACGTTGCGGGACCGAGAGTCATCGACGCTTACGAACAAACGGGCGCGCCCCAAGGCTTCGATTGACCGAACGTCAGCCTTTAAAGATTTCCTCACGATGATATCGGAGCCATTGCGGATTGGGCCGAAGGTCTGGTTGCGGCGGCAGTATCATCCGACGATCCGGGTTGATCAATCGTTGGACCATGTCAGGGACTTTCCCTTCCGCCAGCAGAATATTGTAGTCGTCGTCAAGCGACAACAGCCCTCGGTCGAACATCCAGTGAACCGTGCCGCATAACGCCACGCCATTACGGACTGAATCGGTTCCAGAATGACTGACGGGTCGGATATGCGCTGCCTGAACCTCGGATCGTCCGCCACCGTTGATGATCTTCAGGCCGGTCATTGCGCAGGTATTCCCATAGGCCGTTTTGACGACTGACGAGAACACCTTATCGCGGAACGGTCTGGCGACAACGCTTTCAACGATAGGTCTTTCGAAGGTGGCAGGTTCATCAGCAAAGACGAAGGCAGCCGGTTCTTGGATCGGCTTTTCCTCGCCAATAATGTGCGCGAAGCCGGCGCGGAGGATGTTGTTATATTCGCCTTCGGATATGCGTCGAACGGAGCGGCCAAAGGCGCCCTTGCTGGTTCCTCCGTCGTTCCGGCGAAGACCACTTTCAAAGTAATGTTCGCCCTCCTTGAACGGCACAGGACGATCGAACGGAAGAAAATCCTCTACATAGGCGTAGAAATGATCGTCCAAACGATCGTCACGTTCGATACGAACCACGCGGGCGGTCCCAAAGTACGACGACCGTCCGCCTCGGCTGCTCAACGCGCCGGAACTGCGACGGGGCTCATAGTAAACGATCCAATCTCCGCGCGCCTCTTCGATCGCTCGCAGATATGTCTTCGGAAAATGATACCTCTGCTCCGGCAAATCATCGTAACTCGGGTCGATCTTGGTCGCGAAAACAGCTTTGGTCACAGGCTCATCTTTCCGAAAAGCTGCAACCGTTTACGGCCGGGTCTGCATCGACCGGTCGTTACTGGTTCACGGACGATTTTTTGCCGCTTCCCACCAGAAACGACCACCCCCTACAACCCACACGCAATATCCAACGCCATCCGGATCAGCTTATCGCTCGCCTCCGGCGTCCGGAACGCACTATGCGCCGACAGCGTCACATTCGGCAGCGTCGTCAACTTATGTCCCGCCGGCAGCGGCTCCACCCCGAACACATCCAGCGCCGCATGCCGCAGGTGCCCCGACTCCAACCCCGCGATCATCGCGTCCTCATCCACCAGCGCCCCCCGCGCCGTGTTCACCAGGATCGCCCCCTGCCGCATCCGCGCCAACCGTTCCGCGCTCAGGAACCCCCGAGTCTCATCGTTCAGCAACAGATGCACCGACAGCACCTGGCTCTCTGCCAGCAGCGTGTCCAAATCCACGAACTCCACCCCCGGCGCCGCTTTCGCGGTACGGTTCCACGCCAGCACCCGCATCCCGGACCCGCCGGCAATCCGCGCCACCTCCGCCGCGATTCCGCCAAAACCGAGCAACCCGAGGGTCTTGCCGGTCAGTTCCATGCCTTCGGTTCGCAACCACCGTCCCTCACGCATGCCACCGTCCATCCGAGCCAACCCGCGCGCCGCCGCCCACATTAACGCAATGGTATGCTCCGCCACCGCCGTATCGCCATACCCCTTTATGATATGGACGGTGATCCCCAGCGCGGCCAACGCCTCGGGGTCCATGTAACTCCGGGCGCCGGTGCCCAGGAAGATCACATGCTTCAGGCCGGTACACAGGCGCATCGCCTCCACCGGCATTTGCGTATGGTCGTCGAAACAGAAATCGTAGCCCGCGAGCAACCCCGGCAGCGCCTCAGGCGGGATGTCCCCTTGCTCATTCACGTCCATCGCCGGGTCACCGGCACGGGACACGTTCCGGAAAACGGAGGCCAAATCGTCAACGGCATCCAGAAAAAGACCCTTCATCGCATCCTCCCGACGTGAAAACACCACAAGCTTGCGCAGCGACCCGATCCAGAGCAAGCGGGCGCGGCGATAAATCGCGAAATCAGGTCGCTGACGGGCATCAGGCGGATGGCAGCGATGTGGGTCGTGGAGCGCACTGGTCAGCCGGTTGACCGGGCTTCTCCTGCATCTGCTCAAATGGCAGTGCCAGCCCGGTTTGCGGGGCAATAGCTGGCGCTATACAATCAAGGTGCAACGCCGCGATCTTGCTTGCCATCTGGCCGACAATCCAAGCCTGACGGCTCAACTGCCCGCGATCCTGGCGGATGCCTACGCTTCGGCGATCTTGTTGGCCGCTGGCGAAACAGGGCTACCGGAAGCAACGTTTCCGGCCGAGTGCCCATGGTCCCACAAACATGCCTCCGATCCCGATTTTTGGCCTGAATTCGCCAACTGACCCACCGCGTCATGCGATCGCAGGTGCGACCAACACCAACCAGCCTGAACCATCGTGGTCCCGGCTTGGGTTCGGCGATTTGCAGACGGATTTTCCAATGAAAAGAGTGCGCGGCGGACCAATCTGCTAGACTGAGCCAGCATGCCGCGCCCCGCCCCCACCGTTCCCCGGTTCTATCCGCCCAAACCGGCAGCCAACAGAAACCGCCCCTCTGGCCCGGCCCGCCCGTCGCGCCGCCGCCGCCTGCTGTTCTGGACGTTGCGCTGGGGCTTCATCGCCTCGGTCTGGCTTACGCTGGCGCTCACGGTGACAGTGCTGTGGTATGCCCGCGACCTACCCCGCCCCGAGTCGGCACTCGATGCCGCCCGCCGCCCAAGCCTGACGCTACAGGACCGATCGGGCCACACCATCGCGACATTCGGCGATATCGTCGGTGAACCTTTACGTCTGAAAGATTTCGCCCCCGCCCTGCCCGCCGCCGTCGTCGCGGTCGAAGACCGGCGCTTCTGGAACCATTTTGGTATCGATCCTATCGGTTTACTGCGAGCCGCCTGGGTCAACCTCACCGCCGGCCGGGTCGTGCAAGGCGGCTCCACCCTGACGCAGCAGGTCGCAAAAACGTTATTCCTGACCAACGCCCGGACCACCAAGCGCAAGGTGCAGGAACTGCTGCTGACGCTATGGCTGGAACGCCACTTCACCAAGAAGGAAATTCTCGAGATCTACCTCAACCGAGTCTATCTCGGCTCCGGCGCCTGGGGAATGGACGCTGCCGCAAAGATGTATTTCGGGGTATCGGCGCGCCGGGTGACATTGCCGCAGGCGGCCGTGCTGGCCGGATTGCCCAAGGCACCCTCCCGCTTCAACCCCCGCGTCAATCCCGGCGCCGCATTGGCCAGAGCCAGGGACGTGCTCGGTACCATGGTCGATTCCGGTGTGATTGCCGCCGAACAGGCCACCACTGCCGCAGCCCAGATTGTGTTCCCGCCCAGCCCGGTCGCCCCCGGCTGGTTCGCCGACTGGATCGCCGATCAGTCGCAATCGCTGCTGGCACCCGACACCGACGCGGTGCTGCGAACCACGTTGGACGGCCGCTATCAGGCCGTCGCGGAACGAAATCTGGCCGCCCTGCTCGACGGACCCGGCGCCGCCGCCATGGTCGGTCAGGGTGCGGTTGTCATCATTGACGCCACCAACGGCGCGGTCCGCGCCATGGTCGGCGGCCATAATTTCCGCACCAGCCCATTCAACCGAGCGGTGCTGGCAAGGCGCCAACCGGGGTCGTCGTTCAAACCGTTCGTCTGGCTGACCGCCCTGGAAACCGGCATGACACCCGACGACACCGTCCTTGACGCCCCCCTGCGCATCGGCACCTGGAGCCCGTCCAACTTCGAACATCGTTACATGGGGGAGATCACGTTGGAGGAAGCCCTCGCCCAATCGGTCAATACCGCATCCGTCCGCATCCTGATGCGCTCCGGCGGCCCCAAAGCCGTCGCCGCCACGGCCGCCAGATTGGGTATCGCCGGTAAAATGCCAAAAGACGCCTCCCTGGCGCTGGGCACTGGAGAGGTCGGTTTGTTGGAACTCACCGCCGCCTACGCCCCGTTCTTCAATGGCGGCAACCGCGTAACACCGTTCGGACTGGACAAGACCCCGCACCCGGCCGAACCCGTAATCACCCCCGCAACAGCCTCCATGATGGCAAAAATGCTCGGTGCCGTCGTGACCCGAGGCACCGGACGCGCCGCCGCCGTGCCCGGGCGAGTGGTCGCCGGCAAGACAGGCACAACGCAGGATTACAAGGACGCCTGGTTCATTGGTTCGGTCAAAGGCGTGCTGATCGGTATCTGGCTGGGTAACGACGACAATCTGCCAATGAAAGGCGTCCTGGGCGGCGGCATGCCGGCTCGTTTGTTCCATGACATCGCGATCGGCATCGACTGAACCCATCCTCGCCGTTTCGCGATTGATCGGTGATGCAACCAAACGGGTGCCCCAGCGTTTCTACCTTTTCGAAATCGCAGGAGGAAGCGTTGAAAATAATGCGATCTACCGTAGCCTTGGGTCTTTTGATCGGCCTGGGCGCGTGTTCGAACATGATGGGTGGTTCAGGTTCGGCCCCTCGGGCAACAGCCGCTGCCACGCAACCAACCGTGGCGCCCGACATGGTCAGGCAGGTGCAGTTGAAATTGCGTGACGATGGTTACTACAAGCTGGACAACATCGATGGCGTATGGGGTTCGGGCACCGAAGCCGCCGTGCGCTCCTACCAGCGCGATCATAACCTGATCGGCAGCGGGCAGTTGGATGTGCCGACGCTACAGGCAATGAATTTGCCCGGCGGCGCGCAGGCTACCACCCACAGCGGACCGTCGGATCGCCCCGCGAACACGGAGTCCACCATAACGCAACCGATGCGGACCGATCAGTATAGAGCGCCGGGGGACAACACCGTCGTTCCCCCGCCGCGTTGATCGATAGACCTGTTGCAACAGTCAGTTTCGGCGATTGGTAGCTATTAGACCTGTTGCGAAAGTCAGCTTCAGCGATTGTTAACTATTAATTTTGTTGAATAGTTTTGAATTGTATGAGACTTCTGCAACAGGTCTAATAACCCATGATTCCGGCGTAGCGGTCCCGGCAGAAGCGCGTGTCGCCAAACGAAACTTCGGCGACACGGCTCCGTTTCATGAAAAATCCAATCTCATGCTCGTCGGTCATGCCGATGCCGCCATGCATCTGCACGCCCTCATTACCGCACAGGTACAGCGTCGCGTTGGCCTTGGCTTTGGCCAGCGCGACCAGTGCGGCCGCATCGTTGCTGCCCTGATCCAGCGCCGAGGCAGCCGCCAGCACCGCCGAACGGGTTATCTCCACCTCGCAGAACATTTCCGCCGCGCGGTGCTTCATCGCCTGAAAACTGCCGATCGCAACACCGAATTGCTTGCGGTCTTTCAGATACTGAATCGTCCGGTCGAATGCTTCCTGCGCACTGCCCAGCATCTCCGCCGCTAAACCAACACGCGCCCTGTCCAGCGCCAGTTCCAGGGCAATAGCCCCGCCCCCCAGCACGGCGTCCGGACCAACCAGCACATTATCGAAACGGATCAGCGCGGCGTTCCGGCTATCCACCATGGACAGGCGGGTGCGGCTGGCCGCCTCGCCCGGAACCAGAAACAACATGACGGCATCGCCAGTTCGCGCCGCGACAATCAGAGTGTCGGCGATATGCCCGTCCAGCACGAATGTCTTCTGACCATTCAGCCGATAGCCGGCGCCATCCCGTTCCGCTGTCGTCCCGATCTGGTCCGGCGCATGGCGGGAACCTTCATCCACGGCCAGGGCTGTAATATGCTCGCCGGCAAGTAGCCGTGGCAGATAATCCGCCTTTTGGCCTTTTGTTCCCCCAATGGACAATAACGACGCCCCCAACAGAGCGGTGGACAACAACGGAGTCGCCGCCAGCGTGCGTCCCGCGGCCTCCATCACTTGTGTCAGACCAGTCATGCCGAACGCCGAACCGCCGTCGTCCTCGTTAACCAGGAACCCGGTCCAGCCGAGTTCCGCCATCTGGCGCCATAAATCGCGTGAGAACCCATCGGGATCGTTGTCGTCCCGCAATTTTCTCATCGCCGTGATCGGGCTGCGCTCACGGAAGAAATCGAGCGCGGTGTCGCGCACCATCTGCGCTTCTTCGTTCAGGATCAGGGCCATGGGATCAATCCGGCAAGCCAAGCACGCGCTTGGCAATAATGTTCAACTGGACCTCGGACGTTCCGCCCTCGATTGAATTGGCCTTCGACCGCAGCCATTCGCGGGTGAAACGAAGTTGGTCCGGAGTAAAGGCATCGCCTTCCCAACCGAGGCCCTGGAAACCTTCCGCTTCCAACAGCATCTCGTACCGGCGTTTGTTCAGTTCGGTGCCTTGCAGCTTGAACATCGCCGATAACGGGCCGGGTGCGGCACCGGATTCCGCTTCCTCCGCCGCTCGGCGGCGCGTCAGTTGGAAGGCGTGCGCGTCCATACTATAGGCGGCGACACGGTCTCGCAGGATAGGATCGGCGATTTTCCCGTCTTGCTCGCCCGCGAAGTGTTTCGCCACCGCTTCCAGGGGAATTTCGAACTTGGCGGCGTTGCGGGCGGCAATGCCGCCGATGCCTTTGCGCTCGTGCTCCAGCAGGCGTTTGGCGATGGTCCAGCCCTTGTTCAGCGGGCCGACCAGATTCCCCGCCGGCACCCGGACGTTCTCAATAAACGTTTCGCAGAACACGGACGCGCCGCTGATCAGCCGGATCGGGCGCGGCCGGACTCCGGGGTCGTCCATGTCGATCAGCAGAAAACTTATGCCCTCATGCTTTTTCGCCGCCGGATCGGTGCGGACAAGGCAGAATATCCAGTCGGAATGATGCGCGTTCGATGTCCATATCTTATGGCCGTTGACCAGGAAATGGTCGCCCTGCAACACGGCGCGGGTGCGCAGGCTGGCAAGGTCCGATCCGGCCTCGGGTTCGGAGTATCCCTGGCACCAGCGGATATCGCCGCGCACGATCGGCGGAATGTGGGTCTGTCGTTGTTCTTCCGTGCCGTATTCCAGCAGGACCGGACCAAGCATCGACAACCCCATGCCACGCAGGGGAATGCGGCAACCGAGGTCCTGCATTTCCTCTTCCAGCACAAGGGCCTCGTCACCGGACAACCCGCCCCCGCCGTATTTCGCCGGCCATGTCGGGGCGGTCCAACCCTTGGCGGCCATGCGGTCCAGCCAGATTTTCTGCTCCGGCCGCACGTAGTGGGCGCGGTTGCCGCCGGCGACCTGCTCATTCTCCGGCATAAAGGTGCGCATGGCGGGCGGGCAGTTTTCCTCCAGCCAGCTTCGGATCGCGGCGCGGAAAATGGGCATGGGCGGTTTCCTTGTGTTTCCGCTGGGGAACGAAGATGGCCATCGTATCCGAAGATCGGCAAGAGGCACGGCTGGCTCTAGCCGTCGCGCCCGCCGTAAACGTCTGCCACATTGAGCACGATCCCGGGCGGGTCGAGCCTGATCGCACCGACATTGACTGTACGCGAAACAATCTCGTCCCCCGACCGCCTGTGGTGAATAATCTCCTGACGGCGAGACCGGACGATAAGATAGTGCTGGATCGACGGAACCCGGAAATAGTCGGCCAGCTTCTCGCTGCTATCGACCGACTGGGTTGACGGTGACAAGACCTCCACGACGATAACCGGATCGGTCGCGGCAATGGCGTCCGGCGGCAGCCGAGGACCGCAGTTCACCAGGGCATCCGGCTCGTAATCGGTGTCCTCATCGACTTCAATGGTAACGCCGTCCCCAAGCGCCTCGCAGTCCAGCCCGCCCTCGCGAACTGCGCGATCCAAAGCAGCCCAGACGCGACTTTTGATCCGGACGTGCTGAATACGTTCCAGCGACATCGCGACCGGCTCGCCGCCGACACGCTCGTATCGCTGGGTTTGCCCCTCGGCCCAACGATGGAACTCCTCACGGGTCAGGCGTAGCGCCATACAATCCTCCTGCTGATAAATGCATAGCACGCTTCGCCCGACCGAGGCAGCGCCCTCTTAAACCGCCCCGTCCGTCCGCAACACCTCCACCGCCTGCGCGTTCAACCCCAGCCACTCGCCCAACACCGCCTCCGTATGCTCTCCCAGCACCGGGGAGGACCGGATCGCCGGCGGTTTACCGTCCACCCGCACCGGCCAGCCCGGCATTTTGAAGTCCTGATGCACCGGGTGACGCATCACCTGCATGATCCCCCGGTCCTCGAACGTCTTGTCGTTCTGTAGCTCCATTGTATCCAGCACAGCACCAGCCGGAATCCCCGCCTCCCCAACCACGCGCATCGCCTCGTGCTTGGTCCGGGTCCGGGTCCATGCCGTAATGATCTCGTCCACCTCATCCTGGCGATCGACGCGATCCTGAGGCGTCAGGTAACGAGTATCTCCGATCAGTTCTTCCCGCCCGATAACCTTCAACAAACGATCCCAATGCTCCGGATTTGCGCGGCTTGTCATAATATAGACGTAGTCGTTCGATCCGCCCGGCGCGCAGGGATACAGTCCCATCGGCGCATTGCTGATCCCCGGCACCTTGCTGCCGGCACGCCCGACGACTTCCCCCGTTCGGCCCTGAGTGGCAAAGTTGATACGCATGTAGTGCATAATCGCATCCTGCATCGCGACTTGCAGCCGGCACCCTTGCCCTGTCTCCCGCCGCTTGTACAGCGCGGCCAGGATCGTGATCGCCATAGTCATTCCGGTTCCGGTATCGCCCAGCGAGATGCCGGGACGGATCGGCGGGCCGTCAGCCTCGCCGGTAACGCTGAACGTGCCGCCGCACGCTTGGGCAATCATGTCGAACGCGAGGTTCTTCTCATACGGACTGCCTTCGCCGAAGCCTTTGATTTGGGCATAAATGATCGCCGGGTTCAGTTCCCGAGCCACATCGTAACCCAATCCGAGACGCTCGATGGCACCCGGTGCAAAATTCTCGATGCAGACGTCGGCCTGACGGATCATGTCCTTCACCAGCGCCAAACCCTTCGGCGACTTCAGGTTGACTGTAACCGAGCGCTTATTCGCGTTGAACACATGGAAATAATACGGATCGTTGTCCGGCTGCCCCGGCCGAAGGCGCCGGCCCGGATCGCCCATCCTGGGGTTCTCGACCTTCACCACATCGGCACCCAGCCAGGCCAGCGCCTCGGTGCAGGAAGGGCCGGCTTCGAATTGCGTCAGATCGACGATCTTCACGCCGGACAGGAACTGAACGGTGGCGACGGCTGCGGACTGTTGGTTTTCGGACATTTTTAGCCTCCTTGGGTGTTTCCCGAAGTTGCGATCCCGGTTGTGGAGAAGCCTGCCACACCCCGGGCCGGTCGGCCAGTGACGCGCCGGTCATTCAGCAGTTCTCATTTTAGTGTTAGCGGCCGCGATCACTTTCCCCGTCATGCCGACGAAGGTCGGCATCCATGTCTTTTGTTAGTAAAAAAAGACATGGATGGTGCCGCACCATGACGATGCAAGGGCGGTCGGCGTGTGTCGATGTCAACGCCGGGTAGTATAACTCCGTATAAACCCCGTGTCACTTTGTGTGCGCTTGATGACTTTCCCCGCAAATGGCACCAAGACCCGGACGAACATAGGTTTACCGCCGCCGCAGTGACCCTTTGCCAAAGCGACGATGGTGTCTCCGTGTGCGAACGCCAAAATGAGAACTGCTAAAGCGGAATGGGGTTTCGGACCGGGAGCCGAGGAATAATAACCTCGGTCTCCGGTAGTCCATCGGATAATCGGGCGGCCGATTAAGCGAGCGAGTAAGCGGGTGACTGAACCGCTGGGCGAACCGCCTGCCGGCGCTCCGCGACCTGGGTTTTCATCGCCTTCTGCAATTTTTCGAACGCGCGAACCTCAATCTGACGAACACGCTCACGAGAAATGTTATACTGCCTCGACAATTTTTCCAGCGTGGACGCCTCGTCCTTCAGCCTACGTTCAGTCAGAATATGGCGCTCCCGAGCGTTCAGCGTTTTCAACGCATTAGGCAACAATGCCTGACGGCCCGACATCTCTTCGTGCTCAGCCAAGACCGTTTCCTGGCTGTCGGTGTCATCAACCAGCCAATCCTGCCACTCGCCCTCACCATCCAGGCGAACCGGCGAATTCAGGCTATTATCGGGCCCGGCGAGGCGGCGGTTCATTGTCACCACATCCTGTTCAGGCACCGCCAAAGCCTTGGCGATTTTGGTCACCTGTTCGGGTTGCAGATCGCCGTCATCAATTGCCTGCATCTGACCCTTCAGTCGGCGCAGATTGAAAAATAACTTCTTCTGCGCCCCCGTGGTGCCCATTTTAACCAGGGACCAACTATGCAGTATGTATTCTTGAATTGCCGCGCGGATCCACCACATCGAATAGGTCGCTAATCGAAATCCACGATCTGGATCAAATCGTTTCACCGCTTGCATCATGCCGACGTGGCCCTCGCTTATCAGTTCGCCCACAGGCAAACCGTAGCCGCGATAGCCCATCGCGATTTTCGCAACGAGGCGCAGATGCGACGTGACCAACCGGTGTGCTGCGTCGATATCTTGGTGATCGCGCCAGCGATGCGAAAGCGCCAGTTCTTCTTCTGGCGTCAGCATCGGGAATTTACGGATCTCCTGGAGATACCGTGTCAGGTTGCCCTCGGGGGCAATATTGAACATGGCGGTGGCCATGATGGGCTCCTTTCGCCAGATGTCGACCATCTGCTGTCCATATACGGCGCAGGTGAACGACTGGATTACCCGAGGATTAAAACTTCTACAGACGCCACAATTTACGTGCCCCCGCCCTTGATTAGTAAGCTTCGGTCCCACCGGTTGGTGCTAAATCCCGGTAGCGAAGCCTGTTTTCGGTAGCGCAAGGTTTCCGTGCCAGGGTGCGACCGATTCAGATGCGGACGGTATCGAAATAATACAGGATTGAATTTGTCCTGTAAATTTTTCAGGCGCGGGGCTCGGGTAGCCCGATCCAGACCAACGATCAGCGCCGGCATTGTCCGGGATGACCAGCCCGGGCGAACTGTGTCAATTTGCGATAAAGGTGATCACCATGGCAATGGCTCCCTTGACTGGCGGCTTATTTCAAAGCCGGTCCAAAGCGCCCTGTCGGTTCCCGCCGCATGCAAGACCGTCCCGCGACCAGCGCCGCGCCGCCGAACGCATCACGGCCAACCCGATGCGGAACAAGGCCGAACAGAACCGTCGCGACGCCGCCAAGGCAGCCTCTGCCGCGGCAACGCAAGCGGAACCCGCCCGCCAGAATGCCGTCCTGTAAGGCTCGCCTCTCAACGGCGCCCGCCTCGCCGCCATACAGGCTTGCAACCGGCCGCGCCCCGCCCGATACATCCCTTCATGAACGACACGACCACACAAGTCCCGGAATCCGGCCCCCGCTACGATTTCACCGCCGCCGAACCCAAATGGCAGGCCGCCTGGGCCGGTCGCGCCTGCTTCCGCGTGGAAGACGTCCCCACCGACGGCAAACCGAAATACTACGTGCTGGAAATGTTCCCCTACCCATCGGGGAAAATCCACATGGGCCACGTCCGCAACTACACGCTTGGCGATGTTGTCGCCCGCTACAAGCGCGCCCGAGGTTATTCCGTCATGCACCCGATGGGCTGGGACGCCTTCGGCCTGCCCGCCGAGAACGCCGCCCGAGAACGCGGCATCCACCCCGCCAAATGGACCTTCGATAATATCGCCGCCATGCGCACCGAACTCCAGCGCATGGGCCTGTCGCTGGAATGGGAGCGTGAATTCGCCACCTGCCAGCCGGAATACTACTGCCATCAACAGAAGTTGTTCCTCGATTTCCTGCAAGCCGGCCTCGTCGAGCGCAAGGAAAGCTGGGTCAACTGGGACCCCGTCGATAACACCGTGCTGGCGAATGAGCAGGTGATCGACGGCAAGGGTTGGCGCTCCGGCGCCCCGGTCGAGAAAAAACAGCTTAGCCAGTGGTTCTTCAGCATCACACAGTACGCGCCCGAACTCCTCGACGCGCTGGACCACCTCGACCGCTGGCCGGAACGCGTCCGCCTGATGCAGGCCAACTGGATTGGCCGCAGTGAGGGCGCCAAGGTGACGTTCGCCCTGGCCGGCAGCACCGAAACCGTCGAAGTCTATACCACCCGCCCCGACACCCTGTTCGGCATGTCGTTCCTGGCAATAGCCCCGGAACACCCCCTGGCCGCCGCCGCTGTCGCGCATGACGCGCAAGCGGCTGAATTTGTCGCGGAATGCCGCAGCCGGGGCACCTCCGAGGTCACCATCGAAGCTGGCGAGAAGCTGGGCTACGACACCGGCCTGCGCGTCGAACACCCGTTCATCGAAGGCGCCACCTACCCGGTCTGGATCGCCAACTTCGTCCTCATGGAATACGGCACCGGCGCCATTTTCGGCTGCCCCGCCCACGACCAGCGCGACCTCGACTTCGCTCGGAAATACGGTCTGGACGTGACGCCCGTGGTGCTGCCCCCGGCCGCCGATCCGGCCAGCTTCAGCCTTGGCAAGGACGCCTACACCGGCCCCGGCACTGCGTTCAATTCCGGCTTCCTGGACGGGCTGGACGTTGACGCCTCCAAGCGCGCCGCCATCGAAAAGCTGGAATCCCTGGGCGTTGGCAAGGGCCTCACTAACTGGCGCCTGCGGGACTGGGGCGTTTCCCGTCAACGCTACTGGGGCTGCCCGATCCCGGTCATCCACTGCGGCGCATGCGGCACAGTCCCGGTGCCAGACGACCAGTTGCCGGTGCGCCTGCCAGAGGACGTGACGTTCGATCGCCCCGGCAACCCGCTGGATCACCACCCAACCTGGAAGCTCGTCGATTGCCCGTCCTGCGGCAAGCCGGCCCGCCGGGAAACCGACACCTTCGACACCTTCGTGGACAGTTCCTGGTATTTCGCCCGCTACTGCTCGCCCAAGGCCGATGTGCCGCTGGTCAAGGCGGCGGTCGATCACTGGATGCCGGTCGATCAGTATATCGGCGGCATTGAACACGCGATCCTGCACCTGCTGTATTCCCGCTTCTTCACCCGCGCGATGAAGGACACCGGCCACGTCTCGGTCGAAGAACCCTTCGCCGGCCTGTTCACCCAGGGCATGGTGAACCACGAATCCTACCGCGCGCCCGACAACCGCTGGCTGTATCCGGAAGAGATCGAAAAACACGCAGACGGCTCCGTTACCATGCGCGACACCGGCCAACCGGTCACCGTCGGCCGGGTTGAGGCGATGAGCAAGTCCAGGCGCAACACCATCGACCCCGGCGCGATCATCGCCCGCTACGGCGCCGACACCGCCCGCTGGTTCATCCTGTCCGACAACCCGCCCGAACGCGACATGGAGTGGACGGAATCCGGCGCTGCGGGAGCATTCCGCTTCACCCAGCGCATCTACCGCCTCGCCGAAGCCCTGGACGGCATACCCGCCGAGATCATGCCGGACGCGTTCGGCCCCGCCGGCCGCACCCTGCGTCGCGCCACCCACCGCTGCATCGCGGCGGTGACTGAATCACTCGAAAACTTCACCTACAACGTTGCCGTCGCGCGCTTGTACGAACTCGCCAACGCCATCACCGATGGCGAACGCGCGACGCCGGAGGCTGGCCTCGCCTGGGCACGGCGTGAAGCCGTGGAAGCCCTGGCCCGTCTGTCCAGTCCCATGATGCCGCATCTGGCCGAGGAAATTTACGCCCGCCTGTACCCTGACAGCAGCCATCTTGTCGCGGAACTAAGCTGGCCCGAAGCCGATCGGGCGCTGCTGGTATCCGAAACCGTTACCATCGCCGTTCAGGTCATGGGCAAGCTGCGCGGTACGATAGAAGTCGCGCCCAACGCGCCTGCCGACGTGGTGTTGGCAGCGGCGGAAGCAGACCCCAACGTTGCCAAGGCATTGGAGGGCAAGCGCATCGTCAAGCGCGTGCATGTTCCCAACCGTATCGTCAACTTCGTGGTGGCCGGATGAAACCCCCTGCTAACGACGTCATGGGGGGCGCGGGCCCACCATCCCAGCCTGCTCGGATTGGCCGCAATAAAGGCGTGAATGGCGGCCCTTCATTCCCCGGGGCATCGAACACACGCCGCGGCCTCTGTCTGGGGCTGGTTCTGACCTTGGCGGGCTGCGGCTTCCAGCCCGTCTATATGCCAACCGCCTCCGGCAATCCCGGGGTGGCGCAGCGCGGACTGGCGTCGGTCAACGTCCCGGTCATCGCGGAACGTCCCGGGCAGCTTCTGCGGCAGGCGTTGCAGGAGCGGTTTGGCAACGATTCCGGTGTTCCCTCGGAATACGATTTGACCGTCTCGTACTCCATCGCGGGTGAGGGCGTTGCGATCCAGAACAGTTCGCTTGCCACCAGAATCAGGCTGACCGGCACCGCGAATTGGACCCTGGCCGGTCGAGACAACAAGCGAACCACCTTAACCTCCGGTTCCGCCCGGGCGATCGACGGCGTGAACGTTTTCGGTTCGCAGTATTTCGCGTCCGATCTGGAAACCGAGGCAAAGCAAAAGAGCATAGCCGAGAATCTCGCCACCCAGATCGCGACGCAGCTCGCGATATGGTTCCGCCAGCAGGCGGCGAAACAGGCAGGATAGCGCCGGTGAAACTCGTCGCGGCCCGCATTCCGTCTTTCCTGCGCGATCCGGGGGATTGCCGGGTCGTGCTGCTGTTCGGCGAAGATGCCGGCATGATCCGCGACCGCGCCGAAATCCTGGTGCGCGCGGTCGCAGGCTCCCTGGACGATCCGTTCCTGGTCACCGACCTGCCGCGTGAGGAAATCAAGCATCTCACCAACGAAGCGGCGGGACTGTCGCTGATGGGCGGCCGCCGCGTGGTGCGGGTGCGCGATGTCACCGATGCCGCGACCGAACCGGTGCAGGCAATGCTGAAAACCAAGGCCGGGGCGCTTGTGGTGCTGGAGGGGCCGGCAATCGCCTCCCGTTCCAAGCTGCGGACCGCGCTGGAGGCCGCACCCGATTGCGCCGCCATCGGGTGCTATCCGGAAGAAGGCCGAGTGCTGGAGGAAACAATCCGGGAAACCCTGCGGGCCAATGGCGCGGGGATAGAACCAGATGCTCTGACATGGCTGACCCGGCAACTCGGCGCGGATCGGGCCTCCACCCGTTCGGAGCTGGAGAAGCTGGCGCTATACGTCGGACGAGGGAACCGGGTCGATATTGATGCAGCGATGACCTGTGTGGGCGATTTGGCCGGATTGTCGCTGGACGACGCAGTGTACGCCGCGACCACCGGCGATGTCGCAACTGCCGATCGTGCGCTAGAGGCTGCCGTCGCCGAAGGGGCCGCCCCCGTTCAGGTTCTCCGCGTCACGCTCGGGCACCTCCAAAAACTGCACAGAGCGCGGTTGGCGATGGAGGAGCAGGGGCTTACGGCAGGCGATGCCGTCAAAGGTGTCAGGCCGCCGGTATTTTACCAAAAAGTCGGCGCCTTCACCCGATCCCTGAGTTTATGGCCAGCCGCGACGTTAATGGCGGCGATGGCGGCGCTGGCCGAGGCGGAACGCGGTTGCAAGCGCACCGGCTGGCCCGACCATGCGCTGTGCCGCAATGCAGTGCTGACTTTGGCCCGGCGATCGGCTGCCGCATCCCGATCGGCGCGACGATAAATTAATATTGAGATTGAATGTATCTAATATTATACGTTATCTGATTAAAGAAACTAGTTTTTCTCTCTCCAGTGTGCAAGAACACCCTACGTTCTAGCTGCGACCCCGCCTACACCTGGAGATTGCAATGCCCATCAAGCGGTCCGGATTCCAGACCAGCCTCGATCTACCGTTCAACATGCCGGTGCGTCCGCTGGGCGATGCCGATCTGGCGTCCATGCAGTTCGTGCTCGCCGAGATCGCCCCCGAGTGGTCGGTGGAGCTGCAAGGCATTTGCGCCGAGGAAGCCACGCTGATCCTGTTGCCGGACGATGGCGACGACGAGAACGGTCCCAGCTTCGTGATCAGCCGGGAGACGTACGGGTTCCGCCTGGACCAGGTGCATTGGGATACGATGACCGAGGTCGGGGTGTTCGATTCTCTGACCGATGTGGTATCCGCGTTGCGTCCGCGCGTCGCGTTCTGCACCGCCATGGCCGCGCCGGCCGGGGTAACATTGCATTAACCGGTTCAACAGACCCGTTGCGGAAATCCCATACAAGCCAATATAATTAAATAAAATCAATAGATTGCAATCGACCCAACCGACTGGTCGCAACAGGTCTATCCCACCGGCCCCTTTCCTTCGCCGCGCAATCCGATAGGGTTGTCTCATACCAACGGCCCAATATTTTGACCGTTCGGCCCCTTCTTGTCATGGCAGGCGAAGGCCTGCCATCCACGCCTTTGTCTGAACCAGCATCGCGTTTCGTGGATGGCGGGACTTCGCCCGCCATGACGGTGACAGGTCAGAATATAAAGCCGTTGGTATCAGTGGACCGCAGGCACGCTTGGCGCGGTCGATTGGCTGAACAAGGTCGCTACACAGGTTGCGACGTTTGTGCGCGGAGCCGCTATGTTACATTAGCCTAGGGCGGGTCGGAACGGCCCGAACGGGACTTGGCCGGATGTTATCCGCGCCAACCGCCGGGTTGCCGTCCACAATGCATACCGGCATGGTTCCCGAGGAACAGCGGGACCCCAAATGCGATTGCTAACCATCCAAACGCCGCGCAGGCGCGCGCGGGCGCCGTTTCTCTTGCTGGTTGCAATCACAGCCTGCGGCACATTGGGGATGCACATCATCATACCGGCACTGCCCGCAACGGCGCGAGCGTTGGATATGTCGATCGGTACCTCGCAGTTGACGATCACCCTGTACCTGATCGGTCTCGCCATCGGACAATTGATCTACGGCCCCTTATCCGACCGGTTCGGCCGGCGGCCCGTGCTGCTGGCGGGTCTGTCACTGTTCACAGTCGCCAGCATCGTGACGGCTCTGGCGCCCAGCGCAACCATCCTGATCGGCGCCCGCATCATGCAATCGCTCGGTGGCTGTGCCGGCCTGGTCCTCGGGCGAGCAGCGGTGCGCGACGGAGCAACCGCCGACAAGGCGGCCGGACAGCTTGCCCTGCTGACGCTGGTCATGGTGATGGTGCCGTCGATAGCCCCGGCGGTCGGCGGTTATCTTACCGCCTACATCCACTGGCGAGCCAGCTACATGCTGCTCGCGCTGTTCGGCGCAGTGACGTTGGCGGCCTGTTTCCTGCTAATGCCGGAGACATTGTCCCAGCCGCTGGGCCCCCGGCGCTCGATGGTGACCGCCTACGTACGGCTGCTGCGCTCACCCCGGTTCCTCGGGTACGCGGTGGGCGGAGCGTGTTCGACCACCGCATTTTACGGTTTCATGTCGGCCTCGCCGTTCATATTCGAGACTCAACTGCATCAGCCGCCGCAACGGGTCGGCCTGTATTACCTCGTGCTGATGCTGGGAGTCGCCGTCGGCAGCCTGGGGGCCAACCGGCTCGCAGGGCGGCTATCGCTCCGGACGGCGCTGCGGATCGCCAATGCCCTGGGAATCCTGGGGGCGGCATTGTTCGCTTTGGCCGATGCGATGGACATGCTGTCGGTCGTGACGGTGGTCCTGCCGGTCAGCCTGTTCATGGTCGGGGCTGGGATGGCCAGCCCGTTCGCCCTGGCCGGATCGGTCAGCGTCAACCCACAGGCGATCGGCGCGGCCTCCGGGATGTACGGCTTCATCCAGATGGGCTACGGGATGCTTTGCACGGTGGTGGTCGAAACATGGCATCCCGGCGCGGTCTATCCCGTCGCCGCCGTGTTGCTGGGTTCCGCGCTGTTGGGCCAGGTGGCCATGTCAATATCGATGCGGGCCGAGCGGCGGCGTTAGAAAGGGGCCTGAAAGCGAACCTTCTGGCATCTCGTGCGTTCCGGCGGCCCAGGGGCTGCGATTCCGGAGATCCCTACTGCATGGAAAGGTTTCTCGATGGCCATTCAACCAAGCGCTTCCGAACGTAAGCTTGACAAGGCGCTGGAGGACAGCTTCCCAGCCAGCGATCCACCGGCCAATTCCGGCATAACCGGCGCAGATCCGACGGACAAGCCGTCTCATCGGCGGACAATCGAGGAACGACCGGCGGGCACGCCAACTTCTGATCGGCATGCGACCAAAACCGTGCATCGGCGGGAAGGCAAGGAAGTGCCCCCGGAAGACCAAAGCAGTTAGGCCGGAAGCCGATAAGTTCGATTAGCAGATAGATTTACAGGTGGAATATGTGTGAAGTGTCTCCCGCTCAAGGAGGCTCAATTTCATGTATTTCGCCCAACGGTCTGACACTCTCTCGCCAACCCGGTTTCGGTCGCTTTCCAGGCGGGCGCTCGGGCGGGCGGCGCTGGCTGGTTTGGCGATCCCATTCTTGCCACGCGGGGCCAGGGCAGCCGAGATCGTATGGCGCGTAGGACATAACGCTCCGGTCGATTTTGCGCTTCATCTGCGTCTTCTCGAAGTAGCCAACACGGTTGCCACGCGGTCCGAGGGCAAAATGGCGATCAAGATCTATCCCGACGGCGAACTCGGCAGCACGGTCGGTTTGCTGGCTCAGGCTCGCGCCGGGAAGATCGACGCGGTGCCGCTGTCAAACCAGGTTCTTTCCGCCACTTTGGCGGTCGCGGCGTTACCGATGCTGGGGTTCGCGTTCAGCGGTTACGATCAGATGTGGCCCGCGCTCGATGGCGGCGTCGGCACACTCCTCCGGACCCAAATCCAGCAGCGGTTAGGTTTGGTCCCGATGGAACGTATTTGGGATTTCGGTTTCCGCCAGATCACCACCGGCGACAAACCAATCTACACTGCTGCGGACCTGGAAGGATTGCGCCTTCGCACACCGCCTGAAGCTGATTTCTTCGCTCTGTTCCAGGCGCTGAAAGCCTTGCCTATGGCCATGCCGCTGAGCGGGTTGGAGGAAGCGTTGACCACAGGTGCTTTCGATGGCCAGGAAAGCGTGCTGCAACTGGTGAAGGCGGCATCGTTGCAAAACGTGCAATCTTTTTGCGCATTGACCAACCATCTGTGGGACGGTCAATGGATCTGCGTCAGCGGGTCGTCTTGGTCCAAATTGTCGCCGAAACTGAAGGATATTGTTACGGCGGCATTCGATGAGAGCGGTCTGAAGCACCGCCAGGACACCGCATTATCGGAGGCCGGCATTCGCGTTGAACTTGAAGCGGCGGGAATGAAGTTCAACGGCGTGGACCCGAAAACCTTTCGAGCCGCCCTTCGCAAGGCGGGTTATTATGCTGCGTGGAAGGCGAAGATGGGGGAGGAAAGCTGGGCTCTGCTGGAGAAATACACCGGTTCTCTGGCCTGATGTGCCACAGGGTTGCGCGTTGGCTGGTAAATAGAAACGATAAAGAAACGTATAAGCGGCACCGCGCGGGGTCCGGAAAAGTATCGGCCCGGAAATCCCTGCGCGGAGCGGCTTAAAATCAGGAGCAGGGGCGGCCCAAAGTCCCTGACACCACCGGCCCAATGTTTCGACCGTTCGGCCCCTTCTCCACGTCTTTGTCCAAACCAGCATCGCGAGGCGTGGATGGCGGGCCTTCGCCCGCCATGACTGTGACGGGTTAGGACATACGGCGTTGGTATGAGCGGGTCCGAGCCGCACCGATAATCCGCTGGCAGCGACGGGATTGGGACGCGCCGTAGAATCCGCTGGCAGCGGCGGGGTTGGTCCGAGTCATGCCATACAATCCGCTGGTAGCGACGGGGTTGGGACGTGCCGTAGAATTCGCTAGCAGCGGCGGGGTTGCGGCGCGAAATCCTTCATCTTGGCGTTCATCACGAAGTCGCCGAAGTTCATTTTCATGTCGTCCGCCACACCGTTCTCCCAGTAGCGCATGCCGACCTCATAGGTTGGGGTGATAGCGGTCGGCGCACGGTCGAAAAACGCGATCCGCACCCGTGTGCTCGGTAGTGGCGCCAGGACCGGCCACTTGCCGGGGGCGGGCGCCTTCCAGTCCAAAACGACGATGAAGCTGTCCTGGACGCCGTTTTCGTCGGTGCCGTCGAACAGCGGCAAATTGACAAAACGCTTCTTGTCCCGAGCGGCGGCGATGATCGCGGCGGTGTGGGCCATAGGGAAAACAGTGCCGGCCGGCAACGTGCTGGTGGTGTCGCGCGGCGTCGTGTAGTGCGCCGAACCGGGGCCGCCGGCCTTCTGCAACACCGCCTCGCCATCGGTTTGGCTGGTCACGGCGGTGTCGGTAGTCTGCCGCATATGGAAGCGGAACTTCAAGCCGTCCTTGGATTCCCAGGTCGCGTAGTCCGACGCCATCTCGATATCCTGGCCATCCGCATTGGTCAGCGTCATCCGCAACCGCTGGCGCACCGCCCAACCGTCACAGACGTCGGTCACCTCATACCCCATGGTGCCGCGGGCCGCGATCACGTCGTTGCCCTTCGCCGTATCCAGCGTCAGCGTATAAAGTGCCTTGTGCGCCAGCAATGCGCCCGGACCCGGCACCGGTGCAGGTGCGGGCGCATTAGCGGCGAAGGCTGGGGCGGCGAAGGCTGGGGCAACCAGTGCGGAGTGAACCAGGACCGAAGCCGTCAGGATAAGCGCGCCGAGGACGGCGGGAAGGCGCATGAAGAACTCCGCTGGAACAATTGGGCAAGGATTGGGCGCATCGCAGGGCAGAATAGGCAACGCGAGCGAACCGCGCCATCGCTTAGGGCCGGAGGAGTACCGGCTCAACCAACCGTTACTTTGGGTTTTGCCGGAGGAAGTTCAATCTTCAGGGACAATTCCTTCATCCTGGCCGGCGGAATTTCGGCGGGGGCGCCCATCATGAGGTCCTGGCCCTGCTGATTAAGCGGGAACAGGATGACCTCGCGGATGTTGGGTTCATCGGCCAGCAGCATCACCATGCGGTCGATGCCGGGGGCCGATCCGCCATGGGGCGGGGCGCCGTAGCGGAAGGCGTTCAGCATGCCGCCGAAATGTTCCTCCACATGCTCCGCCGTGTAGCCGGCGATCTCGAACGCACGGATCATAATGTCCGGGCGATGGTTGCGAATGGCGCCGGACGACAGTTCTATGCCGTTGCACACGATATCGTATTGGAAAGCCTTGATGGTCAGCGGGTCTTGCGTGTTCAGCGCGTGGAGCTCCCCCTGAGGCATGCTGAAAGGGTTGTGGCTGAAATCGACCAGGCCGGTTTCCTCGTTCAGTTCGAACATTGGGAAATCGACCACCCAGCAGAAGCGGAAGGTGCCTTTCTCCAGTAACCCGAGTTCATCGCACAAGCGCGTGCGAACCGCCCCGGCGAACTTTGGGGCGACATCTTTCTTGCCGCCGGCGAAGAATACGGCGTCTCCGGCCTTCAGGCCGCAGGCGACGCGGATGGCCTCGGCACGGTCGGCTTCCAGGTTGCGGGCGATCGGGCCTTTCGGGCCTTCGGCGTCGAATGTGATGTAGCCCAGACCGCCCTGGCCCTCGGCTTTCGCCCAGTCATTGAGTTTGTCGAAGAAGCTGCGGGGGTTGGCGCCCGCGCCGGGGGCGGGGATGGCGCGCACCACGCCCCCGGACGCGGCGATCCTGGCGAACAGGCCGAAGCCGGAGCCGGCATACTGTGCGGTGACATCCGTTATCCGCAGCGGGTTGCGCAGGTCGGGCTTGTCGGAGCCGAATTCCAGCATCGACTGGTCGTACGGGATGCGCGGGAACGGCGGTTTGGTGACCGTCCGGCCGTCGGCGAATTCCTCGAACACCCCGGCGATGACGGGTTCGATGGTATTGAACACATCTTCCTGGGTGACGTAGCTCATCTCAAAATCGAGCTGGTAGAATTCTCCGGGGGAGCGGTCGGCGCGGGAGGCTTCGTCGCGGAAGCACGGCGCGATCTGGAAGTAGCGGTCGAAACCGGCGACCATAAGCAACTGCTTGAACTGCTGCGGCGCCTGGGGCAGCGCGTAGAACTTGCCGGGGTGCATGCGCGACGGCACCAGGAAGTCGCGCGCACCCTCCGGCGAGGACGCGGTCAGGATCGGGGTTTGGTATTCCAGGAAGCCTTGCTCGATCATCCGCTGGCGGACGGAGGTGATAACCTGCGACCGCAGCATCATGTTCTTGTGCAGCTTCTCCCGCCGCAGATCGATGAAGCGGTATTTGAGGCGGATGTCTTCGGGGAATTTCTCGTCGCCGGCGACCTGCATCGGCAAGACCTCGGCGGCGGATTGCACGGTCATTTCGGCGACCTGTAGCTCTATTTCGCCGGTGGGCAGGCGCGGGTTTATCGTTCCGGCTTCGCGCATGACCACCTGGCCGGTGACGGTTATGACGCTTTCCGGACGCACTGCGTCGATGGCCTCGAACGCGGGGGAGCCGGCGGCGAACACGCACTGGGTCAGGCCGTAATGGTCCCGCAGGTCGATGAACAGCAGACCGCCATGGTCGCGCTTGGCATGCACCCAGCCCGAGAGGCGGGCGACGTTGGAGGCATCGGCGGCGCGAAGGGCGCCACAAGTGTGGGTGCGGTACGCGTGCATGGTCAGGGTATCCCGTGGAAATTCGGCCGCTTACCGAGCGACTCTGTCAGGGACGGGACAGAAGCCTTGGTGGGGAGGGGGTGTCAAGCGGTAGGTTCGATTGGCAGCAGTTCTCATTTTGACGTTCGCCTTCGAGAAAAGGCGGTGAATTAAGATGGGCTAGCAGGCCAGAGGCACCGACCATGCGTCATAGTCATACACCCAGTCGGCATCATGCGGCTCTTTTAGCCAGGTGTTCCGGGCGGAGGTTTGCTGAATGCGGGACGTGCGGGGCTTGCGCGTCGCCTCATACCGCCGCAGCGCGTCATGCAAACCGTCACGATCCACGCCATCCAGGCACCGTGACAGGATGGCACCGTCCTCGATCGAGGTGGAGGCGCCCTGTGCCATATATGGGGTCATCGGGTGGCATGCATCGCCTAACAGCGCGACGTTGCCCTCTACCCAGGTTGGCAACGGATCGCGTTCCACCAGCGCCCATTTGTGGACCTCTGGGCATGCGGTCAGGATGGCGCGCACCCGCGGATGGAAATCCGCATAGGCGGCGCGCAAAGTGACGAGATCGCCCTTGGCCGACCAGGATTCGACGTTGAACGCCGGCTCTGGCGTGCTGGTGACGAAATACAGCTCGTCGCGGCGCGGATTGACGTAGTAGCTGACGATATGGCGGTCCGGCCCCCACCATTTGACGCACGGATCGGGTGTCATGCCGCCCAACAGGGACGTCGGGAATACGGTGCGGTACGCGACGCGACCGCTGAATCTGGGTTGTTCCTTTCCAAGCATGAATTCACGCACAACGGAATGAACGCCGTCCGCACCGATCACGGCATCGGCATCGGCGGTTTCCCCGTTGGTGAATGTCATACGGACGCTGCGATCCGGACGATGCTCCAGCCCGGCCAATTTGTGATTCTGGCGGATGATATCGGCTGGCACGAGATTGGCCAGCATGGCGTGCAGATCGCCCCGGTGCATCAGAAAATAGGGCACGCCGTGGCGGTCCAGCACGGACTGCCCAAGCGATAGGGAATTGGTGAGTTTTCCGGTGTCATAGTCTCGGGAATCGTTAGTCTCGGGCTGGAACGCCCGGGCCAGGAGCTTGTCTTTCAAGCCAAGGGCATACAGCACCCGGATTGAATTGGGTGCCTGCTGAATACCGGCGCCGAGACGGGTGAATCCCCTCGCCTGCTCATAGATACGAACGTCGATGCCGATACGCCGCAGACACGCCGCAGCGGTCAGGCCACCGATGCCGGCGCCGATGATGGCAATATGGGGTCTCCGAGGTGTCATTCGCGTCCTCCGTTGCGGCGATGGTGTCCGGTTTCGACACGACCGGCAAGGTCGTTCCGGATTTATCAGTGCCGCATTTTATCAGTAGTGGACAAACAGGTGCGATTTCGGTTTTGATCGCGACCGGATCGGGGAAAGAAGACAATGGACATCAAGCACGTCGTCGTCCTTATGCTGGAAAATCGCTCCTTCGACTCAATGCTCGGTATGCTTTATGCAAGTGACGATTCGTTCGACGGGTTGACGGGAACCGAGCAGAATACCTGGCATAAACCGGGGGGATTGGCGCAGTCGGTTCCGGTGTGGAAGTCTCCCGACTTTACGCCCGCCGCCGCATGCATCCCCGATCCCGATCCCGGTGAGCTGTTCACCGATATTCACATGCAGATCCAGGGTCTGACCGCCGACGGCTCACCCAACACGGGACCGGGAACGATGGATGGTTTCGTGGATAACTACATGCGCCAGCCCCCGGGCGATCCGGCCGACACCCCTGCCCCCGACCCCGCCGCGCCGATGCATTACTTTACACCGGATCAAGTGCCGGTGATCAGCCAATTGGCGCGGGAATTCGGCGTGTCGGATCGCTGGCATGCCTCGGCACCGTGCCAAACCTGGCCCAACCGGTTCTTTGCCCATACTGCGACGGCGAACGGATATGCGAACAACTCGCCGACGCATTTTCCTTATCTTATGGAAACGGTTTTCAACCGGCTGGACGATGCGAAACAATCCTGGCGGGTGTATTTTCACGATGTGCCGCAGGCCATTACGCTGGGCCGGCTTTGGGACAAGGCCCTGACGCATTTCCGCTACTTCGAGGAAGACTTCGTCAACGACGCCAAAAACGGCACATTGCCGGCGTACAGCTTCATCGAGCCTCGGTACTTCACCGATCCGGTCTGGGGGCGGATGCCAAACGATCAGCATCCGCCGCACGATGTGACGTATGGAGAGGCGCTGATCGCCACTATCTATAACGCCGTGCGGGGCGGTAAAGGTTGGGTGAATACTTTATTGATCATCACGTACGATGAACATGGCGGGTGTTTCGACCATGTGGTGCCACCTAAGGCAACGCCTCCCGGCGGTACGGCGCATGACGGGTTTGCATTCGATTCGTTCGGCGTAAGGGTGCCGGCGGTGATCATTTCGCCTTATGTGGCGAAAGGCGCGAAAATTCGGCCGGCAGGTGAAACGCCGTTCGATCACACCTCTATTTTCGCGACGCTGCGCAAGCTGTTCGGGTTGCAATCACTAACCCCGCGGGATGCCGCCGCGCCCGACCTGCTGCATGCGCTGACCGATGTCGCCAGGACGGACTGCCTGGAGTCGATCCCGGTTCCGGCGATCACGCCGACGCAGCCTCAGATTGCCCGGTCGGCGGCGCGTGGCCCCAACGGGATGCAGCACGGGCTGAATGTGACGGCCATGGTGTTGCCGACGGCGGGGGCGAATATCGGCGCGCAGATCCAGCGTCTGGCGGCCACGACGGACCCGACGCCGCCAACCACCTCGGTAAACGGGGCGGCGGCCGATATTGCTACTCATATGAAGGCCTTCCTGGGACGGGTGTAACCGTCAGGCGCGCCGAAGTCAGCCGCCGACACGGTATTTCTCCGGGGGGTGTGACCGGATTCACAAATTTGTAGGTCTGGACACACAAGTTTGGACGCATCACCCGGGAGGGCATCTCGATTCGCCACGGTCTTTTGCTGCCAGCCACGGTCTTGCCGATACGCGCTGGTATGCACCGCCGTGGTGGGATGTTGGATCTTGAGTTGGGGACTGAATAATCGCCGGGTGCTGCTATGGCCGCAACGGAGGACTTATACCAACGGCCTTATATTCTGACCCGTCACCGTCATGGCGGCGAAGTTCCGCCATCCACGAATCGCGATGCTGGTTCAGACAAAGACGTGGATGGTAACGGGTCAGAACATAGGGCTGTTGGTATTAGACCAGACGTCCGTTCCGCAGAGTCACGGTCCGATCCATTCTGGCCGCCAGATCCGGGTTGTGCGTCGCGATCAGTGCCGCCAGCCCGTGATCGCGCACGATGGCCAGTAGTTCGGCGAACACGCCCTCGGCGGTCGCGACATCCAGGTTGCCCGTGGGTTCATCGGCCAGCAGCAGTTTTGGCCCGTTCGCCAGGGCACGGGCGATCGCGACCCGCTGTTGCTCGCCGCCCGACAATTTTCCCGGGAGGTGGTTGAGCCGCGATGCGAGACCGAACGTGGTCAGCAGCGACCGGGCGCGATCCTCGGCCGCTTTGCGAGGCGCCCCGGCGATCATCTGCGGCAGAACGACGTTTTCCAACGCGGTGAACTCGGGCAGCAGGTGATGGAACTGATAGACGAAGCCGATGGTATCGCGGCGGATGGCAGTGCGGTCGAGGTCGGGCAGATTGCCGGCATCGCGGCCCTCGATCAGCACAGAGCCGCCGTCCGGGCGGTCGAGCAGGCCGGCGACGTGCAGCAACGTGGATTTGCCGGCGCCGGATGGTGCGACCAAGGCGACGATTTCACCTGCGCGGATGGTCAGATCGGCGCCTTGCAGCACCGGCAGTTCCCCCGCGTCGCTGCGATAGATGCGGGTGACGGCGCGCAGGACCAGGGGATCACTCATGCCGCAACGCCTCCACCGGATCGGTGCGCGCGGCCCGCCAGCTTGGATACAACGTCGCCAGCAGCGACAGGATCAAACCGAGGGCCACGACCCGGGCAACGTCGCCCCAGTCGATGGCGTTCGGAAGTTCCGACAGCATGAACACGGACGCATCGAATACGCGGCCGCCGGTCATGCGCTCCACGAAATGCTGCACCCCGTGGATATTCCAGCAAAACAGCACGCCGATGATAGTGCCGATGACCGTGCCGCTGACGCCGACGAAGGCACCGCACATCAGGAAGATGCGCATGACGGACGAACTGCTGGCACCGATGGTCCGCAAGACGGCGATGTCGGCGCGTTTGTCTTTTACGAGCATGATCAGCGACGATACGACGTTGAATGCGGCAACCAGGACGATCATGCCCAGAACGATGAACATCGTGTCCTTCTGCACCTGTAGCACGCCGATGATGGTGTCGTTGGCGTGGCGCCAGTCGCGGGCATAGACCGGGCGGTCCTTCATGAGCGGAAGCAGGTCTCGCCCTACGGTATTCACCTTATCCGGGTCGTGCAGGCGGATTTCGATGCCGGTGATCGCGTTGGTCTTCTGGAAGAACACCTGCGCCGCCGGCAGCGGCAGGAAGACAACGCTGTTGTTGTAGTCACTGAGGCCGGCGTCGAAGACTGCCACCACTTTGTATGCACGGACGCGAGGGATCGTGCCGAACGCGGTTGCCGCACCCTCGGGGGAGATCACGGTCAGCGGGGCGCCGATTTGCAGGCGGTAGGTGGTGGCCAGGCCAACCCCTACGACGATCGCGTCGTCGCCGGTGAAATCGTCCAGGCTGCCTATAACGATATGGTCGCTGATCGGGCGCAGCGCGCGCAGGTCGCCCAGCGCGATGCCGCGAACCAGTCCGCCGCGAGAGCCGCCGCCTTCCTTGCTGAGTAACGCCTGACCGTCCAGCACGGGCGTAGCGGACGCGACATCCGGCAGCGAGCGGATTTTGTCCACCACCGGCTGGTAGTCCGTTACTTTCTGGCCGGCGTAGGCCTCCACCGTGATGTGGCCATTCACGCCCAGGATGCGGGATACCAGTTCGGCCTGGAAGCCGCTCATGACCGAGGTGACGACGATCAGGGTGGCGACACCGAGCGCTATGCCGACGAGGGAGAAGATGGCGATGATGGAGACGAAACGCTCGCCTTTGCGGGCGCGCAGGTAGCGGCCGGCGACCATCCGTTCGAAGGGACCGAACATTTAGCGGGTGCCTCTCACGACTGGCGGGTTCCGGACATTAGGCTGGACACGGCCGGCAATGACGGAGCGGCACGCCACGACCGCTAACCGATCCGGCTCAACGCCTCTTCCGGGGTAAGTTCCACCCGCTCCCCCGTTGCTCGGCGTTTCAGTTCGACCTTACCGGCTGCGGCACCGCGCGGGCCGACGACGATCTGCCAGGGGTGGCCCATCAGGTCGGCCTCGGCGAACTTGGCGCCTGCCCGGTCGTTGCGGTCATCGTATAAGGCGTTGTCACCGAGCGCGGCGTAAAGTTGCTCGCACAGCGCGTCGCAGGTGGCGTCGCCGACTTTGAGGTTCAGGATCGCGGCTTTGAACGGGGCGATGCTGTCGGGCCAGATAATGCCGTTGTCATCGTGGCTGGCCTCGATCACCGCACCGACGAGACGAGACACGCCGATGCCGTAGCTGCCCATTTCGGGGTGGACCGGCTTGCCGTCGGGGCCGGCGACCGTGGCACCCATGGATTTGGTGTATTTGGTGCCGAAGTAGAAAATGTGGCCGACTTCAATCCCGCGGCCCTCGCGCTTGTTTTCGACCCGATCCCAGCGGGCAATGTCGTGCTTTTCGTCGGTGGCGGCGTAGTGGGTGGTCATCTCGGTGAAGAATCGCGCGAGGTCTTCGGGCTTGTCGTGGCTGAAACTGCCGGCACCGAGGTAGTCGATCTCCTCAAACGCGGCGTCGAAATACACCTGACTTTCACCGGTGGGGGCCAGGATGATGAATTCGTGGCTGAGATCGCCGCCGATCGGGCCGGTGCCGGCTTCCATCGGGATGGCCTTCAGGCCCATCCGCTGGAAGGTGCGCATGTAAGCCAGCATCATTTTGCGGTAGCTGATTACCGCGGCGTCCTGATCGAGATCGAAGGAATACGCATCCTTCATCAGGAATTCGCGACCGCGCATCACGCCAAAGCGGGGCCGGACCTCATCACGGAACTTCCACTGAATGTGGTAGAGGATTTGGGGTAATTCCTTGTAGCTTTTGACGGACTGGCGGAACAGGTCGGTGACCATTTCCTCATTGGTCGGTCCATACAGCATGTCGCGGCCGTGGCGGTCGGCGATGCGCAGCATCTCCTTGCCGTAATCCTCATACCGCCCGCTTTCGCGCCAGAGTTCGGCCGGCTGGATTGTCGGCATCAGGATTTCCTGCGCGCCGGCGCCGTTCTGCTCTTCGCGTACGATGTTCTCAATATTGCGCAGTACGCGCAGGCCCAGCGGCAGCCAGGCGTAGATGCCGGCCGAGGTCTGACGCACCAGACCTGCCCGCAGCATCAACCGGTGGGAGGCGATCTGCGCCTCATTCGGCGTTTCCTTGAGCGTGGGGATGAAACCGCTGGACAGACGCATCGGGAGGGAATTCCGTTTTCTATGGCGAAGGGAGAGGTCGTAACGCGTTTGGACGAATCCCGCTACCGGGCTGTGCGGCGAAAGCGTCGGCGCGGCGAGCGGAGTCTTTCAAATACTGAGTGTAAATGTTGCATTGCAGCACACAATAGAGAGCCGTTGGAGATTGGCATTTTGATGCACTGCACAATGGAACCTGGCAATAAACTCCCTGTTATCGTTCAAAAAATAACAATACAGGGTGACAGGCGCAGTGAGTTTGGTTAACAAGGCCATGGGTTGCTTACTCACCAGTAGGCAGGCCAGGTTTGGGGAGGAAACGCCATCCGCCCGGACGGTCGAGAACATAGTTCTCTGCTTGTCCGAGGCGGGGCAGCGTCATAAAAGATCGTAAAAGCGATCAATTTTCCGGTTCGGCGAAAATACCGTGCCGGAAGCTTACGTAGTCGGTCGTGATCAGCACGTAACTGCCGGTCCAGAGAATACTCGCGACTATCGTGGTAACGATAACCTTCATCATGATTCGGGGGCGTTCCGGCGCACCGCGCCAGCCGCTTTTGTCGTCGGCCTGCGCCACCGGCTTTGTGCCGATGGGCAGGACCGCAAACAAAGCGACCCACCAAATGACCACAAACAGAATGATCGCGGTGAACCAACTCATGGCTGGCGCCCGCATTTTATCGCATTCAATGCGCGCCGTTTTTGCATCGTCATGGCCCGGCTTGTCCGGGCCACTTGCCGAGGCATGTGCGGGGAATCGGTGGGCCGAGCCAAATGAGGGGCCTGACAACCGATTCGGTTATTGGTGGGCGACATTAGACTCGGATCAGATGCACATCGACCATGGGGCGCTTGCCCATCTTGCGGCCCAGGGTCCGGCGAAGCGCGGATCGCGCCGCGTCCAACAGGGCTGTATCGTCGCGGCGCAGGTTGGCCGGTAGATTCTGGAGCGAATCGGCAAAGTCGGACGCGACGCGATCGGTTTCGGGGTCCTCGGGGTCCAACAGACCAGGAGCAGTGACCTTCGGCCGGCCACGCACATTGCCGCTTTGATCGACGGCGACGCTCGCGACGACGATACCGTTGAACAGCATGCGGCGACGGGCGGACATCACCTCGCCTTTCAGCGGGACCAGACGGGTGCCGTCCAGCACCAGGCGGCCGACGGGGGCGCTGTCGGTGATGGCGGGACGGCCGGGCGACAGGGTGATGATGTCGCCGTCTTCCATCATGAACGGGGTGGAGCCGGCTTCGCGCGCCAGTTCGGCATGGGCGGACAGATGCCGCCACTCACCATGGACGGGCACAGAATAGCGCGGCTTGACCAATTTGTAGATCCGGCGGAGTTCGTCGCGGGCGGGATGGCCGGAGACATGGACCAGATGGTCGTCGTCGGTCATCAGCCGGACGCCGCGGCGGACAAGGTTGTCCTGGACGGTGCCGATGGCGCGTTCGTTGCCGGGGATCATGCGGGACGAATAGATGACGGTGTCGCCTTCACCCAGCGACACACGCGGGTGATCGTCGCGAGCGATGCGGGTTAGGGCGCTGCGGTCCTCCCCCTGGCTGCCGGTGATCAACATCAGGATGTTGTCGTCGGCAACGTCGTCGATGTCATCCTCTGTCAGGAACGGCGGCAGAGTCTTTAGATAGCCGCACTCGCGGGCGGCGGCATCCATGTTGCGCAGCGAACGGCCGACGATGGCAACGCTTCGGCCGGCATCCCTGGCGGCGAGCGCCACGGATTCCATGCGGGCGACGTTGCTGGCGAAGCAGGTGACGGCGACACGGCCGCTCAGGTCGCGGATCAGTGCGGACAGGCTGCGGCGCACGTCCAGTTCGCTGCCGGAGTGGCCTTCGACCATCGCGTTGGTGGAGTCGCACACGATTGCCAGAACGCCCTTTTCGCCGAGTGCTGCGAGAGCGGCTTCGTCGGTCGGGGCGCCGATCAGCGGATTGGCGTCGATTTTCCAGTCGCCGGTGTGCAGCACGGTGCCGGCGGGCGTGTCGATCACCAGCGCCTGGGCCTCGGGGATCGAGTGCGCCATGGTGATGAATCGCAGGGCAAACGGCTTGATGTCGAAGCTGCCGCCGGGTTGGATCACATTGATCTTGACCTGGTTGGCAAGGCCGTTCTCGGCCAGCTTGCGGCGCAGCACGGCGGCGGCGAACGGGGTACACCAAATCGGGCATTTCAGGCGCGGCCACAGCCACGCAACGGCGCCGATGTGGTCTTCATGCGCGTGGGTAATCACCAGCCCGACCAGCTTATCCTTGCGGTCGGCGATGAAGCCCGGGTCGGCCATCATGACCTCGACCTCCGGCAGTTCGCTGCCGCCGAAGCCGATGCCGCAATCCACGGCCAGCCACTTTTCGGTACCTGCCTCGCGCCAGCGATACAGGTTGAGGTTCATACCGATTTCGCCCGTCCCGCCCAGCGGCAGGAAGGCCAGTTCGCCTGTTTCAGAATCCATATTTTAGTTTCGTTCCGTTATTCGTGTTCAATCAATCGCGTTCTCTCCCGGGGTAATGTGGGCGCTGGGTTGCGCTCCGCCAACATCCGCAGGCCATCCAAAGTCAGATCGGGCTCGATATGCTCGATCATAAGTGTTCCCTCGGCGAACAAAGGGGCCAGTCCGCCGGTTGCGACGACCTTCATGGGGCCGCCGAATTCAGCTTTAATCCGGGTCACCAGCCCTTCGATCAGGCCGACATAACCCCAGTACATACCCGATTGCATCGCGGGGACGGTGGAGCGGCCGATCACCGATTGCGGCCGGCCTATGCCGATACGCGGCAGGCGGGCTGCGGCCTGATGAAGGGCCTCCAGAGACAGGTTTATGCCGGGGCAGATCACGCCGCCAAGATAGGCACCAGAGGTATCTACCACATCGAAGGTGGTAGCGGTACCGAAATCGACAACGATCATTGGGCCGCCAAAATTCCGGTGGCCGGCCATGGCGTTCAGCAGGCGATCGGCCCCGACCTCATTCGGGTTGTCGATCTTGATCTCAAAACCCCAGTCGAGCGAGGCTCGGGCGATCAGCGGCTCCACATGGAACCAATCGCGGCAAAGGCGGCGGAGATGATACAGCGCGGCGGGCACGACGGTGCCGATGACGGCTGTGTTGATCTGCCCCCGCTTCAGGTCGCACAGGGTCAACAGGCTGTTCAGCCAGACCGCGTATTCGTCGGATGTGCGTTGCGCATCGGTGCGGATGCGCCAGACGCCGCGCCAGCCGGATGGGTCGTGGACCGCGAACACGATGTTGGTGTTGCCGGCATCGATGACGAGAAGCATGGCTAGGTGACCGATTTCGGGCAGGCTCGAAGGACGCGCATGACCTGTAACCCGGTCTGTTGGTGAAAGCAGAGCCACATGATCGATTGGATGGGTGGAAGTCAATATATCGGGGATTAGCGGCAGATGGCGGCGGCCCTTCGACCCGCCACGGCTGCAATACGCCATAGGACGAGCATTTTGAGATTTAGACTCGACTCATGGTTGCAAAAAAGTGAATAGAAAAAACTCGTGATGGAGGTCCGATTCTTTGCTCCGATCCAAACTCGACAAAATTGCGCCGCAACACGTCCTTGAGCGGCAAACAGCACCGAACGGCTTTGTAAATCGGGAGGCTTTAGACGCCATCGGGATCGGTAGTGAGAAATTGGCCCAGGCCATTCTGGCGACCTACCGCTTATTGGACCGAATCGATGAAACGCTAACTTCTGACGGAGTTGAGCCACTTTGCCAGGTCGTCGAACTCGCTAACCTCAGTTCGATGATCGGGAATATCTTCGGAGCGGAACTAGCAAAATGTAGCGTCGGTCTCTATCGACGAAATGGGCCACACAAATTTCCCGACCTGTTATCGGTGGGTAAGGGATCCATAGAAGGCGGCATCGAGATCAAGATGGCCTTGGGTCGAAATAAGCCTAAGGGCCATCTCGTCAAGCCAGGCCATTATCTCACATGTAGGTATGTCCTGATTGACGAAGTTGGAATGATAATTGCGGAGAAGGCCGACAGGCCCAAGGCACACAAGCCTATTTTTTGGGAGATTCGCACGGGGCCTCTGACCGAGCAGCACTTCAATGTGAGCAATACAGCCGGTGACAGCGGCAAGACAGCCGTTGTCAATGAGGAAGGGATGAAGTCGCTTCGCGTCGTTTATGTCGATTTGGCTATGGTGCCTGGCGCTCAGCGGGGTGCAAACTGGGAAGCCTACAAAGCCCTGGTTGCCGCGGGTATCTAATCTGCATCGAGCAGGGCCTCCGCGATGCATCGCCCCAAAATCGGCGGAACGGCGTTCCCGATTTGCTTCACAATTTGGCTTCGCGTCCCCCGAAAATTGAAGGTATCAGAAAAACCTTGTAGTCTGGCACCTTCCCTGGGCGTTAACGCTCGGTCCTGATAAGGATGAATGCAGCGGTTGCTGGCCGGGTGAACAAAATTCACCGTGATTGTATTCGCTGGCTCATTCGGAGCCAAGCGGCTGTAGCACGAGCTAAACCCGGAAGTTACCATGCCGGGCGGCAATGCGTTAATATTGTCACCAGCATGCCGAATAATATTAAGCATTTCCGGAGAATGAGCCGTGCCATCATGCATCGTCAGAATTTTAGCCCCTGCCCGAATCAGTTCTTGATAGCGTGTTTCGGGAATATCGAGGTATTGATCTGTCGTTTGCCCCGCTGAAACCGGCGGGAGGTTTCCGATAGCCTCCAACAAAGTCACTGCCGGCTCAGTTGCCTCCAGAAGGCCTAACTCCGGCGCCAGCAGGAGACGAGACGAGCCAGCCATCGAGCGCCGACCATGATTGTGGGTTGGAACGGGCCATTCGAACGTCTTACCTTCCAAACTCCCAACGATTATCAATCGTTCTCGGCGTTGAGGCAGACCATGGAATGCCGCATTCATAACCCGGGCAGATACCTTGTACCCTATTCCCTCAAATGCACCCTGCAGCATCTCAACGGTTTTTCCGCCATTGTGTGTGAGGAGCCCCACGACATTCTCAAAAACAAGCCACTTGGGCCGTGCTGCAGCCACGACGCGGCAGAACTCCTCTGCCAGGTTGTTTCTAAGGTCACCCCATTCCACGTTCCTAAAAGGACGTATCGATGAAAAACCTTGGCAGGGAGGGCCGCCAATAACGGCAAATGGGCGCTCATTTTCGCCAAGGAGAGTATCTGTGGTAATATTGCGGATATCGCCACCGTATGCATTGGCCGCGCCGTGGTTGGCAGTAAATGTTTCCAGGCGATCACCCAGCAAATCCAACCCAGCGACTACCTCGAACTCACCGGTAGCCTCAAATCCGGCACTGAACCCGCCAACCCCGCAAAATAAATCCCAGACTGGCCGCAAGCCCATATCATGATCGCGGGTCCGCCGAATGAGACGCCCCTCAGCCGACATTGAAGTTACGTAGCCTTCGCCCGAAATCGGAGCCATCGCCGCTTTAGGGAGAACGCCGAGGACCCGCTCAAGCGACCGGGTTTGGTCGGCCGACGGAACAAGTAGTCCGCGCTCGATACGCATTATATAATTCAACGACAGCCCCGCAGCCTCAGCCAAAACTGCCTGAGGCATCTGCAAAGCCTTCCGGCGGGAGCGGACATCCACAAAAAGAGGGGATAATTCATTCAAAGACTTTACTCCGTTTCCAGTCAAGTCTCATTACATTCATATCCCCAGTCATCAACTTTGCATACATTGGTATTGATGATCACCTATTATGGCACTTACTATCACATCGTGCGTGTCTTTTTTCACTGGGCACCTATTCTCCGGTATCGTTGACATTAGCCCAGCCTTCAAGCTTTTCGTCCATCACACGAGCCGTTGCGCCCTTAGTGAGACCAATCCCTTGTGCATGTCCTGACATTCTATAACGATTCGCACTCACTGATGATATCCACACGCTATGGGGAGATGGCCGGACGCGGTGATTTCTTACCCCTTTGCCACGTTCCAGAAAACCGACATAGCCCCCCTTGAGACCCCAACAGGTTTGAGCGCCACGCCGCTGGCGGCAGATACTGCCTAAACGGAATAAACGGCACCGCCTCGAACGCTCGGGACTGGATTTCGGCGTCCAGATGATGGCATTCCCCAGGTCGGTGCTGTTGATCCATGTGGTGCGCATGCCCTCCAGTTCCGGATCAGAGGGCAGCCAAACCACGCGTCCGGCCCGAGGCGGCAGACCATTGTTATTCCGGCCGCGACGGTGGCCCGTGTCGTCGATTCCCTGCTGACAGAAGGTCGCATCGCCAAGGGATGGCTGGGAATTGGTCTGCAACCGGTGATGATTCCTGACAGTTTTCGTCAGACCGCCGAACGAGACAGCTGCCTGATGGTGGTTGGGCTGGTTGGCGCGGGCCCCGCTGAGACGGCCGGTGTACTGCCCGGAGACATCGTGCTGGACATTGATGGAACGCCAGCCGGCCGGCCCCGCGTGCTGACTGCCCTACTGGGTCTGGATCGGATCGGTCAAATTGTGACTCTGCGGCTACTGCGGGCGGACGCCGTGCAGACAATCGCGGTCACGATCGCCGCTCGTCCACCGGCATGAGCAACGGCCTCCGCATCCGGGTTCATGCGACCGATCCGGTTCGCCGCCGGGGTCTGACGGGGATGCTGGAGGCGGTCGGGCATGTCCTGACCGACGAAACGCCGGATGTGGAGTTGTGTGACCTGGACCGGACGTCCTCGCCGCTTCCCAAAGAGGCCGAGGCGCCGGTTGTCGCGCTCTGGAACGGCGCACTTGGGGTGTTGGCTGAGAAGGAATTTTACCACGAAGGCACGAAGTTTTCAGTGAAATCCCAGGCTTGGCGCTGGGTGTTCGCATCCTTCGTGGCTTCGTGGTGAAATAGGAGATTCCTCGCACACCCACGCTGAGCCAACCAACACAGCAAGAAGCCCTTCATCCGATTACCCCGGCCCGGGCTTCCTTCTGTTTGACATTCCCCCCCAGCGATGCGATCCGGTTACCGAACAGTAGCTTGGAGTTGGACGTGAACGATGCGCTGCCGCCGGGGATTGCGCCCCTGCGATCGATCGATGCTGTCGAACAAGGCCTGAGTGAGGCCGGATATATCGCCAATCGCCAAATTTCGACCGCGATCTATATGGCGCACCACCTTCAGAAGCCGATCCTGGTGGAAGGTCCGGCCGGCGTGGGCAAGACCGAACTGGCGAAGTCGGTGGCGTCCTGGCTGAAGCTGCCGCTGATCCGGATGCAGTGTTATGAGGGGCTCGACGAGTCCAAGGCATTGTATGAGTGGAAATACGGCAAGCAATTGCTCTACACGCAAATCCTGAAGGACAAGATCAACTCCGTCATCGGCGATGCGGACGATCTGGCGACCGCGCTGGATAAGCTGCATTCGTTCGGCGATGTGTTCTTCTCCCACCAGTTCCTGGAGCCTCGGCCGCTGCTGCGGTCATTGCAGGAACCGGGCGGTTCAGTGCTGTTGATCGACGAAATCGACAAATCGGATCAGGAGTTTGAGGCATTTCTGCTGGAAATCCTGTCCGATTATCAGGTGACAATCCCCGAGATCGGTACCGTTCACGCGATCGTGCCGCCGATCGTTCTGCTGACGTCGAACAGCACCCGGGATCTCGGCGATGCGTTGAAACGCCGTTGTTTGCACCTGCATATCGGCTTCCCGGACGACAAGCTGGAGGCGAAGATCATTTCCTCCCGCGTTCCCGGTATCGATGGCCGGTTGTTGAAACAGTTAGTCAGCTTCGTCCAGCAACTGCGGGCGCTGGACCTGAAGAAAGTTCCGTCTGTTAGCGAAACGATAGATTGGGCCAAGATCATGCTGTTGCTGCACGTCTCGGTGCTGGATGTCGATATGGTGCGCGATACGCTGAATGTACTGCTGAAGTTCGAGGCCGACATTGAGGCGGCCGGCAAACAACTCGCCGGGTTGACGCATAAGGCAAGGCAGGACGCAGGGGTCGCATGATCGCGGCCCCTGCCAGTGAGCCGCTACGCCGATTCCTACAGGTCGCGCGCGGCGCCGGGCTGAAGGTTTCGGCGGCCGAGGGCATCGATGCGGCCCGAGCAGTGGACCTCGTCGGGTTTGAGGACCGGACGGTGTTGAAGGATACGCTTGGGCTGGTATTGGCGAAAACGCCCGACGAAAAGGCGCTGTACAACGAAGCGTTCGATCTTTATTTCAAACGTGACGAGTTCAGCACCGGCAAAGCCGAAACTGAGGACGACTTATCGGATTCGGAACAGGACCCGTTCTCCAGCCCGTCGAACGGATCGGGTGGCGACGGAATGGGTGGTCAGGGCGGCCAGTCGCTCGGTTTTTTGCTGGCGAACGACGATCGCGCCGCATTGGCAACCGCGACGGAGCAAGCGGCGCGAGAGGCCGGGATCGAAAATATCCGGTTCTTTACACAGAAAAATCTCTATGCGCGCCGAATCCTTGACCGCATGGGCCTGCGGGCCTTGGAACGCGATATGGAGGCGATGCGGCAGACCGGCACACCGGAAGGGTTGGGCAGAGCGCAATTTCTGGACGGTCGTATAGACGTGCTGCGGGATTCGATTCGTGACTTTGTCGAACGGCACCTGCTGCTGTTCGGCAAAGGCGACACCGAAAAATTCCGCGAAGAACTACTGAAATCCGCTCGGTTGTCTAACATCGAGCGGCGCGATCTGGACCGGATGCGAATACTGGTCCGGCAGATGGCGAAGAAACTGGCTGCGCGGTATGCGAAAACCAGACGGCGGCGGCTGCGCGGGCAACTCGATACCCGGCGGACGTTGCGGCGGAATATGGGCTGGGGCGGCATTCCATTCATTACGGTCTGGAAGCAAAAACGCATCGACAAGCCCCGCGTCATGGTACTGTGCGACGTGTCCGGATCGGTCGCCGCGATGTCGCAGTTCCTGTTGATGTTCATGTATGCGATCAATGAGGCGCTGTCCGACATTCGGTCTTTTGCGTTCGCCGGGTCGCTGATCGAAGTGTCCGAGATTTTGGAAAAGGCACCGGTTGAGGAGGCGATCACCAAGATCATGTCACTGATCGGGTTCGGGTCGTCGAATTACGGCAACTCTTTCGCCGACTTCGAAGACGGGTGGATGCGTCACGTTACGAACAAGACCACTGTCATCATCCTGGGCGACGCGCGCGGCAACCGCACCGATCCCCGGACGGATGTGATCGGCCGCCTTTCGCAGAGATCGAAGCGGGTTATCTGGCTGAACCCCGAGTATAAATCGGCCTGGGGCACGGGCGATTCGGATATGTACCGGTATGCGCCATTCTGCAATCTGGTTTCGGTATGCAACACGCTACGGCATCTGGAACGGGCGATTACGGATATTCTGGAGGATGCGACTTAGGCCATCATCGTTTGATGATTAGACCCTCTTTTGTGTCGATCATGGTCTAATTCTATGTTTGATCGCGTGATCGTTTGAGGTGGAAGCAACCTCAAACGATCACGCTCTGGACCACTCCCAGTATTATAAGCGAGTCAGCCGTCAACCAAACTATCGGACGATACCGCCGCCCGGATCATCCGCTGCATTACGCCATACCGCAGGTTTAGATCGTAGGTGACTCCGTCGGTGCCCAGAACAGGCATTGTCGCGGTGACGTCCCTGCGCATCTCATTCTTGGCCGACATGTGGACGATGCCGACCTTGCGGTAGGGATAATAGAACTCCACCAACTCCCCGCGCGATGGATCGACCCGGAACGGCGCGATGTAGTTACACCAGTCGGACAGCAGTTCCACCGGGTGGCCGTCGGTGTAAACCGCCAGGGCCATGGCGAGTTGGTCGGACGTGAACGGTTTGCCGTGGCGCAATATCTGTTTTTGCCAGCGACGCATGGCTGACCAGTGCGGCGCATCGGTACGCAATGCAAATGCGCCGGCGTTCAACAGCGCGCGTGTGCCGATGTCCCTGGAAATTCCCAGCGGCAACCGCGCATTGCGGGCGTTCTTGTAATTGAAGGACCGATTTTCCCCCAGTCCGCCCAGCCACCAGCGAATATCGATCAGACGCGGCCAGCAACGCCCCGAACCGGGAACGATCGCCAGCGCACCGTTTCGGGATGCCCCCAGCAATTCAGCAATGGCGGCGCCATCCTGAACCCAGGCGTCTGCGTCGAGCCACACCAGAGTCTCGTAGCCTGGAAAGCAGAGATCCAGCCACAGCTTTCCCAGATTGACCGCGAGCGCGGGGCGCTTGCGAACCGCTGCCGCCGCTGCGTCGGGAACCGGCGGCTGAGCCACCGAAACGCCCTGCGCTTCCAGCCAGCTAACCTGTTCAGGTAACAATCCGCCGTCGAGCACGCCGATCGATACGATTTCCGCCCGCATCGCGTTGCCGACCGAAGCTATCAACTCCTGAATCAACGGAAAATATCCAGCATCCGCGCCCGTGGCGAGGAGAAACGACATTGAGAACAGCCCTACACCAGACCAGGATCGTTTGAGATCGAACTCTCTCCCATGCCGATCATGCTCTAACTTTATGTTTGATCGCATGATCGTTTGAGGTGGAAGCAACCTCAAACGATCACACTCTAAGCGGAAACCCATGCTGGTTGTAGCAAACCGCATCGATTGTCAAAAGTATTCTGCCAGTTCCCCACTGCGGAACATCGGCAGTCCGCGCTTCTACCCAGGCCAAATCATTGCAGCCGGGGTATCCGAAAATTATCGGTGCCGGGGTCGGATTAAGCCGTCGGGGACAGGTGGAGACTGGCTTCTTGCCCGGGTAGTGCCCAACGATCACGCCCTAAGCCTCCCGATACGACAGCAACAGAAGCCCACAAAACAGGATACATGCGGGCCAGACCCAACCGGCGATTTGCCACGCGACAGGGTTTTCACGCGGGTTCAACCTTATCTCCAGCCAGCGGCCCCAGCCGGCGGCGATTCCGGCCAGAGCCAGAGGCGTGTGAGTCAGTTCGATCAGCAACTGATCTTTGACGTTGGCGATCGCGTGGCTGTGCGTCAGCAGCATCGTTCCGCCCACGGCGCATAACAGAGGAAACACCAGCCGGGCATATCGGTTGTTCCAATTCGTTGCCCGCACGCGCCATTCAAAGAACGTGAACACCAATAGCAACAGTACGAAAAAGCGATGCTGCACCACCTCCACGTCGCGGAAACTTTCCAGAAATCCCACATCGCCCATCGGCCATGTTTCCGGATCCGACCGAAAGAACAGGAACACCGCCAGCCCCAGGAAGCTCAACGGCCAATGCCGAGCCCAGCGGAGTCCGGCGCGGTTGAGCAAGGCCAGCAGGCCGACCGCCACGACGAACAGGCCGGACCAGTGGTGATTGTATTCGGACCACGCGATGTCGTCGGCGTTGCGCGGCGGCATATCCCCTGCCCCCGGTATGAACGCGACCTGAGGTGCGCCTTTTTTCGCCGCTGCCTCCGCATCCAGCTTCGCCTGCAACGCGGGCAGCGCGAGCGAGTCGTGGTCCGGGCTGCTCAGGCGTGGCCATTCCGGGGTGTTGCGTTCGACGATTTCTTGCCAGCTAACGCGGTCCTGCGTCAGGTCCACGGCGGGGGGCACCGACGTCAGGGACGCGGCGGCAAAGAAGATGGCGATGCCGATGCCGAACTCCACTTCCGCGAAGCGTCGCAGGCGATTGATGGATGTGCCGGGGTTGGTGCGCAGGCGTTCCACCAGCAGGAAGTTCATGCCGCCGAGCGCCAGCAGCATCAGGAACATGCCGATCTTGGCGCTGACCATGACGCCGAACGCGGTGCTGTAGAAGCCTTGCAAACTGCCGACATACATCACGCTCATGGTGACGCCGCTGGCCAGGATGCAGGCAACGCCGGCCATCGACATGCGGGAAAAACGTGCGCCGACCAGCCGGAAGGCCACCCCGTCGCGGACCCTTGCAAGCGTGAGCAGAAAGCATGGGATACCGCCGATCCAGAGGGCGGCACCCAGTTGATGCAGCCCTTCTACGACCAGCAGCCATTCGCGGCCTTCCAGGCGGGCGGCGGCATGCGTGGTCAGCGTGGCAGCGGTGAGTTCGATCAATGTCAGTGCCAGCAACGGCAGTGCCGGCGCCCGTTCGCGCAATACCAGCAGGACGACGGCCATTGCAGCGGCGGCAACTGTCTTGACCAAACCGGCGACCGCAAAATCCGCGCTCAGGACATTACGGAATCCGAGACCGACCGTGTCCATCAGAACCGCGGTTTGCAGCGCGACGGTGGCGGCTTCGCACAACAGCAACGCCAGGGCCGCATACCCGGCGATGCGTGCGGTGCCGGCGGCGATTTCGAAACGGTCGAGGCGCGGACCCAGCGACCGTGCGAGCAGGATCAGGAATAAGGCCCCGCCAAGCGCCATGGATTGCGAGACGATCGTCAGGCCGTGAACGATAATCGACAGGTAGCCAAACAGATCGATCAGCAGTTCCATGACTTAGGGCGCCGTAACGGTGAAGGGAACGTCGCCCCGGGTGATGTGGCCGTCCACCGCCAGCACCTGCCAGCGAACAACGTAGGCCCCTGGTATCAGGTCCAAATGGGAGGCGACGATATCGGGTGGACCACTTGCGGCGATGGGAATGGTCTCACGGCTATGGTCCGAACGGATCAGCGTCAAGCGGGAGCGCCCCCGGTCGATCCGGATGTTGTAGCGGAACTTCAGGTCCACCCGGCCGGCCTTGATGGAGGCCCCGATCGGCGGCGCACTGTCCTCCAGGATCGCATGGGCGGATGCGAGAGCCGGCATGAGCATCCCGGACAGCAAAACCAACGTCGATATCTTCAGGTAATACGGCACTTCCAGTCCTTTCCGAACAGGCGCGCCGTGTAGCGCCTGATGCCGGTGCTGTCCAATGACCGTCCGTTCGGGTATGGGAAAGAACCCAGGTCATTCATGCAGGATTACGCCCACGATGAGCCGTCAACCGCCCGGACACCGCGCCGACTACCGCTGGTTTCATGCCATCACCACCCGGTGGATGGACAACGATGTATTCCAGCACGTGAATAATGTGAACTACTTCTCATTTTTCGATACGGCGGTCACCTATTACGAGATGACCGAAAAAGTCGTCGGGCTGCTGGAGGGGCCGGTGCATTGCGTGGTGGCCGAGGTCGCGTGCCGCTATCATTCGTCGCTGGCATTTCCCGACCGGGTGAATGTCGGCATCCGTGTCGCGGCGATCGGACGCAGCTCTGTCCGTTACGAAATCGGGATATTTCGGAACGATGAGGATGTCGCGGCTGCCGAAGGTCATTTCGTCCATGTTTTCGTGGCGCGTGGCGTCCAGAAACCGGTTCCGATTCCGGACGAGGCGCGGACGAAACTTGGGTTGATCGCCGTCTGAATGTTTCCCGCGCGGACCTGATCCAATCTTCCGGAATGTTCAGGTCCCGCGCATCATCGGATTAGTGCCGATCGCCGCCGGACTGGCAGTGTGGTAGCCGATAAGCTGGCCGTGGCTAACAGAACTTCTTGTTATGTCGCTTATATCACCGCTCGCAGTCATTGCGAGGGGCGTAGAAATCCCCAAAAATGCATCGTTTTCTGGGGGATTTCAGGACACTTATGCCGCGACGTTACGCACGCGCGTCCGGCGCCGCATGGCGATGCCTGTGAAGAGTAAGCCCGTTATCAGCAGCGCCCACGATGCAGGCTCCGGGATACCCGCCACAATGCCGGCCGGAGGGACAACGGCACTTGCGAAGAAGGCCGTGCCAGTCGGATCGACACTGAAGCTGCCGCCGGTATCTGTGCAACCGTTGCCACCAACGATGGCGGTGTCACCGGTCGAAACATACGACGTTGCTGAATACAGACCGCCGCAGGAGTTGCCGACGCCGAATACGTCGGCGTTTGCGCCAACGCTGATATATGTGTTGGCAAGGATCGTGCCGATAAATGTCGAACTCGCGCCGAGACTTGCGTAGCCACCGGTGTTCCAGATCACACCGCTGTTGGAACCGGCATTTATGAGCACGATGCTGGTCGATGCACCGGTCACAAGAATGTCTTTGATATTGAAAACCCAGTATTGATTGTTGAGACCTTGGCCGTCGAGATAAAGGGTTGTCCCCGCTGTTGTCGAAAGGCTGGCCGCGCTATAAACGCCAGAAGTAAGCGTTCGGTTGGTTGTGATCGTCGCAGCGAGCGCGGTGCCGCTACCCATTCTTGTCAAAGCGGACTGAGCGGCGGTGACCTGCGTAGCATCGCCTGACACCGTCGAATTTATCGCCGCTGTGTTTGCGGTGGAATTAATGGGTGACGACCCGAGCGTGGTTCGGGAACCGACCGTGGAGCCGGCACCCACGGTGATAGCACCGACCGCCGCTACATTGCCGGCGACAGAAGCTGTTGCGCCAATGCTGGCGGCTCCACCCGTCTGAATATTACCACTGACCGTTGATGAGGCACCCGTAGTCGCAACGCCGCCTGCAACCATGTTGCCGCCGATCTGGGAGTTTGCGCCAACGGTGGATGCTCCACTGGAGGTGATATTGGCCCCAACAACCGCATGGTCACCGGTTGTCAGCACGTCACCGGATAAGATGGATCCACTGACTGTGGCATTTCGGCCGCTGGTACCTAGGCCGCCCAGGTTCGCGGCACCGACGGACACGAGGTTGCCGGAAACGCTACCGCTGGCACCGACCGTAGATACATCGCCCGAAAGGACATTGCCGTAAACTTTTGAATTTGCGCCGGTTGTTGTGTAGGTCTTTGAAAATACCGTCTGAGCCTGCAAATCTGGCCCCAGCAACGGGCCAGCAACAGCCGTGTGCGGAGCATAGGCCAGCGCCAGCACGAGTGGCAAAGCCGCTTTCAAAGTTGTCATGCTCGGTCCAGTCATCGAGTTACATCCTACGTTGCAAAATTTAGATTTTACATTAAATTTTTCTCTAAGGCAGTCTATTCGCAAGATCATACTGGTGTCTATACCTATTCGGAGCGGCGATATCGCATCACCCGTTGCGCCTCAGTGGATACGGACATAAAATTGAATACTCGCGTATTTTTTTGATATCGGCAACCATTGTGCCAGAAGAAACTGACCGTGCCTTTAGTGCCGAATGCAGACCCTAAATGCGTGATTTTCGCATATTGCGATGCGTACAGAGGAACAATTTCAGATTGCGCGTTGCTAACCGTGAACGGGTTGGGTGCCCTGCGTTGCCAGGCTCCGGCAAGCTTTTTTCCGGTAACTACCGAGGTAGCCTATCCAGGCTCCATTCTCGACATACTGGGGCACGGAAAGATAGCCCCCGGATTTCGCAGCCAATTGGCGGAGTCGGGGGAGATATACCCGGTCTCCCGGGGAACCCGAAAAGCCCGAATCGGCTAAACGGTGGAAAAGCCGAGTGGAGGTCGCTTCGATTTTTCGGGCTTTCCTATGAACGGGGTACAGCAATTGACTTAGGGCGGGCGTGTTGATTCACGGATTCGGATAACCAATTCATTATGCTGTTGCTGACGCAAGAAGCCCACATCGCCGAATTGGGGCGCCGTCTCTCGGGTGGCAGTAACGGCGGTGCTCTGGTAGGGACGTGCTGCCGGGGCTTGGGGGTGGCGCAATGGTGGGCCTATTATGCCTTACCGTCGTGAGCCTCTTATGCGCCTCCGCCAGCGTACTAATGCCCGCCACCTTCATATTACGACCAATAAACCGACCTCGCTACGGGTCAGCCGACCCGCTTTCGACCATCGCACGGAGACCCAACATGGCTATCAAGACAACCACCTTCGCCGCCATTCTAACGGCCAGCCTGCTGCTGCCGGCGGTGGCTTTGCCTATCAGCGCATTCGCCCAAACCGAAACCCCGGCCGGCGGCCCCAGCGCCGCAGCCAAGCCGAAACCGCCGATAGCGAAGCCAATGTCCGGACCCGAGCGGGTGGAACAGCGCATCACACATCTGCACACGCAGTTACGCATTACCCCGGCGCAACAGAGCCAATGGGATCAGTTTGCCCGGGTCATGCGCGAGAATTCCAATGACATGTACCAAACGTTGGAGCAGCGGGGTACCGGCTTTAACGCGATGAACGCCGCCGAGAACATGCAGTCCTACGCTAAGATCGCCCAGCAGCATGCGGAGAACACGCAGAAGCTGGCGACGACGTTCCAGGCGCTGTACGAGTCCATGTCGGACGAGCAAAAGAAGAATGCGGATACCGTCTTCCGTGCGCGTGGAGAACACCACGGGCACATGAAGAAGTAACGGATGTCCCGCGCTGGCGCCCGGATCGCCAGCGCGGGGTTCGGTGTGTCACCCGTTTTCGCGGGTTGGTAAAACAGTCCGCTCTGAACAGCACAGGATATCGTGCAGCCGCAGGTTTCGACCCAATCCGGACGGATCGCGTTCGTCGTCCTAACCCACTACGGCCAACGTGTTGAATTCGTGAGCGTCAACCCCCTTGCTGGCCCGTTCGGCCCACGGATCGTCCTGCAAGAAGCTTTGGGCGAACAGGAACCGTTGGTGCAGCGCCTGCCGGCCTGCCGCGTCCTCGACGATACGCCGGCGAATGTAGTCGATCCCGGCGCGTTCGACGTAGGGCGCGGTGCGATCGAGATAGCGGGCTTCCTCGCGATAGAGTTGCATGAAGGCGGCGGCGTATTCCAACACCTCGGCCTCGGTCGCGACGTGGCATAGTTTGTCGGTGCCGCGCAGGTCGATGCCGCCATTGCCGCCGATCAGCAGATCGAAGCCGGACTCCACGCAGATGACGCCGAAGTCCTTGATCGATGATTCCGCACAATTACGCGGGCAGCCGGACACACCCATCTTGAACTTGTGCGGCGTCCAGTTGCCCCAGGTCATCCGCTCCAGGTTTTTCCCCAGCGTGGTGGAATCCTGAGTGCCGAAGCGGCACCATTCCAGGCCGACGCAGGTCTTTACCGTGCGCAACGACTTGCCATACGCATGTCCCGACACCAGCCCCGCGCCGTTCAATTCGCCCCACACGGCGGGCAGGTCGTTTTTCTTGATGCCGTAAAGACCCAGGCGCTGGCCGCCGGTGATCTTTACCTCCGCCACGTTGTATTTGCTGGCGACGGTGGCGATGGCGGCGAGTTCTCCCGGCGTCGCGGTGCCGCCCCAGAGGCGCGGGATCACCGAGTAGGTCCCGTCCTTCTGGATGTTCGCGTGCATGCGCTCGTTGACGAACCGGGAGCGGCTGTCGTCCTGATATTCTCCCGGCCAGGCGCACAGCAGATAGAAGTTCAGGGCCGGGCGGCAGGACGCGCAGCCGTCGGCGGTGCGCCAGCCCATGGTTGTCCGCACTTCTTCCTGCGTCTTCAGGCCGTTCGAAACGATCGCGGCGCGGACTTCCTCGTGCGTGTGATCGGTGCATTTGCAGATTGTCGGGATGGCCGGGCCTGCGACCTCGATCCCAAGCGTATCGGCCAGGATTTGACGCACCAAGGGCGCGCAGGTGCCGCACGACGCCGAGGCTTTGGTGTGGGCCTTCACCGCGTCGTAGGTCGTCAGGCCCTTGGTCTTGATCGTTTCAACGATGGCCCCCTTGCAGACGCCGTTGCAGCCGCAGATCTGCATGTCGTCCGGCATTGCGGCAACGTCTAGTGCCACCGGTCCGCCGGCTGCCTGTGTGGCCGCCTGCCCCATGATCATGCGGCCGGCAAACTCGGAAACGTCGGTCTGGCGGCGGATCAGATCGAAATACCAGGCGCCGTCGTTGACATCGCCATATAGAACCGTGCCGACGACTTTGCCGTCCCGCATGACCAGCTTGCGGTAGGCGCGGCGGCGGGCGTCGCGCAGAATGATTTCGTCCTCATCCTCACCGGCTGCGAGTTGGCCGGCTGAGTAAACGTCGATGCCGGTGATCTTCAGCCGGGTCGCGGTGGCCTGTGCGGCGTAGGACAGCGCGTTTCCGCCAGCGAGATGATGGGCACAGACGCGCGCCATGTCCCAGATCGGCGCGACCAGTCCTACCACTACGCCACGATGTTCGGCGCACTCGCCTATCGCGAAGATGTCGGGGTCGGACGTGCTCATGTTGTCGCCGACGACGATGCCGCGGTTGACGTCCAACCCGGCGGCGCGGGCCAGTTCGACGTCCGGACGAATGCCGATGGCGACAACAACCAGATCGGCCGGCGCGTCGCGGCCGTCGGCGAGGCGGACGCCGGTGACGCGATCGGTACCGGTGACCTCCTCGGTCTGGCCGTTGGTGAAGAACGAAATACCGCGTTCGGTCAGGTCGCGTTGCAGCAGGCGGCCGGCGGTTTCGTCGAGTTGCCGTTCCATCAGGGTCGGCATCAGGTGAATGACGGCGACCTCCATCCCGCGCCGCTTCAGGCCCCACGCGGCTTCCAAACCAAGCAGACCGCCGCCGATGACGGCGGCGCGGCGATAGGTGCCGGCGGCGTCGATCATGGTGTCCACGTCCTTGATGTCACGAAAGGCGCAGACACCGGGCAGGTTCAAACCGGGGATTGGCGGCACGATGGGTTTGGACCCGGTGGCGAGCAGCAGGCGATCATAGCCCACGGTAATGCCAGCGGCGGAAGTTACCGTGCGAGCGGCGGGATCGATGGCTATGGCTGCGTCGCCGGAATGCAGGACGATGTTGTTCTCGTCGTACCAGGATCGCGGATTGATGGTGATGTCGTCGATCTGTTTTTCACCGGCCAGGACCGACGACAGCATGATGCGGTCGTAGTTCACATGCGGCTCGGCGCCAAAGACCGTAATGTCGAAGCGGGTGGGGTCCAGCTTCAGCAATTCCTCGACCGTGCGCATGCCGGCCATGCCGTTGCCGATGACAACAAGGCGCTCACGGGTGGTCGAGGGTATGGATAAAAGCATCATGCACCATGGTCGGATAAGCCCGTCTTCGTTGACAAGCGGGTCGGGTCGTGCGGGACCGGCGGTGCCGTTTAGGGGTACGGCGACCGCTGCCAGGCCGATCCGACGCCATTGCCGGATGAAGACTGACTCGCGTATGGCTGCGAGGTCAGTTGGGTATCGCAAGTGCCGTGCCATGATGGATTTCCAGGCATACCGTGCTGATTATTTTTTTGAATTAGGCATATGATTATAAATTAATCGATTTGGTTAATCGGCGGGCTGGATATGAGCGTAATGCGACCATACCCGACCCACCATGACAGATTACTGCACCGTTACGCGATCATTGCAGCCGTTTTCATCTGAAACGGATTAACCGAACGGCAGGCT
>JANXLQ010000295.1 GCA_025355085.1 Rhodopila sp.
GTTGCACGGTAAGGGCTACAGCAAGAGCCGCAAACCGAGCCGCAATGAGTGCCAGTGAACGCATGGACGTGCCTCCTGAATGGTTGATAGCGATATCGTGTCCTATCGGATAGTCACGGCGAGACTGTGGCATCTTCGGCCGAAACCACACTTCGGTCTGTCAAAGTCGAGCGACACCCGGACGCCCCGGCAGCGCCCGTGCCGTTCACCGCCAGCGTCGATGGAACCATAAATACTGTCCCGGGTTTTCCCGTATCCATCCCTCGATAACGGTTGTGATCATTTGGGTTGTCGCGACAACATCGACCTCCCCGTCCGACGCGCGAGGTAGTTCGTAGGGTCCGAACCCCTCAATGCGAAATCGGTGGTCCGGCAGGCGAATGACGCGGACGCCGACGACAGGGCAGTCGAAACGTCGAGCCAGTCTGGCGACAGATGGGTTGGCTTTGCAGCGCCGTCCGAAAAACGTGACATCGACACCGCGGGAGAAATGCTGATCCACGACCATGCCCAAATGCTCTCCCGCCGACAGGGCAGCCGCCATTTCGATCGCCGCCTGAGCCCTTGTCCTGATCAACCGGCCCATCAGCGGTGCACGGATGCGAGCGATCTCCTTGGCCACCGCCTTGTTGTTCGGCATCCGATAGACCACGGCGGAGGGTAAGCCGTGCGCGGACGCCGCGATTGCCGGTATCTCCCAGTTTGCCAGATGGGCGGCGAAGCACAACGCGGGCTTGCCGTCGTTTTGCAGCAAATCGAACAATGCTTCGCTGTCGGTCTGGATTCGGCCGGCGTTAGGGTGGTTTCGATCGTAGTCCCAGATACGCGCCATATGCACGTATTCACCCGCGACACGGCCCAGGTTTTCCCAGGCGTCTCCCAACGTGGCCTCTATCCAGGCGGCGTCTTTTTCCGGGAAGGCCGCACGCAGATTGGCCTGGCCGATGCGGTGCGCCGGCAACCATGGGCCGATCCGGCGAGCGACACCGCCGGCCAAATTCGACGCGCGATCCGGATTGGCCCGCCGCAGCAACCGGATCAGCCATTTCACCAAACGGCCGAGGATACGCTCCCCATACACATTCAGTTGGCGGCGCACGCGGGTCAGAGTTCGACTATGATCTTGCCGAACACGTCCCTTGTTTCCAGGCGGTTCACCCCGGCGCGGAAATCCTGTAGGCCATAGACGGTATCGATAACGGGCCGGACGCCGGACGCGATCCGGTCCAGAGCCCGCGCGATCGCAGTCATGGGCGAGCCGAACGACCCGGTGATACGATATTGCTGTTGAAACAGTTGCATCAGATTGATGCTGGCGGACGGCCCCGAGGTCGCGCCGCAGGTGACCAGCCGGCCACCGCGCTTCATCGACAACAGCGAGCCGTTCCAGGTGTCGGCGCCGGTATGTTCAAACACGACATCGACGCCCTTCTTTTTAGTCAGCTTGCGGACCACGCCCTCAAACCGGTCCTCACGGTAGTTGATGACGTGGTCGGCACCGAGTGCCTTGGCTTTTTCGGCTTTATCGGCGGACCCGACGGTGGCGATGACGATGCAGCCGATCGATTTGGCGATACGAATGGCGATGCTGCCGATGCCGGAGCCACCCGCGTGGACCAGGATGGTTTCTCCGGGTTCCAGATGGGCGTTGTCGAACAGCATGTGCTCGACGGTGCCGTACGCGACGGAGACGCAGGCAGCGTCCTGCATGGTAACGCCCTCGGGTATTTTGACCAGCAACCGGGCGGGGTGGTTGGTTAGGTCCTGGGCGAAGCCATCGACGTGGAAGCCGCGGACACCGGCGACGTTTTCGCACAGATTGTCGCGGCCGCGCCGGCAGGCTGCGCAGGTGCCGCAGGTCAGGGCGGAATAGGGCACGACGCGGTCGCCCGGTTTGACGTTGGTGACATTCGCGCCCACCGAGACGACCTCGCACGATGCTTCGGCACCCACGGTCAAGGGGTAGAGGCGCTTGGCGAACGCCATCCCACGAAATCCCCACACGTCGATATGGTTCAGGCCGACAGCATGGACACGAAGCTGGGCCTCCTCGGGTCCAGGGGCCGCCGGGGCATCACGCTCCATCAACGCGACCTCGCGGTCGGCGAGGAGTTGGAGCGCGCGGATCATGGGCATCGGATACGGGTCCTGATGGTTAGGTGCGGTGCCCAGTTAAGGAGGGTTTGCACGAAGGGCAATACCCGTTGTTACGGGGCTCTTTTGCGAATGGACCGAACCGCCGTTAACCCATTGTTCAGCCATTCCGCCTAAAATGAAAAAACCGGCCGGGAATAGGCCCGGCCGGCTTACACGAGGAGAATGGGATGCTCAAACATCTCAAACTCTTACTGAGGATAATGGTGAAGATTGACGTCGAAGTCAAGCTAACCGTCGTCCGAAAGTAGGAAGTTGGCTGGCCCGGCAACGGGTCAGCCGCTTCCTCGGGGAGGCCACCGCGTGGGCGGCCGGATTAACCGCTTGGTAACACATTCCATTTAGAACGAAAAAACCGGCCGGGAATTGGCCCGGCTGGCTTACACGAGGGCAGTGCAACCTCTGTTCTGTAAATTTTCTTGAGGTTGTTCATTTCGGTGATACGCGTTTATGCTTCCATGGTGAGATAGTTCATTCCGGTCATCCAGTCCTTGTCGCATTCCGCAAGCAGGGCTGACACCAGCCGCAGGCTCAGGTTGAGCGCGCATAAATCCCGCAGTATATGAATGCGTCATTCTAGCGGACGTTATGACCATGCGCTGCAATATCGGCGCGGCGAAGCGCCTGGGCAACCTGACGCTGTAAAGGGACATGGTGACTAAAACCCGGGCCGACGGACGCGAGTTGCCGCCGCGCTGGTTCGTCGAGCACGGGAGAGGCTGAAAGCCGACATTGCCCGGGGATGCCAGATTCATGCGCAATACCTTGCTGAGTATGGCAGTCTGGTGGACGCAGTGCGATTGAACGCCGATGCCATCGGGTAGCCCTCGCCGACCGGACATGATTCTTCAAAGTTATCGCGCTGACCTGCCACTCCGACCGCACGGGTATCGTCTCCACGATGCCTGATTTTTAGGCCCGCCGTTGACGTTTTCGCAATAGTGCCGCGTCATCCTGCGTAACCTGTCCTTCGCCCGAGCAAGGGCAAACGCGGCGGGCGGCAGGCGATTTTTCGCTTGACCGTGATTCGGTACATGCAGGTATCAAATAAGGTAAAAGACTAATGGCCTTGGCCTACCCAACCGGCGATCTCCCTCCGATCCATCCCGGCAGCTTCCTGCGCGATGAACTGGACGCCCTTAACCTCAGCGCCCGGACATTCGCCGAACACATCCATGTCCCGCACAATGCCGTTACGGGAATCATGAACGGGGGGCGCTCGATCACCGCACAGATGGCGATCCGGCTTGGCCAGGCGTTCGGCACCACACCGCATTACTGGCTGAACCTTCAGGCGATACACGACCTGAAGCTGGCACGGGCCGAGATGCCCGCCGAAGCGCTTCAGATCGGGCAATACGCGGCAGCGTAACGTCAAGGCGGCGCCATCCCGGTAAAACCCATAGAATCCACTACACCGCCTGCCTTGGCGCGCGGCTTCGTGGCCTTTTGTGGTTCCCCGTGGCGCTCCGTGGCGAAGCCTTCCTTCCTAACCGCAACGCAAACCCGGGACCGCAACCATCCGCACGCTTTGACAACCAAGGTCTCCGGGCGCTTTCCTCTCCCGGCGACCAAAACCAATGGCAAAGGAAACGACCCGAATGCGCCCGATGGAAGGCATGCGCGTCATCGCGCTGGAACACGCTGTGGCAGCCCCGCTCTGCACGCGGCATTTGGCCGACCTCGGCGCGGACGTGATCAAGATCGAGCGCCCTGGCGACGGCGACTTCGCCCGTGCCTACGACGACTATGTTAACGGCATGTGCAGCCACTTCATCTGGCTCAACCGTGGTAAAAGAAGTGTCACGCTCGACGTCAAGAATCCAGACGCGAGATCGGCGTTGGACTCATTGATCGCCGGTGCCGACGTGCTGGTGCAAAATCTTGCCCCCGGCGCCGCTGCCCGGTTGGGCCTTACGTACGAAGCCCTAAAACCGGCGAACCCGAAGCTGGTGGTGTGCGATATCTCCGGCTACGGCGAAAGCGGCCCGTTCGTGCAGAAAAAGGCATACGATCTGCTCATCCAGGCCGAATCCGGCCTTATCAGCGTCACCGGTTCGGAAACAGAGCCATCCCGCGTCGGTATCTCGATCGCCGATATTTCGACCGGAATGTATGCGCTGACCGGCATCCTGGGCGCCTTGGTGCGTCGCGGCCGCACCGGGGAGGGTGCCAACGTCAAGATTGCGATGCTGGACGCGCTGGGTGAGTGGATGACTTACCCGATGCTGCGGCACGCCTATCAAGGATCGCCACCGCCACGCGTTCCCACCAGTCATCCGGCAATCGCCCCGTACGGCGCGCACCGGACGAAGGACGGCCAGATCATCCTCGGCCTGCAAAACGAACGCGAGTGGGCGACATTTTGCCGGAAAGTGCTGGGCCAGCCGGAGGTGCAGACCGACCCGCGCTTCGCCAGCCAGGCGGACCGCCGCCAAAACCGCCAGGAACTCACCGCGCTGATCGAACAATTCCTAAGCAGCATGACCTCGCTGGAGGCCGCCGCGCTGCTCGATGAGGCGGGCATCGCCAACGGGCGCCTGAACGAACCGATCGACGTATGGAACCACGTTCAGTTTTCGGCCCGCGACAAGTGGCGGGAGATCAACACCGAGGCCGGGCCAGTCCGAGCGCTGCTGCCGCCGTTTGAATTCACCGATCAGGAGGCCCCGATGGGCGACGTGCCGTCAGTCGGTCAGCATACCGATGAAGTGTTATCTGAAATTGGCTTCACCTCCGGCCGGATTGCCGCGATGCGGGCGGCGGGCGCGATATGACCGGCTTCGATCCCACCCAACACCGCATGGTCCCGGAACAGCGCTGGTTCGAGGATTTCCGGATTGGCGAGCGGTTCGTGCTGCCAAGCCGGACGATGACCGAGGCGGTGTTCCTGGCGTTCCAGGCGGCGAGCGGGGACAATCACCCGGTTCACTACGACGTGGAATTCTGCAAGGCGCGCGGCATGCCCGGCCTGCTGGCGCACGGACTGCAATCGCTGATCCAAACCGCCCCGGGCGCCGGGCTGTTCCCGTATTCGGTGGAGGATTCGCTGGCTGGCTTCATCGAGCAGTCGAGTCGCTTCCTGAAACCGGTTTTTGCCGGCGACACGGTGTATCCGGCATTGGAAATCGACGAATTGACAGGCAACCGCACCACCGGCGTCGTTGGGTTCAAGAGCACAATCCACAATCAGCGGCGCGAACTCGTGTTGGATGGGCGGCAGCGCTATCTGCTGCGGCGGCGGCCGGTCTAACAGAGGTAAGCGGCGCATAAATCGATGAACGAAACCAAAGCGCGGGCCGCACCGTGGCGCCCGCGTAAAGAAAAAATCGATTCCCTCACAATAAGGCGAATTCTGCCATTTTGCTGCCATGAGTCGCCGCCATCTTCCGCCTCATAGAAAACCAACAGGTTTCGACCAATGGCAAACATGAAACGCCGGATGCACCCCGGACGGGTGTTGCGCGAAGAATACATGGAGCCGATGCACCTGGATGCAACCGGTTTGGCCCAGGCTTTGGGCGTTGCAGCCTGCCAGATCACGCCGTTGATCGCGGATCAGGAACCGGTGACCTCCGACCTTGCGCTGCGTCTCGCACGTTGCTTCCGCACCAGCCCGCAGTTCTGGCTGGGTTTGCAAACCGCCTACGATCTGGCGATGGCGCAAGCCCGATTCGGCGCTGAAATCGAAGCTCGGGTGCAGCCCCTCGCGGCCTAATCTACCCCCGAACGCGCGCCTTCGGTTGAGGACGCCACCCGACGCAACCGGGGTTTTGGCTGCGATGCCGTGGCGTCCAATATCGCATGCAACATTGCCACGGTTTCCGGTGGCAAACGATGGATCATCTGCGCCAGTCGGTTCGCCAGCGCCGTCTGCTCCGGCGACAGCCCGGCCGTGTTGACCGTCACCCTCGGGTTGGACAATCGGGCGAGCCTGGACAGTTCATCGGCATCGTCCCAAATCAGCCCAAAATACTCATTCACCTGATGCACCAGCCCCGCGCTTGGTGCGCCGCGCTTGCCGTGCTCCAAGGCCGACAGATAAGCCGCCGAAACCTGTAGCGACGAGGCCAGGTGCTTCAGCGTAACGCCGCGATCGGCACGCAAGGTCCGTAGGCGCGCGCCAAACGGCGTCACCGGATTCGTCGCAGAATAAGGCGAACCGAGCCATGATTGAGCGCATGCGGATGCGCCGCCCCTAGAATTAGGGGTCTGATCTCCGGCAGGTTCAGCCAATGCGGAAACTCGCGCCGGATTACTCCGCCGGTTTCACCGCTGCCGCGTCCGGTAATGACCTCCACGCACCGGGCTTGTTCGGCATGGGCGGTGCGCAGAAAGGGCACCAAAGCCTGAAAGGCACGTTGAGCGGTCATCCCATGCAGATCCAGGCGCCGCACCGTGACGAGTTTACCGGATTGGAATCGCTGCCATGTCGCCTTATCGATCCCACCCGGTTGGGTGCCGACCGCCAACGCCGCCGTCATAGTCCGTGGCTTAGAGACCACGGCGGCGGTTTTCAGTCGCGGTTGCGGGGCGGGGGCAACAGGCTCCGGCTCAATCGGGGTGGTTTTTTTTGGGGCTGGTTGGGCCGATCGTTTGGCGGCACGCCCCCGCAAGGGTGCGAGTTTTTGGGCATAACTGGCCCAAAGCGCCTGATCGGCTTCGCTCAGGCGACGTGCGCGGGGCGGCATTGTGTCTCACCGTTGTGGCGGATACCGCGCTTATCCCGGGTCTCGCGACAGAGCGCGCGATGCCAGCGCATCCAGATACCCCGCCCACAGGCGATCCTGATCTCGCCCGAGTTCCGCCAGGTAGTCCCAGGTGAATATCCCGGAATCATGCAGATCGTCGAACACCAGCCGGACCGCATAGTGTCCAACCGGCTCGATCGCGATAATGCCGACATGCCGGCGCCCGGCGACCGTCTTCTTCTGGCCGGGGTTGTGACCCTGGACCTCGGCACTCGGGCTTTCCACGCGCAGGTATTCGGCTGGGAGGGCGTACTGGGTTCCATCGTCAAACGTGACATGCAGCACGCGGGTCGCGCGGTCCAGACGGATTTCCGTGGGGACGGCCATTAATCCTCCAACACCCGGGCTTCTTCCGGCAGCATGATCGGAATGCCGTCGCGAATCGGGTAGGCGAGACCGGCTTTCCGGCTGATCAGTTCATTGGCGGCACGGTCGTATTCCAATGCCGTCTTGGTCAGCGGGCAAACCAAGACCTCCAACAGGCGAGGATCGACGGACGGGGGCAGTGGTTTGGATTCGGACATGACGGTTCCTAGCTGACCGAGCGGCCCGGCGGCAAATCAGAGCTGGCCGCCCCCATCTGCAACAACGCCAGCAACGTCGCCGCACGGTCGGAATCAGTCGGGGCTTCAAGCAGCGCCTGTTTTTCCACCGCCTCGAACGGGCACGCCATCGCCAGGGTCACGATCAGCGCGTCGTCTGACAGGCCGCGGATCGCGTCCCAGTTGGCATCGACGTTGCGACGGCCAAAATAACCACGCAGCGCGGTCAGGATTTTATCGCGCTCAATTTCCACCGGGGTTCGGGTCTGCGCCAGATCGTCCACAAAGGCCGAAAAATCGCCCCGCACCCGCCGATACCCCGCGTGAGGAGCAAGTTCGGCGGCCACGGTGAACCGAACCAGGCCGCTCAACGTGATCAGTAACCGCCCGTCGTCGGTTTCGTTGAACGACGACAACCGGCCGAGGCAGCCGATGCGATAAAATCCCGGCTCCCCACCGCTTTCCGCAGCATGCGGATCGGGTTGGATCATGCCTAACATCCGGCCAACAGCCAGCGAATCCAGCGCCATCGCCAGATAGCGCGGTTCGAATATGTTCAGCGGCAGCTTGCCCCGCGGCAGCAAAAGCGCGCCCGCCAGCGGGAATACCGCGAACTCGGACGGCAGAGTCTCCAGCCTTGGGTGAAACGCTGCCATCTCAGCTAAACAGCAACGCCGACAGACGCCGGCGGGCTGCCGAGGTCGCGGGGTCGTCGGAACCCCATGCCTCAAAGAATTTCAGCAATTGCAAACGGGCCGCGCCTTCGTTCCAGGTGCGGGCGCGGCGAATGATTTCCAACAGCGCCTCGGCGGCCTGCTCGTGTTCATTCATCGCATTCAACGCCGTTGCCAGGTCATAGCGGGCCTGATGATCGGCCGGGTCAGCTTCCAACCGTGCCTGCAGCGACTGCATCTGGTCCTTCGCCGCCCGTCCCTCCTGCGCCAGCATCAGTGCGCTACGGGCGCCGGAGACTTCGGCGTGTTCGGTGATTTTCGCCGGGACCTGCGACAGGGCTTCTTCGGCGGCTTCTTCCTGGTCCATGGCCATCAGGGCGCGGATCAGACCGCCCCAGGCGTCGCCGTTCTCGGGTTCCACGCCAATCAAGGCGCTGAATAATTCGCCCGCCTGCTGGGCGTCACCGGCCTGTAGCGCGGCTTTCGCCTCCACCAGAAGATCGGCGGTGGGCATGGTGCCGCCGGACGCCTTCAACAAGGCTTCGACAAAGCGCTTCACTTCCGACTCGGGCTGGGCGCCCTGGAACACGTCGGCTATCTGGCCCTGCCAGAACGCAGCCACGGTCGGGACGGACTGCATCGGCAAACCGAGTTGCGTGAGCTGACGGACCAACGCCGGGTTGGCGTCAATGTCGATCTTTACCAGCTTGACGCGGCCGCCGGCGGCTCTGGTCACTTTCTCCAAGGTCGGAGTCAGTTGTTTGCAGGGTCCGCACCATGTCGCCCAAAAATCGACGATAACCGGGATCGTGCGCGATGCTTCGATTACGTCCTGCATGAATGTCTTCTGATCGCCATCGACGATCATGCCGGCCATGTTGGCGTCGTGCGTGCTGGCGGCGGGTCCGGCAGCCGGAGGGGCCTGGCCGATGATATGGTCCATTTGGCGTGGTTCCTGGTCGTTCACACGTAGATGTAGGTTATCGGCCAACAAACAAGCGCTGTTGGCGACCGATCAATCGTTTGCCGACCATGCCGCTTAGAGGCGGGTTCGTCCAGAGGCGGGACTGCGGCTCAGCAGTTCTGATTTTGGTATTCGCGGCGATCGTCACCCGCCTCGTCATGCTGCGCGAAGGGACGCCATCCACGTTTTTTGGCGCCCTGGAACAGATAAAGACGTGGATGGTGCGCCTTCGCGCGCCATGACGACGGAGATGATGCGCGAAGGCGCACCATGACGATGTAGATGATACACGAAGACGCATCATAACGACGGACGTCGAGACGATCTTCAGCCGCCTGCCCTGTTGCGGGCTATCGCCAGTTCCCATCAGGTTTTGATAAACCCATTTAGTCGAACAGCGAGCTAACCGAGCTTTCATCGCTGATGCGGCGCATGGCTTCGGCGAGAAGCGGGGCTATGGTCAATTCCCGGATATTGTCGCAGCGCTTCACTTCATCTGTGGCCAGGATGGAGTCGGTGATCGTCATCATCTCGATGGGCGAGGACGCGATGCGGGCAACGGCGGCACCCGACAGCACGCCGTGGGTGACGTAGGCGCTGGCGGACCGCGCACCGCGCTTAATCAGTGCGTCGGCGGCGTTGCAATGCGTGCCACCGGAGTCGACAAGGTCATCGACCAGGATGCAGTCGCGGCCGACCACGTCGCCGATAATGTTCATAACCTCGGAATGCCCGGCCCGTTCCCGCCGCTTGTCGATGATGGCGAGGTCGCAGTTCAGCCGTGTCGCGATAGCACGGGCACGAACCACGCCGCCCACGTCGGGCGAAACGATCATCAGGTCGCGGCCTTTGTAGCGTTGCTCGATATCGCGGCTGAACAGCGGCGCGGCCGGCAGGTTATCCACCGGGATATCGAAAAATCCCTGAATTTGGCCGGCATGCAGGTCCATGGTCAGGACGCGGTTGGCGCCGGCTTCGGTGATCAAATTCGCCACCAATTTGGCGGAAATCGGCGTCCGGCCAGCCGATTTGCGATCCTGGCGCGCGTATCCATAATAAGGAACCACCGCCGTGATGCGACGGGCGGACGCTCGGCGCAGCGCATCGAGCGTGATCAGCAACTCCATCAGGTTGTCGTTGGCCGGGAACGAGGTCGGCTGGACGACAAAAACGTCCTCGCCGCGTACGTTTTCCTGGATCTCGACGAACACTTCCATGTCGGCGAAACGCCGTATGGAAGCCTTGGTGAGCGACAGGCCGAGGATATCGGCGACAGCCGCGGCCAGGGGACGATTGCTGTTGCAGGCTACGATCTTCATGAGCAGGGCCGCCGATAGGAATACCGAACCGGTCGGGACGCCGGAAACACGCGGCTTCTAGCAACGCATCTGTGACATGTCCATGAACAAGGGATACGTGCGCGGGGCAATCGGGTGAAGATCGTCTCGCACGTTCATCGTCCTCTGGAACGGCGCACTGGGGTTTTGGCTGAACAGGAATTTTACCACGAAGGCACGAAGTTTCCAATAAAAGCGCCAGGTGTGGCGCTGGTTGTTCGCTTCCTTCGTGGCTTCGTGGTGAAACAGGCGCTTGCTCGTACTCCCATGCCGGGCCGCCCAAGCCCCACAGGCATCAGGATTAAGTGTCGGGGGAGAGCAACACATTCTCGCCGATCATCGGTTGCCCATGCCACGCATTCCCATCAAATGCTCGCCCATGAGTTCGTCGGCGGTCTTTTTCTGATCGTCCGAAAGTACCGCATAGAGTGGTTTCACGACCGCCAACATCGCTTTCATCGTATCGAGCTGGGTGGAATGCATGGCAATCCGCCGCTCCATCTGCTCGGGCGCGGTAGCAGAGCCGCTCGCTTGCATCCCCTTCTGCATTGCTGTCTGAAGGGTTGCGGCATTGCCGCGCAAGGCGTCGGCGAACGCGTTCCATTGCGGCAGTTGGGCGTCGGTGATGTGAAGTTCCGCTTTGTTGAAAGCAATTTGCCCTTCGATATGACGGAGCGGCATCATGCCGGCCGAACCCATCCCATGTTGCATCATCATCATGGTTCGCATCATCTGAGCCATTTGCGGCATGTTGCCGCCCATCATCATGCCATTACCGGCCGAACCGGGGGTCGCAGGCATCGATCTTGCTGGGGGTGACATCCGTTTGGCTCCCGCAGGCGGCGGTGACATTTCAGCGGCGGGATGATGAGTTGTATGATCGTCAGCAGCAGGAGACTGGGCGTTGGCAGGGCCCGGGGAGCCAAGCGTGAAAGCGGCTGCGACCATCGCTGTACCGGCGAGATTACGAATTGTTGACATGGCATACATCCTTTGTCGATCGCAGACCGGGTTGAGTTCTGTGACGGGTTCTTGTGGCGATATCGGCACAAAATCTACTGGAAACAGTAGTTGCCGACTGGCAGGCCGCATTGATTTGGATCAATGTGCAAATCCATTCGTC
>JANXLQ010000297.1 GCA_025355085.1 Rhodopila sp.
GTCCGGAATCCCGGCAGCGACGGCCGAGCCTGGCCGGCCCATACCAGGCCGGTTCGCAGCCCACCCACCGGCAGCCGCCCCTTCCATCGACGCTGCGATGCCTCGTCCGGGACCAGCGCCGGCATGGGTGGGATCGTTTGCACCGTGGTGCCGAATACCCGAGGCAGGCTGAACATCGGGCAGATGAAATCGTAGGGCGGCGGGCTTCTGGAGTCGGTTACGACCTCTGCCACCCCGGGAACGGATTGCATCAGGCGGCCCAGCGCGGGGGGCACGCATGCCACGACGCGGGCGCCTCTCTCAGCCAGCAGCGGCAGATAGCGCAGGAATTGGAGGGTATCGCCGAATCCGTCCTCGTGCAGCGCGAGGATGGTCTGACCCGCAAGGCCGTCGTTCGGGCGCAGCGTGGGCATCAGCCGGGCGGGATCGATCCCGAGTGCCCCCGTCAGCTCCCACCTCGCTTCATAATCGCTCCACCCGTCTTCCCACTGGCCGGCCTTCAACAGCGCGACCGCTCGGTTGACGCGGAACCGGGGATTGCCTGGTTCCAGCGCCACCGCCCGGTCGTGGGCTGCGATGGCGGCGGCGAACAGGCCCTCGACCTTTCGCACCATGCCCAGGTTCGACCAGCTTGCCGCCAGGTCCGGTTGCAAAGCGACGGCGCGTTCAAAACTGTCAATCGACGATGGGAACAGGTTCTGTTCCGCCTGCGCCAGGCCGCGCAAATGATGACACGCGGCGGACTCCGCGGCGTCTTTCAGAACCTGTTCGGCCGCTTCCGCCTGATCGTTATCGAGCAGGAAGCCGGCGAAGGCGAGCAGCAGACAGTTGTCGTTTGGGGTCAGGCGCAGACACGCGCGAAACTGCCGCGCCACCAGCGCCCGAGGCAGCGGCGGCTTGAACCGGGCGAGGTCGAGGCAGGGGTGATCCGCCTCGGGAGCGAATGTGGCGGCGAGGACCAGGACCGGTGCTGCGCGGGCATGCTCACCCATCGCCGCGATGGCCAGTCCCGCCAGCAATGCGGCCTGTGGGTCGGTTGGGTCTTCGGCCATCGCGTTGCGCGCAGCGATCTCGGCCTCGAACCATGTGCCTTGGGACAGGAGCCGCCCGGCAGTGGTCAGAAGTTCGGTTGACGCCATATCGTTGTCTCCGCGGAAAGCGAGAGAATGGCAGGGGAAAGTTAACAAGCGGTTACCAAGCGGCCCCGGACACGCGATCTAACCAGGTGGGCGGCAATGTTTAGCGCAGGAAGGCATGCCAGCGATTGTAACGCTTTTAGGATGGTTGCCGCCGATCGGGCACGGCTCCGCTTGTCATTCAGACATCATAATGGGCGGCCGCGTTGTATGCCTCCCATTACGCTGATTATTATCTGATTTGGGTGACGATTCCACTGATTTCAGGAGATTATGTGGCCTTTGCCGAGGTTGCGGCGCGGCGCCCGGATCGGGCCAAAATTAGCAATTTGATTCCTGTCCCGGCCACGGGATTTGGGCTACACATCCATGTGAACGCGACGAAGGCGAAGCCGTCCAAATCCGGACGCCGCCAACCCCCGGCCTACGAAAAGACCTTTATGGACCCTCTGCCGTCACTTCCTCGGGAAGCCGAGGTGACATTCGACCGGCGCGCGATGCTCGCAAGCCTGGCTCCGTTTGGGGTGCCTTCGCTTCGCCGCAGCCTGACACAGCTTGGCCTTACACTGGCGCCGTATGGGGCGTTGGTCGCGGCGATGTACTACGCGTACTATCGCATTTCGCCCTGGCTGAGCGTCGCCCTGGCCATACCCACGGCCGGCTTCGTCGTCCGGCTGTTCATCATCCAGCACGACTGCGGCCACGGCGCATATTTTCGCGCGAAGTGGGCGAACGAGCTGGTGGGCTGGCTGTGCAGCCTGACCACGTTCACGCCGTTTCCGTTCTGGCGGCGCCATCACGCGAATCATCACGCGGTCTGGAACAACCTCGACAAGCGCCCCACCGGGGGCGACATCTATTCCGGCTGCATCACGTTGAAGGAATACGAGGCGCTGTCGCCGATGCGCCAGTGGCTATACCGGGCGGCGTTGCATCCGTTGGTGTCGCAACTTTTGCTGCCGCCGGTAGTGTTTATCCTGGTGTATCGCATTCCGTTCGACACCCCGAGGAGTTGGCGGAAGGAGCGCCTGAGCGTTTGGCTGACCAACCTTGGCATCGGCGCGTTCCTGGTGACCATGGCCCTGCTGTTGGGATGGTTGCCTATGTTGCTGGTTCAATTGCCGGTTATCGCGCTGGCCTCGATCATTGGCGTGTGGCTGTTTTCGGTGCAGCACCGGTTCGAGGAGTCGATTTGGTCACGTCAGACAGAATGGACGCCGGCTGGTGCCGCGATCCATGGCACGTCCTGGCTGCGTTTGCCGAAGGTCCTGCAATGGTTCACCGGCAACATCGGGTTCCACCATGTGCATCATTTGATGCCTCGGGTGCCGAACTATCGGCTGCAGGCGGCGCACCGGTCGGAGCCTTTGTTCGCGGCCAACGTGACGGGATTGACGCTGTGGCAGGCGCTGCGGGCCCCCACGTTCACGCTGTGGGATGAGGCGAGCGGGGCGATGATCAGGTTTCCTCGGCGGGGCCGGTAACCGGGCCGGCCGGGGCGGTCTTTGTCCCGGCACCTCAGGTCGCAGGCGCTTCCGCACACGGCGAGGGACGCATGAGTTCCCTCTATCGAGGCCGGCTGGTCAGGCACTTCTCTTTTTTGGCGTCCGATAGGGTATGATCCCGCACCGCTCGATTCGCGGTGCTTCCCAAACGCCCTCTGGGCAGGACCGGACCTCTCATGATTGCCCAACTCACCGGACGAGTGGATGCACTCTCCGACGGTACCTGCGTCATCGACGTAGGCGGCGTCGGCTATCTGGTGCAGGCGTCGTCGCGCACCCTGTCGGCCCTGCCGCAGCCGCCCGCCGTCGCCAAAGTGCTTATCGAAACGCATGTCCGCGAGGATGCCATCGTCTTGTATGGGTTTGCCGATTCGGCGGAACGCGACTGGTTCCGGCTGCTGACCACGGTGCAGGGCGTTGGCGGCAAAGTTGCCCTGGGCATCTTGTCGGCGATGTCGCCCCGCGATCTGATCGGCGCCATCGCCGCCGGAGACAAGGCGAGCCTGACCCGGGCGCAGGGGGTTGGGCCGCGTTTGGCGATCCGCCTGTTAACGGAATTGAAGGACAAGACCGGGACGATGCCGACCTCGGCGTCCGGCGTGTCCTATACACCGATCGCCGCCGCCACGCCGGCGGATGATGCGCTGTCGGCGCTGATCAATCTCGGTTACCGCCGGCCGGAGGCGCAGCAGACGGTGGCGCGCGTGCTCGATCGATTGGGGGAGAAAGCCACATTGGATTCGCTGATCCGTGACAGCCTGAAGGAGTTGGCCCAGAAGCCCGCGGGTAGGACCGCCGGATGACCGGCCCCGAAGACCGAACCCTTGACGATCGGCCGGTTTCCGCCGGGCGCCAACCGGAGGACGCCGCCGAGGCATCGCTGCGCCCGCAGACCCTTGCCGACTTCACCGGCCAGAAAGCATCCCGCGAAAATCTCGCGATTTTCATCCAGGCGGCAAAATCCCGGGGCGAGTCGCTGGATCATGTGCTGCTGCACGGCCCGCCGGGGCTGGGTAAGACAACGCTGGCACAGATTGTTGCCCGAGAACTGGGCGTCGGATTCCGCGCGACATCCGGCCCGGTGATCGCCAAAGCCGGCGATCTTGCCGCGATTCTGACAAACCTTCAGCCGAAGGATGTCTTATTCATCGACGAAATCCATCGCCTGCAGCCAGCGATCGAGGAAGTCCTGTACCCCGCGATGGAAGACTTCCAGCTCGATCTGATCATCGGCGAAGGCCCGGCGGCGCGAAGCGTGCGGATCGACCTGCCGCCTTTTACGCTGGTTGGGGCCACCACGCGCGCCGGCCTGTTGGCGACACCGTTGCGAGACCGGTTCGGCATTCCGTTGCGATTGATATTCTATACCGCCGAGGAACTCCGTCAGATCATCGTCCGGGGCGCCCGTCTGCTCGGTCTTGCCCTAACGGATGAAGGCGCCATCGAAATCGCGCGCCGGTCCCGAGGCACCCCCCGCATCGCCGGCCGCCTGCTGCGCCGGGTGCGGGATATCGCGCTGGTACAAGGCAATACGCCGGTGGATCGTCACGTCGCCGACGCAGCGCTGACCCGGCTGGAGGTCGATCACCTCGGCCTGGACGCTATGGATCGACGCTATCTGCGCCGGATCGCCGAACACCATGCCGGCGGCCCGGTGGGTGTCGAGACGCTCGCAGCAGCTTTGGCGGAGGCACGCGATACGTTGGAAGACGTGGTGGAGCCATACCTGATCCAGGAAGGCCTGATCCTGCGCACCAGTCGTGGGCGAATGCTGGGAGAATCCGGCTGGCGACACCTGGGGATGAAGCCGCCACGCTCGGCGATGCCGTTCCCGGATGCGCCGCTGCTGGATGTGCTGGAGCGGGACGAATGATGGAAGACGTTGGGCAACCGTCTCGGCAGATCGATAATGCGCCGGCCCCGGGCCATAGCGTGACATTGCGCTCGGACTCTCATCATACGCCATGGCCGGGCTTGGCCCGGTCACCCACGATTTTACGTGCAGC
>JANXLQ010000323.1 GCA_025355085.1 Rhodopila sp.
AGAAAAGGCGCAGATGGTAGGCATTCTCCTGCCATGACGGGATTGGGTCGTCGCGACGACAGGGGCATGCCAGAGAAAAATATTCTCCAACGCAAATTTGGGCGGGAGTTTTCACACAGCCTGCTTCGCCTGCCATGACGAAAGGAGAAGACTCGGCATCGAATCGCCAAGTATAACCCTACAGCAGGATGCAGTGTTCCGGCGAGAAGGCGATCGTCACGTTTGCCCCCTCTTCGATCATCTCTGTTGGCGGGCGGCGGACGATCAGTTGCCCGGCTGGCCAATCGACCACATACTGGATGAAATCGCCGTGGAACATACGGCGGTGGATCTTGCCGTAGGCCGTGTTGCTGCCCGGATCGGCGTTGCGTTGCAGCGTGATATAGGCCGAACGCAACGCGCAGATGGTTTCGGACCCGGTCGGACGGGCAGCGGCCTTTAGCATCAAACCGCCAATCGTTTCGAACACGATGCTGCCGTCCGCTGCCGCCCTGACCCGCCCGCCGATCAGATTGGCGGCCCCGACAAAATCGGCTACAAAGATACTTTCCGGCCGGTTATAAATGGTTTCGGGCGATCCGATCTGCTCGATCCTGCCGTGGTTCATAACGATGACGCGGTCGGAGATTGCCAGGGCTTCCTCTTGATCGTGCGTCACATAAACGGACGTAATATCCAGGCGGCGTTGCAGTTCTCGCAGTTCAACCCGCATTTCCGTCCGAAGTTTGGCATCCAGGTTTGACAGCGGTTCATCGAACAACAGCACGGTGGGGGAAAACGCGATGGCGCGGGCCACCGCGATGCGCTGCTGCTGTCCGCCCGATAGTTTCGATGCCGGACGGCCGGCATATGCGCTCATTTGCACAAGATCCAACACGCGGCGGACGTTTTGATCCACCTCCGCACGCGGCAACTTGCGAACGTTCAGGCCGTAGGCGACATTTTCGGCCACCGTCATGTGCGGCCAGATCGCATAGGATTGGAACACCATCGACAGGCCGCGCTTTTCCGATGGAATGTTGCGGCGCTGGGCGGACGAATAGACGATTTCGTTGTTCAAACGTATGACCCCCGCCGATGGGTCTTCCAGCCCCGCGATGGCGCGCAGCGTGGTAGTCTTTCCGCAACCGGAAGGACCGAGCAGGGTGACGAGTTCGCCGGGTTGAATGGCGAAGTCGATGTTGTTCACGGCGACGACGTCGTTGTAACGGACGGTCAGGCCAGAGACCTCGATACGCGGGTCGGATATCATGCTGGGTTTCCGGTGAGTTTACGGGCGACGGCAAACAAGACGATCACCGCTGCGAAGACCGTTACGGTCAGGATCATGGCCATTGCGGCCGACAGTTCAGAGCTGGAGGACAGCCACGCGTTGATGATCGCCGGGGAAATCACCTTCGATTGCGGCCCCATCAGGAAGATCGACGCCCCCAGTTCCCGGATCGAGGCAATGAAAATCAGCAGCCATGCGGCGGCGATTCCGGGCCTCAACAACGGCAACGAAACGGTTCGCATCTGGTGCATCCAGGACGCGCCGCACACTCTGGCGCATTCTTCCAGGCTGCGGTCGATTTGCATGACGACGCCGGCCAGGGTTCGTAAACCCAGAGGCAGGAACACGGTAAAATACGCGATGCCCAGCAGCCACAGGGTACCGTAGATCGGAATCGGAATGTTGATCCAGGCCCATAGCAGACCCAGACCGAAGATCAGCCTGGGAACCGCCTGGGGGAACATCACGACATACTCGATCGCGGTGCGGCCCTGGATTTTCGATCGGTAGATGATCCAGGTCAGGACGCCGATAATCGGCACGCCGATGGTGGCGACCGACAGACCCAGAATCAGGCTGTTGACGAAGGCTGGCCCCAACGTGCCGGTGCTGAGCGCGGTTTGGTAGTTGCCGAGGGTGAAGATGCTGTCAGACAGGATGACCGTGGCAAAACGTTGGAACGACGTCAGCAACAGCGCGGCCAGCGGCAGGATAACGGCCAGGACGATGTAGCCCCAGGCGACCGCCATCAGCAGCCAGCGGGCCGACCCGGCATCGACCGGGCGTGGGCGGAAGCCTTTTCCCGTAATCGTTGCGTGGCTGCCTTTGCGCATGATCAGTTTTGCGATTGTCAGGGTCACCACCATGGCGGCGAACAACGATAGGCCCAACGCGGCGGCGCGTCCGTAATCCGGGGGGAAGGACTGCGTTGCCTCCCATATCGCCGTCGTCACGACATAAAAACGGCCGGGAATACCAAGCACAAACGCGGCGGCGAACGCCCCCAGCATCTCGGCGAAGACGAAGACCGCGGCGCTAAGGACACCGGGGGCTACCAGCGGCAACGTAATCCGCAAGGCGGTATGCATTTTTCCGGCGCCCATAACGCGGGAGCTTTCCTCCAGCGACGGGTCCATCGATTTCATGGCGGCGGAGATCATGACGAAGGCGACGGTTCCCTCGAACAACGCCATGACCCAGGCGATACCGAGCGGGGAATAGATGTCGAATAAATCGGCATGGCCGCCGATGACGTGCCATGCCTGATTGAGCAACCCGGTTTTCGGGGCCGCCAGGATGCCCCACGCCATCGCGCCGACCAGGGGCGTCATGTAGTAGGGCAGCTCCATCAAACGTTCCAGGCGGGCTCTGCCGGGAATGTTCGTGCGGGTTAATATCCATGCCAGAATGAATCCGATCGTCACCGCCATGATCGTTGCGCCGAACGCAACCAGCAACGTGTTGGCGATGACATCCACGTCGGCCGCCATGGCGGCGAAATTATGCAGGCCGATCTCAGGCGGCGGGAAGACGCCGGCTTCTCCCATGTTGAACGATTCGGCAACGATGAACACGACCGGATAAACCACCAACGCCGCGCATAGCAGCAGGACCAGCAGCATCAGCAGTGTGGCGATGCTCAGGCGGGGCACGAGTTTCGCGAAACGGTTCATTGGGATGGTTGCCCCCTGACACTATCCGTCATCGTCGTGCGCTTCCTTTAGTAGGATCACCCACCGTTTGAATCACAACTTTCGCTCTTATCGTCATGGTTGAAATCGTTCCAATAGACATCAGAATAACCGGCGGGAGGAAAGAAATTTTTGGCAAAGACATCGCCCTCTCCGTCGTCATGGCCCGGCTTGTCCGGGGCACCTCGCGCGGCACTGTTCTGGCGTAGGTGGCCAGAACAAGCCGGTGCAACCGTGCGGCACGCGATGAACGTTCAACAAAAGCCTCAGCGTACGCCGATGACTTTCGCCCATTGCTTCACGAACTGATCGTGGGTCGCCAGGAACGCCTGCCAATCGTGCGGATACAGCAACTTGACCGTGTCCATCGCGACCCCGCCCGGCGGCGGCGGCGCACCCGTGCGCGGTGAGTTCAACGACGAGATCGCATCCCACGCCGTCTGCCCCGGCACCGACAGGAACCAGTCCATGAACAGTTGCGCGGCATTGGGGTGCGGGGCGTCAGCAACCAGTCCGAACACGCCCGGCGTCAATGTCAGGCCCTCTTCCGGAAAGATGAACTCGATCGGCGCCCCCTTGGCCTTTGCCAAAAGGTAAGCGGAATACTGCGCCGTATGGATCAATGTATCCTGTCCGCTGACCGTGCGATCGAACTGCTGCACATACGAATCGAACCCACGCGGCTTCAGTTCGCCCAGTTTCTGGAAATAATCGTCGCCGTACAGGGCATGCAGCTCATACCATGTGACATGCTCCAGGCCCGAGGTGGACGTCTTCGTATTGATAATACCGGCATACTTCGGGTTCAGCGCATCCTTCCAGGATTTCGGCGCATCCTCCGCCTTCAACAGCTTTGGATTGTAGGCCAGCCCCGCCATGATGAAAGAACCCCAGGTCCAGTACCCCTCCGGGCTGCTCTTGAAGTCCGCATTATAGCCGTTCATTTCGGGCGAAACGTATTGACTGTAACCATCGCGTTTCTGAAAATCGAGCACGAAACCCATATCCGTCAACTGCAAAACATCCACCTGATACACCTTCGCCCGGCGCTCGGTCATCAGCTTCTGATACAGCGCACCGGTTTGCAGGCGGATGAAGTTGGTGGAAATTTTCGGAAACGCCTGATGGAACGCCTCCATCAGCTTGGCCGAATTCTCCTCTGGATCAGGCGAATACAGCACCAAACTACCTTCCTGCTCGGCTTTCGCAACATCCGCACACGTCTTGAACCCCGTCATTTGACGTGGAGAGTCGCAGGCCGAAGCCGCAACCGGAAACCCCAGCAACGCCGCCACGGCAACCGCCCTGACACAATGGACCAACTTCATGCGCACGCCCCTCCCGGCGACCGGGAATTCCCGGCTTGGTGCGAACGCTAGCCTCCTATCCCGGCCTGCCGCAAGTTTGCCCGGATTGCCACAAGCCGCCGGCATGGCTAATCCTGGGAAAACGGAGGACGCGACATGAACAAACCGATCACCGTCGATTATGGTTCCGAAGAAGCCGCGATGCGGGCCTATCTGCAAGAAGGTGAAAACCGGGCTTATAGTTTGGGTAACAGAGGACCTATTCGATTCACCGAGAATGGCGCGGTACATCCCGATATTTTGGATGCTTACTGGCGCTGCGGATTTTATGTTTTCGAGGGCGTTCTCGGACAAGAGGAACTGGCCGGCATCGAAGCCGATATCCAGAACGTTCTGGATCGCCTGCCGGCCAAGAAAGGTGCCGCTTTGGATGCCAAGGGAAGGCCGGCGCTGGGCGCGGATATGACGGCGCCGTCGCTGTTTTGGGCCAGGCCATTGAGCGATCCGTTCGGTGGCACATCGCTCGCCGGCGGCCGCCATCCGGTGAAAATGTTTGAGCCTACGGCTGCATCCGATGCGCCAAAAGAAGTTGTGTATCTCATTTTGGGATCGTTGCAATTCTCCGATGCGGCATTGCGGGTTTATGGCCATCCGCAGTTGCTCGCAGTCGCGGCGGCGGTGAACGGCAAGGATTTCGTTCCGTTCAATGAGGCGTTGTTCATCAAGGAACCTGGAAGAGGAGCGTCGGTCGCGTGGCATCAGGATGGATTGACGCACTGGGATAGTCCGGATTGGGACCAAGGCTCCCACGGGTTCAATTTCATGGGGCAGCTTTATGGTTGCACACCCGCCAACGGCGTTTGGGTCGTCCCCGGGTCGCATAAATCGGGCAAGGTCGATATCAGGGCGATGGTCGCGCAGGCGGGCAGCGACCGTTTGTCCGATGCGGTGCCGATCATCTGCAAGCCGGGCGACGTGGCGATCACAAACCGGCAGGCGGTGCATGGCTCTTTCGCCAACACCAGCAAGGACTGGCGGGTGACCCTGAACTTCGGCTTCCACCGGCGCCGGTCGGTCCTGGGGATCATGGGCGGCGGCGTCCACAACGCGGCCGCGGTTTACGATGCAGACCGCATCCACGACCGTGCCAGGGTCATTGGTTACGCGATCGATGCGCGCCGGCAGCGGTTCCCGGATGAAACGCCCTACGTTTATGGCCCGCAGGAAGGCGAAAAATATCGGTGGGATGCCGATGCGAAGGCGGGCATGAAGGACTACAATTTGCTCGATCTAAGTATCTAATCCGGCCATATCGATCCCCGGCAGGTCCGCACCCGCCGGGGATCGATATGGAACGGCCGAAAGCGGACGCCGCCGCCTCCTAAACCGGATCCCAGCCGAACACCTCCTCCGACGTATCCAACGGCATGAACCACTGCTTCAAGGCCGGGGCGGCGTGCGTGGCGATGCTTTCCGGGGTCCAGCCATCGGAGTTCTGGATGATACGGATCGGACGCGGGGAACTGAACAGATAGATCTCATTCATCCGCGTCCCGAACACCTGGCCGCTCACGTCCTTCGCGGCATCCGACGACAAAAAGACCGCCAGCGGCGCATTCTTGTCCGGTGTCATCTTCTGCAGCTTGTCCACGGCGGCTTGTTGGTCAGGTGTCGTCGTGGGAATCGATGACGTCATCCGGCTCCAGGCCCACGGAGACAGACAGTTCGACCGCACGTTATACCGTTGCATATCCAGCGCAATCGACTTCGACAGCGCGGTAATCCCCAGCTTGGCGGCAGCATAATTCGCCTGCCCGACATTGCCGATCAGTCCGGAGGTAGAGGTGATATGGACGAACGAACCGCTCTCCTGCGTCCGGTAATGTTCGGCGGCGGCGCGGGACACGAAAAAACTGCCGTTCAGGTGAACGGAGATGACGGACAGCCAGTCGTCCTCGGACATTTTATGGAAAATGCCGTCACGCAGGATACCGGCGTTGTTCACCACCGCGTCAATACGTCCGTAGTGATCCAATGCCGCCTGGATGATCTTGCGCGCGGAGCCCCACGTGGAGACGGACTCAGTGCAAATCTCGGCCTGCCCGCCGCGTTGTTCGATCAGCGCTTTGGTTTGTTGCGCCGGGGTTCCCGATCCGCCACCACCGCTAAGGGACGCGCCGATATCGGCGACGATGACTTTCGCACCGGCGCCGGCCATCATGATCGCGATCTCGCGGCCGATACCGCCACCGGCGCCGGTAACCACGGCAACCTTGCCTTCCATCAGTCCAGCCACGTTGGGGGAGTCTCCTGTTTCGGGTTGTCGTTGGCCGCCCGTCCCCGTCGCAATCGGGCGACGAAAAGCAGGCGGAGTTTTCGGTACCCTGTCCGTCAAGGCATCTGTACACAAACGATCCATGCGCAGATGCCCCGACGGACAGTAAATCGCTCGGTATCACTTATCGTTAAGTCACATTACACACATCACGCATGACCGGGCATCGGCGTAGTGCCCGGTCATGCCTGTCAGGGATCGCCTAAGTCGTATAATCCGAGAACGATACGCCGGAGAATCGCGCGCGATAGTCCGTGCGGACGTTCACCAGCGCGACCATACCTTCATCGACCTTCTTCTGTGCGCGCGCCAATGCGGGGGCGATGTCTTCTACCTTGTCAACATATTCGCCGTAGCCGCCCAGTGCCTCACAGATTTTATCGTAACGCGTGTAACCAAGGTCGCGGCCCGGTTTCTCGCGCTTCGGATCGCCGGTCCAGCCGCCGTTCAGGCTGATCACCACCAGGATGGGGATCTTGTGGCGGATGGCCGTATCCAGCTCCATCGCGTTCATGCCCATCGATCCATCGCCATGCACGACGATCACCTGCTTATCCGGGCAGGCGACTTTCGCGCCGACGCCGAACGGCAGACCAACGCCCATGGTGCCGAACGGACCGGAGTTCAAACGATGCCCCGGCGCGAACGTCGGCATGGTCAGGCGGCCGAAGTTCAATGTCTCCTGCCCATCGACGCACAGGATAGCATCGCGGTTGGCGAAATCGCGGACGGCTTCCAGCATGCGAACGGGGTGGATGTCGCCATCCTCCACCAGCTTGTTGGCGCCGGCCGAGGACCGCTTTGCCACTTCGCCATCGGCCAGTTGCTTGCGCCAGCCGGTGTAATTGTCCGCCGTGATGCGGCCCTTGATGCCTTGCAGCAGTTGCCCCAGCACGGCCTTGCAATCGCCAACGATGGGGATATCGACGTAACGCGCGGCGGCGCCGATTTCAGCCGGATCGATATCGATACGGGCGATCTTCGCGGTGGGTCCGAAGCGCGGCGGACTGGCATGACCGATGATGTAGTTCATGCGGGTGCCAAGCACGATGATCAGATCGGCATCCTTGAACGCGCCGGAGCGCATCGAAAGATACGAATACGGATGATCGTCGGGCACCACGCCGCGTCCTTGCGGTGTCGTATAGAACGGGATGCCGGCGGCTTCGACGAACGCCTGCATTTCTTCCCAGGCCCGCGACCAGATCACGCCGGAGCCTGACACGATCAGCGGATTTTTCGCCTCGGCCAGTGCGCCGATCAGGGCATCGACCTGACGCGGATCGCCCATCGGACGGCTGTCGAGCATCGGACGGCCGGCGAACGACCAATCCACCAGATTCTCGTCGATCTTTTGGTACAGCATGTCGCCGGGGCAATCGATATAGACGGGGCCCGGTTTGCCGCTGATCGCCTTTTGCAGCGCGAAGTTGATTTGTTGCGGGATGCGCTTCAGGTTGATCAGCCGATCGACGTATTTGCAGCAGCCGCGCATCAGCTCGACCTGATCGATTTCCTGGAACACCTGACGGCCGAACTGCGATAGTGGGCTGGACCCACCGAACGCAACGACCGGGCAGCAATCGACCAGCGCGTTGGCCATGCCGGTAATCAGGTTGGTAACGCCGGGGCCGGACGCGGCCATGCAGACCGACGGCACTTGCTTCAGCCGGCTATAGGCCTGGCACATGAAGGCTGCGGCTTGCTCATGCCGCACATCGATCATGCGGATGCCTTCTTTGACGCAGGTGGCTTCCGCCAGCAGCATCGGGCCGCCCATGATGTAGAAAAGATCTTTGATCCCTTCCTTTTGCAGGCATCGGGCGATGATTTCCGAGCCGGTGATTTCCGCCATTGTTGGTTCTCCCTAAGTTTTGTGAGCCGATTCGCCCGATACCGGGATCGGACCCTAGCCGATGATATTATCGCCGCGCAGACCGCTGACTTTGTCCTTGGCAAGACCCAGCCAGGTGGTCAACACGTCGTCGTTGTTCGCCCCCAGTAACGGTGCGGGCTTGACCGGCGGGGGGCTGCCGGAAAAGCGAACGGGCCAGGCAACCATCTTGAACGGTCCCACTGTTGGGTGCTCGATGGTCTGCATGATGCCGCGCTGTTCGAAGGTCGGGTCGTTGTGAAGCTCCATGGTGTCCAGCACCGCGCCGGCGGGAATGCCGGCGGCGCCGATGATCTCCATGGCTTCGTGCTTGGTGCGCTGGCGGGTCCAGTCCGCGACCATCTTATTCACTTCGGCGGCGTTTTCCGCCCTGGCGGCGGGGCTGTCGTAACGAACGTCGCCGATCAGGTCCTCCCGCCCGATCACCCCCAACAGGCGGCGCCAGTGTTCGGGGTTGGCGCGCGATGTATAGACATACACATAGTCGTTGGGTCCGCCGCCCTTGCTGGGGAACGTGCCCATCGGCGGATTGCCGCCCGTCACCGAGGTGTCGGACGCACGCGGCGCCGCCTTGCCGGTGCGGGACTGCTGCGCGAAGGCGATCCGCATATAGTGCAGCATCGCGTCCTGCATCGCGATTTCCAGATGATCTCCCTGCCCGGTCGCCTTGCGCCGGTACAGCGCGCCGAGGATCGAAATCGACAGCAGCATGCCGGTCCCGGTATCGCCCAGCGACGGACCCGGCTTCAGCGGACGGCCATCGAGTTCGCCCGTCGTGCTCATGATGCCGCTGCACGCCTGCGCGATCATGTCGAAGGCGAGATTTTTCTCGTACGGGCTGCCCTCGCCGAAACCCTTCACCTGACAATAGATAATAGAGGGATTCAAAGCGCGGATGACATCGGCGCCCAAACCCAGCCGCTCGATCGCACCCGGCGCGAAATTCTCCACCAGCACGTCGGCCTTGGCAGCGAGGTCTTTCACCAGTTGCAGACCGCGCGGGTCCTTCAGGTTGACCGTGACCGACTTCTTGTTGGCGTTGAAATTCAGGAAATACGGATCATCGACACCCGGCTTGCCACCCAGCGAACGGCCGGGATCGCCGCCTTTGGGGTTTTCGATCTTCACGACCTCCGCACCCATCCACGCCAGGGTTTCGGTGCAGGACGGCCCGGCCTCGAACTGCGTCATGTCCAGGACCCGGACACCGGCGAGGCAATCTCCCCCAAAGCCGTTTGTTGTCATGAGCGATTTCCCCAATTCGGTAGCATTAAAGGAACGCTAGGACGAAAAATCCGGCATGGGTAGCCCCTCGGCTGGTATCGCCCCGCCGGGAGGCGCATATCCCCCTGGTCGATGGCGAACGGAGACGGCATGAAGCGGCTATTGCTGGCGGTTCTAATGGCAGTCACGGCCACCGCTGCGCACGCGTTGGAAAGCGCGCCGGTCAGCAGCAGGCGCGCCGTCGCGACAGTGGTCACCGACGTTGACACGATGCAACCCGGCACGCCGTTTCGCGTGGCATTGCGGCTGCGGATGGCGGACGGCTGGCACACCTACTGGAAAAATCCCGGCGACGCCGGCGTACCGCCTGAACTGACGATCGAATCCGCCAGCCAATCGGCGATCGACTGGCCCACGCCTCGCCGTATCGCCGAAGGGCCGGTGATGACCTACGCCTACACCGGAGAGGTGCTGTTGCCGGTCACCGTTACCATGCAGGCCGGCACCATGAAGACCGGTGCGATCATGGCGCATGCCCAATGGCTGGTCTGCAAAGACATTTGCGTGCCGGAGGAAGGTGACTTCGCCCTGACCCTGCCCGTCGGAACACCAGCCCCGTCAGCGCAGACCGGCCTGTTCGCGGCGCATGACCGGGCGGTGCCCCGCACGTCGCCGTGGCCGGCGCGAATCTCGCCCGACGGCATGCTGTTCGTGCAGGGGCCGGAATTGTCCACGGCCACGATCACAGACGCTTGGTTCATCCCCGGCCAGGGGGATCGTATCCAGGACGATGCCGCGCAGCCGCTGTCGGTGCGTACCGGCGGATTCACCCTGGCACTGAAACCCGCGCATGGCTTCGATCCGTCGAAAAACCTCGGCGGCGTGTTGTCTGTACGGGATCGCTCCGGGTTGCAGACGGACGTTGTGGTCGATGCCGTTCCGGGACCGCCGCCGTCGCCCGCTATGCCGCCGCTGGGCCAGATCATGGTGTTCGCGTTCCTGGGCGGATTGATCCTGAACCTGATGCCCTGCGTCTTCCCCATCCTCGCGATGAAGGCGGTTGCTTTGGCTCGCCATGGCGGCCGAGGCCACGCCCATGCCCTCTCCTATACCGCGGGCGTATTGGTGACGTTCGTGGGTTTGGCCGGGGCTTTGCTGGCGACACGCGCGGCCGGAACAGCCGCGGGATGGGGGTTTCAATTCTCCTCCCCCGTCTTCGTGGCGGGCATGACGTGGCTGCTGTTCGCCGTCGGACTAAACCTGTCCGGCGTGTTTGAGGCCGGAGCCAGCCTGACCGGCGCGGGCGGCGAACTGGCCGGCCGCAAGGGCGTGGCGGGCAGTTTTTTCACCGGGTTGCTGGCGGTTCTGGTGGCAACCCCTTGCACCGCCCCGTTCATGGGTGTGGCGGTAGCAGCCGGGTTGGCGGCACCGCCTGTGGTCACCGTGTTGGTCTTCGCCATTATGGGACTGGGTCTGGCGGCACCCTACGTCGCGCTGGCCTCATTGCCCGGTTTGGCGCGCCTGATGCCTCGGCCGGGACGGTGGATGGAGATTCTGAAGCAGGCGCTGGCCTTCCCGATGTATGGCGCGGCGGCGTGGCTGGTCTGGGTGGTCAGTCAGGAAGCCGGACCATCGGGCGTGCTGGCAACGGCGGCGGGTTTGGTGCTGGTGGGATTCGCCGGCTGGGTCTTTGGGGTCACCCAGGCCGCTTCGGCGCAGCCCCGGCGATTCGGGCAGGCCGTCGCGGCAGTCGCGGTCATGGCGGCTTTGACCATCCTGTCCGGGATTTCCGCCGAACCGGTTGGCGCTGCCGAGGCAACTTCCTCGGCCGAAACCTACACCCCCGAACGGCTGGCGGCGTTGCGGGCCGGCGGACGGCCGGTGTTCGTCAACATGACGGCGGCATGGTGCGTTACCTGTTTGGTGAATGAGCGGGTGGCGATCGACACCGGCGCGGTGCGGCAGGCATTCGCGGCGAACGGCGTAGCCTATCTTAAGGGCGACTGGACCCGGCAAGACCCGGCGATCACGGCGTTCCTGCGCCAGAACGGGCGCGATGGAGTGCCGTTATATGTGTTCTTCCCGGCCCGGGGCGGCCAGCCGGATGTAATGCCCCAAATTTTGACCGAAGGCACCCTGCTGCGGCGGCTCGCAACCCTTTAGGCGACGACCGATGGCGCGCCTTCGCGCTGTCTCCGTGGTAAAAATCGCTTGCTTCAAACCGCGCGACAATCCGGCATCGTCGAAAGTTGCCCGCGCCCTTCGGCCACCTACCCAACTGAGAACTCCCGTTTCATCCGGAATGACGGACGGAGAGCCCATTCGTTCGCCGCCGCCCGCATTTATAAGGCTGCCGTTAACCGGTTGTTCATCACTCCCTGCCAAACTCATTCAATCGGATTATTCACGAGGTCCCAATGGCCGCCACACTCTCGTCACACGATGTCGCCCGGTTGATGGCCGAACCCTCCCCCGATTTGCGGGAGGAACTGGCTGGAAGGCTGGCCGCCGACCTGTCGGGCAACACATTGACCGTCACGGAAGTCGCATTGGCCCAGGATATCGTGCGTATCCTTGCCAGGGATGTGGAGGAAAAAGTCCGCGCCGCGTTATCGCGCGGACTGCGTCACACGTCCCAGCTACCCCGCGACGTCGCCCGTAAACTGGCCGACGACGTGGAGTTTGTCGCGCTGCCCTTGTTGGCCGACTGCATGGTGCTGACGGACGATGACCTGATAGACATCGTCCGTGCCGGATCGTGCCTGAAACAGGAAGCCATCGCCAGCCGAACCAACCTGCCCGAGGCAGTCTCCGACGTTATTATCGTCCAAGCGCAGGAACCCGCGGTCGTTGTGCTGATGGGCAACACCGCCGCCAACATCGCCGACGCCAGCTTCGGCAAGGCGGTGGACCGGTTCGCCGCCAACACGCGGGTAAAAGAGGCGATGGTGCTGCGAGGCAGGTTGCCCGCCGCCGTTGCCGAACGCCTCGTCACCATGGTGTCGAAGGCGCTCCAGACGCATCTGGTGATGACGCACGAGCTGTCTCCGGCGATTGCCGCGGACATTGTGCTGAGCGCCCGTGAACATGCCATTATCCATCTGAGCTGGGGCGCATCCGACGAAGATCTGCGGCACATGGTCACCCAGATGCATCGCAATGACCGGTTGACGCCGTCACTGCTTCTGCGTTCGCTTTGCACCGGCGACATTGCGTTTTTTGAGGCGGCGATGGCGGTACGAGGCGACATTCCGCTGGAAAATGCGCAAATCCTGATCCACGAACCGGGCCGTCGCGGACTGGCAGCCCTTTATCGCAAAGCGGCCATGCCCCCCGCGCTGTACAACGCCATTCTGGCCGCCGTCGATGTGGTCGATGAAACCGGCTTCGACGGTCAACCGCACGATCTGGAACGATTCCGCTCCCGCGTGATCAGCCGCGTTTTGACGCTGGTGGAAACCGTCGATAATGCCGACGCCGACTACCTTCTGGATAAGTTGGAGGATGTTCTTGTTTTTTCTCCCGCAAGTGCTGCATCGGTTCCCCCGCCCCGGTAATTCGCCCCCAGCCGGGCAATCTCCTTTACCGTCAGGCCATTGAACGATCCGCCGGATGCCCCGGCTGTGGGGCACGGCGGTCAGGCGTGCCAAGTCGCAGGGGGGGTGGAACAGCCGCTCTCATTTTAGCAAAGCAGCGATTGTGCCGCCGGCCGTCATGGTGCGCGAAAACGCGCCGTCCATGTCTTTCAGTCAATATCCCGGCAAACGGCGTGGACGGCGCACCATGACGAACAGGGACCGGTGCTTCGCACGACACGAGGTTACGGTTTTCAAAAAATAGCTCCCCCCTGTCGCTTTCCATTCACCCGCTTGCCCTGCCGGCGAACGGTGTTTCACGCACAAATGAAAAAATCTTGCTGGTGGATTCGAAAAGGCAGGGTTAAAGACACGTAACGATACGCATGCTGGATTGGGCGCGGAAGCAAACGCAAGTCCAGGTGTACCGCTATCGAGGGTTAGTGCTGTTTTTGCCTTTAATGCTTGATCGCACACTTTTGTGCAATGAGGGTGTCGATGTTTTGGCCTCTGATTTCACGTATTGTGTCACATTTCGTGAGCTTTGCTTTCTTCGTCACGCTGATGACATGGGCATCGATCGCTGTCGGCGCGGCGATTACATTTTTGGTCCGGACTAATCACGGGCAGCCGAGGACAATCGGCGGATTTTTGCGGTTTTGCTTCCCGTCCGAGATGTTCAAAACGAAAACATGTCACACCGATGTGTTCTTTTATGTTGTTAACCGCCTTTCCACGCCGCTGATCGTCACCCCACTGCTGGCGGCAAGCATCTTTTTCTCCACGATCTCCTACCAGGCGCTGACAAAGCTGTTCGGCCCGCATGCGCAAGAGCCGGAATCAATGCTGATTTGGCTGTTTGTCGGGTTAATCGCGATAGTGGGCGCCGATTTCGCCACCTTTTACACCCATTACCTCGACCATAAGATCAAGGTGATGTGGGAATTCCATAAGGTTCACCATTCATCCGAGTTCTTGATCCCGATCACCAATAAAAGATTTCATCCAGCCCAGCAAATTTTCGACAATGCCGGCGTGACACTGACGACCGGTGTACTGATCGGGGTATTCTCCTACACATTTTCGATGCCGATCTACGATAGCACAATTATCGGAATCGATGCATATTTCCTGGTGAATGCGCTCAGCTTCTATCATTTGCGTCATTCTCATATCGACATGTCGTACGGATGGCTGGAAAATTGGTTTCTCAGCCCTAGCCAGCACCATTTGCATCACAGCATGGAAGCGCGCCACTGGGACAAAAATTTCGGGCTGTTCCTGTCCATATGGGACCGCATGTTCGGCACCTTCCTGTATTCAGAACCGCGCGGCAGCTTCCGGCTTGGCCTGCCGGACGGCGAGTGCCAGGAATACCGGACGGTGATGCAACTCTACACAACACCATTTATGAACATCGGAAAGATGGCTCAGGATGGATTGCGCAATAAGACAATGCCGCCAAAGCCGGCGCCGGTCGTGAAGAGCGATCCGGAAATATTTGTTTCGTAACTTCGACAACACCGATGGTGCAGGAATCTCCCGGGTAAACGAGCCTTTGCACGCCAGTCTGCCCTCGACCGCACAACGGTGGGCACAAAAGACCGGCACTATATCCCGGCGGATGGCCCGCCTGAGCAACCGTTTGAGCGGGTTCGCCGTGTACGGCATCGCGACCGGCCTTGCGGCCGTGCTGACGCTGGTGCAGACGCGGGTGCTGTGGAACACCCTGTCACCGGCCGATTTCGGCATATGGGCACTGGTCGATCCGCTGCTTTTTCCACTCGCATCCCTTGTTCTGTTCGGCATCGACCATGCGATGGTCAAGCTGTTGCATATCGATCGATTGAAGCTTCCCGCAGTTGCCGGCATGCTGCTGGTCAGCACACTTCCAGCAACGATACTGTGCCTGTTGGCGATCGGTGCGATCGCCCAATTTGTGTTTCACCTGGCCTGGACGGCGGCGCTGCTGTTGGCGGTGGCGGGCGAGGCGCTGATCCTGATGACGCTCACCGGGTTACGGGCTTCCGGCGCGTCAACCCATTTCGCCGCAGCCTTGCTGGCACGCAACCTGCTGTATCTGGTTTTGCTGCTGGCGATCAGACACCAACAGCCCCTGACAATAGACCTGGTATTCTTAAGCCGCGGCGCCTGCGTAATCGTCGTGAGCCTGATCGCGCTGGCCGCATTGCGCCCCCGGCCAAAGTTCGACCGGGACGTTTACCGCGACGCGCTGCGCTACGGTTTTCCCCTGCTGCTGACTACATTCATCTATGCCCTGACCGACATGACGGATCGCTGGTTCCTGGCGGAGTTCAGCGGCGTCGTCGCGGTCGGCGTCTATGCGCTGCATCTGAAAACAGCCGCCATCATGGCGCAGGCGATCGTTGTGCCGTTCGGTCTCTGGTTCCCGGCCGAACGCTTCAAACGCCTCGACGACCCCGGCCAGGGGCGCTTGTTCTTCCGGCGCACCGCAGCGGCGTTATCCGTGATCTGCGCCTACCTGTCAGGCGTGGTATGGTTGGGCCGGGACATCGTGCTGCCATTGATCGCGCCCGGCGTGGTCGCGTCCCCGCTGGTGTTGGCCTGCTGCCTCGGGGCGGTGACATGCCTGGCCCTGAGCCACGCGATGAACGTCGGGATGCTGATGCCCGGCCACACCGGCAAGAACGTGATCTGCACTGCGATCGCGGTTGTCGCCGCCGTGCTGGCCGCCGCCATTCTGGTGCCCCTGTACGGTCTCGACGGTGCCGCCGTCAGCCGCCTGTTCGCGGGACTTGTGCTGGTCGGGGCGACAGCCTTCTGGTCGCATCGCGTTTTCCCCGTCGCGTTTCCGTATGTCGGGATGCTGCTCTATTTCGCGGCCTCCAGTATCGCCGCCGCGGTCATCGATCACACAGCGAACGGCCGAGGCTTACTCCACACCACCATCGGCCTGGCCGCATGGACCATAATCACCATTCCGCTCGGTTTTTTATTATGGAACGCGGTTCGTGCGACCGCCGATACCGCACCGGTGGCGTAATATCGCCGGGCCAATGTTTTGACCGTTCGGCCCTTCTCGTCATGGCAGGCAAAGGCCTGCCATTCACATCTTTGTCCGAACCAGCATCCCAAGGCCATGACTGTGGCGGGTTAGGACATAAGGCCGTTGGAATAATACCACCGGCCCAATGTTCTGACCGTTCGGCGCCTTTTCGTCATGGCAGGCGAAGGCCTGCC
>JANXLQ010000327.1 GCA_025355085.1 Rhodopila sp.
GCCGGGCTGCAATTCGTGAAGGTCAACACGAAGCGGGGCGTTGTTGTGCTCGCCTCCGACGTGACTCATTTCTACGAGAACATGGAAACGTACCGCCCCTTCACCACCGCCCTGCATATCGGGGAGATGCTCGAAGCGTTCGATACGTTACGCGCCCATGCTGCTTCGCCGGAGCTGATCGTTCCGGGACACGACCCATTGGTGATGCAACGCTATCCGGCGCCATCGCCCGAACTGCAAGGCATTGTCTGCCGCCTTGACGTGCCGCCTGTTCAATAAGGAAACCCACGATGAACGCCGACGAACTTCGCGCCACCCAGGCGCCGTTAAAGCAACTCTACCGGGACAATCCCGGCGCGGCCCGTATTCCCGCGCGTGCGGAGGGTAGCCTGGACCCGAACGATATCGCCATTGTCGTCAATTCCTGGCATGGCACTGTGACGGCCGGTCTGCACAAGGCCGGCGGTGGGTCAGGCGAACTCGCCTGTTCCGCCGACATGTTGCTGGAGGCGCTGGTCGGTTGTGCCGGCGTAACGTTACGCGCGGTGGCCACGGCGATGGGTGTCACGATCCGCGGCGGTAAAGTAATCGCCGAGGGTATTTGGGACGCGCGGGGCACCTTGGCGATCGATCGGGCGGCTCCGGTTGGTTTGACCGAAATTACGGTGAAGTTCGATGTCGATTGCGATGCGGACGCGGCGAAACTGGAGCGTATGATCCAGACAACCGAGCGGTATTGCGTGATTTTGCAGACGTTGAAGTCGCCGCCGAAACTGTCGATGGAAATCGTGTAGGACGTTCTTTCTTCGTCATGGCCGAACCATGTCCGTGCCGTCGTGGCGGGAACCGTCCCTATAGGCACTACGATCGGCGGTTGTCGGGGAAGATTTTGGTGGCCAGACCTTGGCCTCACCGTCATGGCAGGCCCTGTGCCGGCAATCTGCGCACAAACGGCCGGTGCGCGGATTGCCGGCACATTCCCTTAAGCTGCCGGGGCCTTCACTAAAATCGTATTGTGCGACCCGGCTTAGGCCGTGAGCGTTTGAGGTTGAACCCTCTCCTGTGCAGGGCAATCGGGTGAATGGCTTTTTAGTACCGTGGCCGCCTCGGCATGGACGTGCGAGCAAGCACCTGTTTCACCACGAAGCCACGAAGCCACGAAGGATGCGAACAACCAGCGCCGAATTTGCCGATTTTATTGGAAACTTCGTGCCTTCGTGCCTTCGTGGTAAAACCCCTTCTTAGCCAAAACCACCAGTGCGCCGTTCCAAAGGGACGATGAACGTGCGAGACGATCTCCACCCGATTGCCCTGCCGGGGCCGTGAACATCAAAATAAGCACCGGCACCCACACACAACCCGGCTTGGCGATACCCGCCGGGTAGCGCACTGTGCGGCCGCAATGGAAAAAGTCGGGGACACATAGGAATGGCCAGCCTGCCGAACCGCCTGCCGGGACTGAACTTCGACCTGGGGGAGAGCGCCGACATGCTGCGCTCTACCGTCGAGGCATTTGCGGCCGCCGAGATCGCGCCGCGTGCCGCCGCCATCGACCGCGACAACGAATTCCCCATGGACCTCTGGCCAAAAATGGGTGCCCTCGGCGTGCTCGGTGTCACAGCATCGGAAGAATACGGCGGCGCCGGCATGGGTTATCTGGAGCATGTGGTGGCGATGGAGGAAATCTCCCGCGCATCCGCCTCGGTAGGCCTGTCGTATGGGGCGCACTCCAACCTCTGCGTAAACCAAATCTCCCGCAATGGCTCGGACACCCAAAAGCGCCGGTATCTGCCGGGGCTGATCGACGGCACCAAGGTAGGCGCACTGGCAATGAGTGAGCCAGGGGCCGGGTCGGATGTCGTCGGCATGCGCACAAGGGCGGACAAGAAGGGCGACCGCTACGTCCTGAACGGCAGCAAGATGTGGATCACCAACGGCCCGGATGCGGACGTGTTGGTGATTTACGCCAAGACCGATCCAGCAGCCGGATCGCGGGGCATAACCGCGTTCCTGGTCGAGAAAGGGTTTAAGGGATTCTCCACCGCGCAGAAGCTGGACAAGTTGGGGATGCGCGGATCGAACACCTGCGAACTGGTTTTCGTCGATTGCGAGGTGCCCGAGGAAAACGTCCTGTCCACCGTAGGCGGTGGCACAAAGGTACTGATGAGTGGGCTGGATTACGAACGTGCCGTGCTGGCGGCCGGCCCGATCGGTATCATGCAGGCCTGCATGGATGTGGTGATGCCGTATGTGCATGAGCGCAAACAGTTCGGCCAGGCCATTGGCGAATTCCAGTTGATGCAGGGCAAAATGGCCGACATGTACACCACGATGAATGCCGCGAAAGCCTACGTCTATGCCGTCGCGAAAGCCTGCGACCGCGGGGAGACAACGCGGAAGGATGCCGCCGGCGCGATCCTGTATGCCGCCGAAAAAGCCACATGGATGGCCCTGGAGGCGATTCAGACGTTGGGCGGCAATGGTTACATCAACGACTACCCCACCGGCCGTTTGTTGCGCGATGCGAAGTTGTACGAAATCGGCGCGGGAACGAGTGAAATCCGCAGAATGTTGATCGGACGCGAACTGTTCGCGGAGACAGCGTGATGGTTGTTCGTTTTCCACGCCGCGGCCCCACTATGATCCAATCCGACAGCGTCCCGGCAGGCGCCCGTTACCAGCAGGCGACCGTTAGATGACCACCATCCGCTCCGACATCACCCCCCGATCCCCCGAATTCGCCGCCAACGCCGAGGCCATGCGCGGCCTCGTCGCCGATCTGCGCGCCCGCGTGGCCGAAATCTCCCAAGGCGGCGGCACCGTCGCCCGAAACCGCCACGTCGCCCGCGGCAAACTGTTGCCGCGTGACCGAGTCGCCGCTTTGATCGACCCCGGTTCACCGTTCCTGGAATTTTCGCAGCTTGCGGCGTTCGGGCTGTACGGTGGCGACGTTCCCGCCGCCGGAATCGTTACCGGCATCGGCCGCGTGTCGGGGCGGGAGTGCGTGATCGTCGCCAACGATGCCACCGTCAAAGGCGGCACCTACTTCCCCATGACGGTAAAGAAACATCTGCGGGCGCAGGAGATCGCGCGCCGCAACAATCTGCCGTGCCTGTATTTGGTGGACTCCGGCGGCGCCTTCCTGCCGATGCAGGACGAAATTTTCCCCGACCGCGACCATTTCGGCCGCATCTTCTTCAATCAGGCCAACATGTCGGCCGAGGGCATTCCTCAAATCGCCGTCGTCATGGGATCGTGTACCGCAGGCGGCGCCTACGTCCCGGCCATGAGCGACGAGAGCATCATCGTCCGCAAACAAGGCACCATCTTCCTGGCCGGCCCGCCCTTGGTGCAGGCCGCGACAGGGGAAATCGTCACGGCGGAGGACCTGGGCGGCGCCGACGTCCACGCCCGGACCTCCGGCGTTGTGGACCACTACGCCCGCAACGACCACCACGCGCTGTCGATCTGTCGCCGTATCGTCGCCGGGCTGAACCGCGACAAGCCTGTGCCGTTGTCGATGCGACCGGTCGAGCCCCCGAAATACGATCCGGCGGAACTGCACGGCGTGGTGCCCACCGATCTGCGCGCCCCGTACGACGTGCGAGAGGTCATCGCCCGCATCGTCGATGGCAGCGTGTTCGACGAATTCAAGAAGCTTTACGGCACCACGCTGGTCTGCGGTTTCGCCCATCTGTACGGTTACCCGGTCGGGATCGTCGCCAACAACGGCATCCTGTTCTCGGAATCCTCCGTGAAAGGTGCGCATTTCATCGAACTGTGCAGTCAACGGAACATTCCGCTGGTGTTCCTCCAGAACATCACCGGCTTCATGGTGGGCCGCAAATACGAATCCGGCGGCATTGCCAAGGACGGAGCCAAACTCGTTACCGCCGTATCGACAACCGCCGTGCCGAAACTAACCCTGATCATCGGTGGTAGTTATGGCGCCGGAAACTACGGCATGTGCGGACGCGCCTACGACCCCAGGTTCCTGTTCATGTGGCCAAACGCACGCATTTCCGTCATGGGCGGCGAACAGGCGGCCGGCGTGCTGACGACGGTGCGCGCCGGGTCCGCCGATTGGACAAAAGAACAAACGGAAGCCTTCAAAGCCCCAATCCGCCAGCAATACGAAACCCAGGGGCATCCGTATTACGCCAGCGCCAGACTATGGGACGACGGCGTCATAGACCCCGCCGACAGCCGCCGCGTGCTCGGTCTCGCCTTATCCGCCGCGTTGAATAAACCCTTGCAGGAGACACGTTTCGGCGTGTTCCGGATGTGACCGAAATGTTCCGGACCTTGCTCATCGCCAACCGAGGCGAAATCGCCTGCCGCATCGCCCGCACCGCCAGTCGTATGGGAATCGAAACTATAGCGGTTTACTCCGAAGCCGATGCAAATGCACTGCACGTCCAGGCTACAGACCGGGCATACCCGATCGGCCCATCGGCGGCCCGCGAAAGCTACCTGAATATCCCTCGGATTATCGAAACCGCCCTCGCGGCTGGGGCGGAAGCGATCCATCCCGGCTACGGCTTCCTGTCCGAAAACCCCGCGTTCGCCGATGCCTGCGCCGCCGCCGGGATCGTGTTCGTCGGACCGCCGGCCTCCGCGATGCGCGCCATGGGATCGAAATCCGCCGCCAAGGCGCTGATGGAAAAATCCGCCGTGCCGCTACTGCCGGGTTACCATGGCGACCGGCAGGAGCCTGATTTCCTGGAGGACCAAGCCGTCAGGGTCGGCTTTCCGATCGTTATCAAAGCGGTCTCCGGCGGCGGTGGACGCGGCATGCGGGTCGTGACGTCAGCAGTGGATTTCGCGTCGGCGTTATCGTCCGCGCAACAGGAATCCGCATCCGCGTTCGGTGACGACCGCGTTCTGATAGAGCGATATCTGCAACGGCCGCGCCATATCGAAGTCCAGGTCTTCGCCGATACGCAAGGCAACGCCGTTCATCTGTTCGAGCGCGACTGCTCCGCCCAGCGCCGCCATCAGAAAGTGCTGGAAGAAGCCCCCGCACCGGGTCTGTCCGCAATCCAACGCGACGCCATGGGTGCTGCCGCCGTCGCAGCCGCGAAAGCTGTCGGCTATGTCGGGGCAGGGACGGTAGAATTCGTAGCCCAGGACGACGGATTTTTCTTCCTGGAGATGAACACCCGCCTACAGGTCGAGCATCCCGTCACCGAAATGGTCACCGGTTTCGACCTGGTGGAATGGCAGTTGCGCGTGGCAGCCGGAGAACCCCTGCCGGTCACTCAATCCGCCATTACCCTGACCGGCCACGCCATCGAAGCTCGTATCTACGCCGAAGATCCGGCGCGCGATTTCGCCCCATCGGTAGGCCGGCTGGCCCTGTTCCGCACGCCGGCGGAAACCGAAGGCGTACGGGTCGATACCGGCTTTGCCACCGGCGATACGGTATCCATCCATTACGATGCGATGCTGGCAAAACTGATCTGCCACGGCCCGACCCGGGATGTCGCGCTGCGCCGGATGTATCAGGCGTTATCCGGCTGCACCGTCGCCGGTGTCGCCAGCAACCTCGATCTTCTCGGCCGTATCGTCGCGCACAAAGACTTCGTCGCGGGCGGCATCGATACCGGTTTCATCGCGCGTGAAGGTGCGACGCTTCTGGCCCCCCAAGCCATCCCGCCCGCCGAGATCCTGGCAGTTGCCGCACTGGCCGTCCTGACAGCGGAGACGCAGACAAGTAACGATCCATGGGATGCGCGAGACCTGTGGTGGGTGAACACCGCACTGGCCCGCGTGCTGGATTTCACTGACGGCGAAACGTCCCACCCCGTATCGGTCTCCCGCGAAGGCGCAGCGTGGCGTATAGGTAACATTCTCGGGAAAGCCGAACACCTAAACGACGGCCGGTTGCGCGTTTCGCTGAACGGCGTCTGGCGCACAGTTTCCGTCATGATCGACCACCACGTCGTGACATTGCGGGACAACGGCCTGACGTGGCGGCTAACCCTGCCGGACCCTCTGGCCTCCGCCGAGGAGGAAGAAGACGCCGGCGACCGCCTGATCGCACCGATCCCCGGTCTGGTTACGCAGGTCATGACCACGCCCGGCGAACACGTCACGCGCGGCCAGGTGCTGGTAGTGCTGGAGGCGATGAAGACCGTCTTCCGCCTGTCCGCCCCGGCCGACACCGTCGTTGCGTCGGTATCCTGCACCGCCGGAGAGATGGTGCAGGAAGGACAAATGCTCGTGACCTTTGGAGAACCCTCGGCAGACTCGTAGTCCACTGCGAATGTGGAGCAACCGCCGAAACCTTGGCGCCTTAGCGGCGTTATGGCGGCGCTGCATCCAACATCAAACCAACAGGAATCCTCATGTCCTCAGGTAGATTACGCCCAATACTCGTTGCAACCGCGCTTGGCGCACTCACGATGACCGGTGCCGTGGCTCAAACAACCTCGCCCGCCGGTCAGATGCCCACGCCGCCCACCGATCGTATGCCGACCAGCGACTCGACCAGTGATAAGCGCACCACGACTGGAAGCTCGGACGCCGCAAATCCGCGCACCCCGGGGGCGACAGGCACGACGATTGTGCCCGGCAACAACAGCTCGGTTGCCGGGGACGCCGACGCCACGAGAAGGCAGCAGACCACCCCCAGCGGTTCGGGGCGCTAAACGTTGCTCCCTTGAAAAGGGGAACCCGTTCCGTTCTCTGTTTCGGTTTAGTGGGTTGGGTAGTCGCGGGCTGCACTGAAGCATCCGGCCCGCTCCGCCCAGAGTGCCCCTTCTGACTGGAAAGCCGCTCACACCGAGTTCGCCATCGCCTCGCTTGTTGTTTGTTTTTCCGCTCCGAATGTGTGCTGGTGCGCCCAAACATTTTCACAGTCGCTGGAAACATGCTGTCGCCGTCATGGCGGGACGAAATTGTCTGATATGATGAGCCGAGCGGCGTGTGCTGCGGGAACACGGTAAATTGCTCCGGCCAATCTTAATTAGCTGACTTTCCGCGAAGGCAGGGATGTTGCCCCGCGCCGCTGTTCATGGCGCGCGGAATGCGCTTGTGCGACGTTACTTGGTCTGACGCAAAACGCGAAATGGACCGTTCCCTGTCCCGCCGACATGCAGCCCGGTGACATTTTGATGGGCAACGGCATGAAGCTGCATATGAAGTCGATGGCGAGTGAAAAAATAGGATATTCACCAGAAAGCGAGATGATTCTCGAAAAAATTGTCACTTTTAGGTCAAAGTATCAAAGCCGGTCCAATATGCTGTCTTAGGCGCTCCCGAACCGCTTCTCGGTTTGGTTCGCATAGATTTCCGATCGTGGTGACAAGCCGGCTATCGATTGCGGCGATTTTTCCCGTTCGCACGATGCTCGGCTGAGACAGCCCGGCTGCTGTAAGATCGGTAATCGCAACGTCGTCCGGCCAGGCGGCGTGCCGAGCGCTTGTGATCATTAGGACCCAAACAATATCGAAGGCATCGGTCGCTCTCGGCGAGGCGACGATCAAGGCCGGACGGGCACCGGCGGCATCGCTGTTAGCGTGAGGAAAATTAACGCGGACAATGTCCCAATTACTTGCCACTCTGGTCTGGCCTATAAATTTGCAAAATCTTCATTGTCCTCGGGCGAGGACCATTCCCAAAATGTGGAGAATGGATTCTCCCACGGATCATCCTTCGGTGCCTGTCGCACGGGCGCTTTAGTCAGGATGACCCGGCCATTCTCAATCGCGTAGGCGATCTCGTCACCCGCTGAGACACCCAACGCAGAGCGTACCGGCTGCGGGATGGTGGTTTGGGCTTTGCTGGTCAATTTGCTGATGATCATGAGGCGCTACCTCTGGCTTGCGGCATTGATGTAAGGATTGTCCTTACCACGGCCAACGCTATCCGTCCTTCTTTTCGTGCGCCGCCGGTTCGGGTCGGTTGCGTCATTCGCTGCCTCCTGTATTGAGTTCCCGCAACAGCAGCAGGAGGAGGAAGCGTGCCAACCGAAACCGGCCTGCGGTCCGCCGCCGAGAGTGTCCCTTTGGACTGGGCAGCGGTCCGTACGTATCTCGCCCCTCGGGGCCATCGTCTGGACGCCGATCCACCGCCGCGCCAGTTCGCCGGCGGCCTGGCAAATCTTAACTATCTGATTTACCTCGACGGCAAGCCCGCCGTCCTCCGCCGTCCGCCGATGGGGGAGCTTCCCGCCGGCGCCTACGACATGGCGCGCGAATTCCGGATTCTGTCGCGCCTGCCGGATGTCTTGCCGTTTATCGCGCGCGGTCTGCACCTGTGCGACGATCCTTCGATCATCGGCCAGCGGTTTCAGATCATCGAATACCGCGCCGGTCTGGTGATTCGCGAACATTTGCCGCCCGAACTGGCGCACCGTCCGGAAATCGGTGCCCGCCTCTCGCAGGTGCTGCTGGAAACCATCGCCGCCATCCACGCCGTCGATACCAAAGCGATCGGGCTGGATGACCTGGGGCGCCCCGATGGCTTCCTGGCCCGCGGCGTCTCCGGCTGGCGCAAGCGCGGGCTGGCATCGAAAGAGGACGGCACCGACGCCCTGCACCACGACATCGGTGCATGGCTGGAAAACAATATCGTGCCCGAGGGCAAACCGGCCCTGCTGCACAACGACTTCAAACTGAACAACATCATCCTGAACCCGGACGATCTTTCGCCGCGCGCGGTGGTCGATTGGGACCAGGGCACCCGTGGCGATCCGCTGTTCGATTTCGCCACCCTGATGACCTACTGGATCCACGCCGGCGACCCGCCCGCCATGCACGATATGGAGCAAATGCCGGCGGTCGAGGCGTGCCTCTGCTCCCGGCAGGAAGCCGTGGCGGAATATGCCCGCATCTCCGGCCGGGACATGTCCAACTTCCTATTCCACCGGGTGCTGGCGATGTACAAACTATCGGTCATCTTTCTGCAACTCGGTTTGCGCTATCGCATGGGCGCGACGCAGGAGCCTCGCTACGCGCCGCTAACCCGTCTCGGCACCGGTATTCTGGAATTCACGCACGAAATCGCCCAAGGGCGCGCTTTTTAACCCGGGCACCACCCGGTCATCTCAATCCGAGGATCGCCGCATGGACTTTTCCCTACCCCCCGAACTGCAAGAGTTGCAGCAGCGCACCCGCGCTTTCATCCGCGACAAGATTATCCCGATGGAAGGCGACCGTCGCCAGACCAGTCATGGCCCCACCGAAGAACTGCGCCGCGAATTGGTCGCGTTAGCCGCCGCCGAGGGCCTGGTCGCACCGCATGTCGGTGTGGAATACGGCGGCATGGGCCTGTCCCACGTCGGCAAAGCCGTGGTGTTCGAGGAATCCGGCTACTCGCTGCTCGGTCCCGTCGCGATGCACATCTTTGCCCCCGACGAGGGTAACATGCACCTGTTGGAGGCCGTTGCCTCCACCGAACAGAAAGACCGCTGGCTGCGTCCGCTCGCGGCCGGCAAAACGCGCTCCTGCTTCTGCATGACAGAACCTTCCCCCGGCGCCGGTTCGGATCCCGCCGCGATGCTGACGACGGCGGTCAAAGACGGCGACCACTACGTCATCAACGGCGACAAATGGTTCATCACCGGGGCCGAGGGCGCCGCCTTCGCCATCATCATGGCCAAGGACGAGAACGGCCAGGCAACGATGTTCCTCGCCGATATGGACACGCCGGGCATCGAGATCGTCCGCGCCATGGATAGCCTGGACAGCGCCTTCGCCGGCGGCCACGCTGTCATGCGATTCACCAATGTCCGAGTGCCCGCCAGCGATATTCTGGGGGAGCCGGGGAAGGGCTTCCGTTACGCTCAGGTCCGGTTGGCGCCCGCACGTTTGACGCACTGCATGCGGTGGCTGGGTGCGGCGAAGCGGGCGCACCAGATTGCCACGGATTACGCATTGAAGCGGGAAGTGTTCGGCCAAAAACTAATCGGACACGAAGGCGTCGGCTTCATGCTGGCCGACAACGAAATGGATATCCGCATGAGCCGGCTGTCCATCCTGCACACCGCATGGCTGCTGGATCAGGGCGAACGCGGCGGCACCGAATCCTCCATGGCGAAAGTGTTCTGCTCCGAAGCGATCTGGCGCGTGGTCGATCGCTGCGTCCAGGTGTTGGGCGGCCAGGGTGTGACCGGCGAAACCCTCGTCGCGCGCATCTTCAACGAGGTCCGCGGCTTCCGCATCTACGACGGCCCGTCCGAAGTGCATCGCTGGAGCCTCGCGCAACGTATTTCCAGAAATGGAGCCAACTGGTGAGCGACTTCGATCTATCCGGAAAAATCTGCATCGTTACCGGCGCCGGCCGGGGCATTGGGCGGGGCATGGCGGAAGGCCTCGCCCGCCACGGTGCCACGGTTATCCTGTCCGGACGCACCCGTTCGACGCTGGAGGAAGCCGCCGCCGCGATCGGCGAAAAGGCGATCGTGGTGACGGCCGACGTCTCCAAGGAAGCCGAAGTCCTCGCCCTGCGCGACGCCGTGCTGGAAAAATGCGGCCGCATCGACGTTCTGGTAAACAATGCCGGCGTCAACGCGATCTTCAAAGGCATCGAGCGCACCACCCTGGCCGAGTGGCAGAACATGATCGATGTCAACCTGACCGGCGTGTTTTTGTGCTGCAAACACCTCGGCGGCGCCATCGGGGCAGGCGGGTCGGTGATCAACGTCAGTTCGGTGGCGGGACACGGTGGTTTACCCCGGTCGGTGCCGTACTGCGCGTCGAAAGGCGGCGTGGAGATGCTGACCAAGGCGCTGGCGCTGGACTGGGCAAAGCGCAACGTGCGCGTCAACACGCTGGCACCGGGCTGGGTCGATACCGACCTGACGCACGGACTGCTGGAGCACGACGTTCACGGCAAACGCCTGCTGGATCGCACCCCGCTCGGCCGGTTCGCGACGCCGAAGGACATGGCGGGCGGGGTGGTGTTCCTCGCCAGCGACGCCTCGGCGTTCATGACCGGGCAGAGCCTCGTCATCGATGGCGGCTGGGGGGCGGAATGAAAGGATAGGAGCCGAAAAGGAGAAAGCGGTTAAGGCGCCCCATCTGGATCGATCATGTGGACGCCGAGCTTTTTCAGCGATTCCTTAGTGAAGTTGGCGCAGGTGCATAGCCACCTCCGTACTGCCACGAATGTATCCGCCGCCAACAGCCTCGCATCTATCAGAAAACCTTGTTCCGCCATGCGCAACCGAACGGAATCCGCAACGAGCGGACATCGCTGCGTAACGTCTCGCCAAGCTGTGTAAGGCTGTAGCGCCGGTCCTGAGTGTCGGTTCATCACACCGATTGCGGTAAGGGTGCGGAGCAAGCGGGCGAGGGAAGGCGCGTGCGCCTGGGTCGCAGCGGCAATATGTGGCGTCGCGCGGATCGCCAACGAGATGATCGGCATTTCCGAGTTCAGCGGCTGCATGCACCTGACGTGCTGCCCGGGCACCGTTCAATGGTGAGCATTGGCTGTCGACCTTGTGTTTTCTCCATGTTCATCGCCCCACTTTGTTGGCGGGTGCCAAATACCGCATCATACGTTTGGTGGTGTTTTTTGGATGGCGCCGCTTGCCAGCCAGTTCGCACATTCCTCGCCTAGTTTTCGTCTTGCCGTCATTTCATAGAGATCACAATCCGCCCGGGTTAGTTCGTCGCGCCACCGGCCATTGATGCCTTTATGAATAAAAGTCTGTGCGCCGCCGTCCCAGAAGGCACCACCGAGCGGAACGGATTTCGTTGCATGGACTTTCATGTAGTCGAATGTGCAATGTTCCAAGATTGCAGGCCATTTTTCCGGGGCGATCGGGATCGCCAAAAAATCGGCGATCCGCTTGATCTCGCGAGGCAAATCCTTCTTTAAGTCTTCGAAGTGTAGAAATAAAAGATTGGGCAGATCGCGGATCGTCCACCAGGAACGGACATTCTCCCACAGGTTGGCGGAGGTAAATGGATAGCCGTCGTGCTCCAGCCAGGTCAGGAAATAGTCGCGGGCGGAGGCCGGCGGCCGTTCGAACGGCGCCCCGACGCGGCCGGGTGTGTCGTTGATCGCTGAGTAGATGTTCGCGTTGCCGTTAATCCAATGGTTGTGCATGCTCCAGATCACGTCACGC
>JANXLQ010000345.1 GCA_025355085.1 Rhodopila sp.
TCGATGCCCAGTTCGGTGAGCGCCTCGGCCATGCGGATTTTTTCATCCAGGTTCATGGAAAAGCCGGGCGACTGCTCGCCATCGCGCAGGGTGGTGTCGAAGATGATGATGCGGTCGTCGTCCAGCTTGCCGAAGCTGGGATGGGTGATGCTCATTGGGTTGTTCCTCAAGGTGCGACATTAGCCTCAGGGGTTCCCCTGAGCGAGCCGGCGTTTTAACAACCCGGTGAATCGCTCAGGGGCGGCTAAGTCGAAGGAGGAGAAGCAGGCTGGACAGGGGGAGGTCGCAGGGTCGCGCGAAACCGGACGCTACAGCGTCGCCGGTCAGGATCGCAAAGGGCGCGCCGTTGGACATGGGATGGTACATAGCCGCGATTGGTTTTCGCTGCAACAGTGGGCTGCAAAGAGCAGCGGTTCTCCTTTTGGCGTTCGCGACCGCGATCACCTTCCGCATCATGGCGCGCCTTCGCGCACCATGACGACCGGAGACACCATCGCCGCTTTGCCAAAATCAGAACTGCTGGGGTCTTGTGGCGCACCACGTCTTTGTCTGGACATTATGCCGGCCTCAGTAATGAGTGACCGCCGCCCGGCGACGGGGGTCAGTATGCGCCATACCGTGGCAGCATCGCCAAGGGATCCTTGGCGTTTCCGGGGCAACCTCGATTCGCTTTTTGTCTTTCGCACACACCCGTGTACAAGCCCCGGATGGTCAAACCGTCCCACACCGAGTTCCCCCCGCCCGTCCTGATCACCACCACCGAAGCGCTGAATGCGCTCTGCCAGCGCATGCATGGCGAAACCTTCGTCACGGTCGATACCGAGTTCATGCGGGAGCGCACCTACTGGCCCGAATTGTGCCTGGTGCAAATCGCCGGTGAGCAGGAGGTCGCCGTCATCGACGCCCAGGCCGAGGGCATCGACCTCGCCGCGCTCGGTATCCTGTTCGCCGACCCGGCAGTGACGAAAGTGTTCCACGCCGCGCGTCAGGACATCGAGATTTTCGTGCTGCTGTTCAACGACGTCCCGCGTCCGATGTTCGACACCCAGGTCGCCGCCATGGTGGCCGGATTCGGCGATCAGGTGGGTTACGACGCGCTGGTTTCCAACCTGACAGGCGGCACCATCGACAAGGCGCATCGCTTCAGCGACTGGTCGGTGCGCCCGCTGTCCGCAGCCCAAACCACCTACGCCGCCGCCGATGTGACCTATCTGCGCGACGTTTATCTCCGCCTTAGCCAACGCCTGGAGCAGGAAAACCGCCTAAGCTGGGTCAACGAGGAAATGGCCATTCTCAACAATCCGGCGACCTATCGCGGCGACCCGGAAACCGCGTGGGAGCGGCTGCGGCCGCGGACCACCAATCGCCGCCTGTTGTACATCCTCAAGGAAGTCGCGGCGTGGCGGGAGAAAGAGGCGCAACGCGTCAATATCCCCCGTCAGCGTCTGATCAAAGATGAGGCGCTGCTGGAAATCGCCGCCACCGCGCCAGCAAACGCCGACGCTTTGGCGCGGGTGCGCGGTGTAACGCGGGGCTTCGCGGACGGCCGTTCGGGTACTGCCTTACTGGATGTGCTGGCCGCCGCCCGCCGCGTTCCCGATGCCGATCTGCCGGCGGCGCCACAAGCGCGCGAAACCGCTCGCCCGTCCGCTGCCCTGGTATCGCTGCTGAAAGTGTTGCTCGCCGCGAAAGCCGAACAGCACAACGTCGCCCCGCGTCTGGTTGCCGGTTCGGATGACATCGACCGTTTGGCGTTGGAGGAAAACCCCGACGTTCCGGCTTCGCACGGTTGGCGGCGCGAAGTGTTCGGCGAGGATGCTTTAAGGCTGAAACAAGGCCGCATCGCACTGGGAGTCGATGGCCGCAAGGTGAAGTTCATTCCAGTCTAATACCGGCCGTTGCGCCTTGCAGGCCTGTTGGTTGACAAGCGCACTCCCTGCGCTTGTTTCAACCAGGTTACGCACAGAGCAGCATCTTGCCACGCGCCCGAACCGGCTGCGGTTGGCTGCCGGATATCGATGCTCGATCGGCCGATTGCGGGACGCTGAAAAAGTTCGCCTCTGAAAGGTAGCTTGCAAACATGCAGATATCTTTATATAGCGCCGCGACCAATCAGGAGCTTCCCCCATGGCCAACGCGGCGACCCAGGATTTCAAAGTCAAAGACATGTCCCTCGCTGAATGGGGCCGCAAGGAAATCAGCATGGCCGAGGACGAAATGCCCGGCCTGATGGCGATCCGGAAGGAATATGGCAACGCCCAGCCGCTGAAGGGTGCCCGCATCGCCGGCTGCCTGCACATGACCATCCAGACCGCCGTGCTGATCGAGACGCTGACCGCGCTGGGCGCCACCGTGCGCTGGTCGTCGTGCAACATCTTCTCCACCCAGGACCATGCCGCTGCCGGCGTTGCCGCCGCCGGCACCCCCGTGTTCGCCTGGAAGGGCCTGAACGAGGAAGAGTTCTGGTGGTGCATCGAGCAGACCGTGCGCGGACCTGCCCAGCCTGACGGCAGTGTGTGGACCCCGAACATGATCCTGGACGATGGCGGCGATTTAACCGTCCTCATGCACGACAAGTACCCGGAAATGCTGAAGGATGTCCGTGGCATCTCGGAAGAGACCACGACTGGCGTGCATCGGCTGTGGGACATGGCCAAGGCCGGCAAGCTGCTGACCCCGGCGATCAACGTCAACGACAGCGTCACCAAATCGAAATTCGACAACCTGTATGGCTGCCGTGAGTCGCTGGTCGATGGCATCCGCCGCGGCACCGACGTCATGATGGCCGGCAAGGTCGCCGTGGTCGCCGGCTTCGGCGATGTCGGCAAGGGCTCCTCCGCCTCGCTGCGCAACGCCGGTTGCCGCGTGATGGTGACCGAAGTCGATCCGATCTGCGCATTGCAGGCGGCGATGGAAGGCTATCAGGTCGTGACGATGGAGGAAGCCGCACCGCAGGGCGACATCTTCGTCACCGCCACGGGCAACATCGACATCATCACGATCGAGCACATGCGCGTCATGAAGCACCGCGCGATCGTCTGCAACATCGGCCACTTCGACTCCGAGATCCAGATCGAGTCGCTGCGCAACTACAAGTGGGAAAACGTCAAACCGCAGGTCGATGAGGTCGTCTTCCCGGATGGCAAACGCCTGATCGTGTTGTCGGAAGGCCGTCTGGTGAACCTCGGCAACGCCACCGGCCACCCCAGCTTTGTCATGAGTGCCAGCTTCAGCAATCAGGTGCTGGCCCAGATCGAGCTGTTCAATGCGCCTGCCGGCAAGTACGAAACCAGCGTGGTTTACACCCTGCCGAAGCACCTCGACGAAAAGGTCGCTTCATTCCATCTCGCGAAGGTGGGTGCGACGCTCACGAAATTGTCAACCAAGCAGGCCGAGTACCTCGGCATCGCCGAACAGGGGCCGTTCAAACACGATCTTTATCGTTACTGATAGCGTCTCGAAATCGAATTCACGGGCTTGTCATGGCTTTGATCTGGTGTTTCACGTCTTGCATCCCTAACTGAGTCTCATCCCGCTCCGGTCCGCTGTTCCTCGGGTCTAAACCTGAGGAACAGTCCGGAATGTGCGAGAATTCGATGAGGGGAACGCTCAGATGCCGATGACAGAGTCCGTGCTTAAACAGCCGGTTACGCAGGCTGTCCGCACGGCATTGCAGGGTATCAACAATTCGGTTTTCGAAGCGGATTTGTTGTTTTTGGAAGCGTGGGAAATGTATCCGTCTTCGCATTTGGGGGTGACATTGCGGGCGGGCCAGATCCGGCGCGCCAACCCCGGATTGGTTGCCGCGATCGATGCCGAACTGAAGATGTTTCAAATTAGAAACAAAATTTAAAACACATTCGCAGCCAAGCCGTTCCGATGGCCGGGAGGCTGCTTAAAGCCGTCGCATCGGCAAGGTCGCGGCACAGGCAACGATCGTGCATGAAAAACAAGCGACTGTCAGGAACACGCCCCGAAACGCCGTGGCGATTTCTGTCTGGACCACGACCCGATGCGCTGGCTCAAGCGCCTCCAGCACGCCTGGACCTTGCCGCACCATCTCCGTAAACAGCGTCGCCGTATCGGCGTCCATCGCCGATAACAGCCCGAACAGCACGGCCCCGGCCGTCGCCGCCCCGAAGGCCGAACCTAACGACCGAGCCAACTGGACCGACGCGGCGGCGGCGCCCAACTGGCGGGGGCCGGCCACCGCCTGAACCACGATCTGCGCCGTCAGCATCGCCGATCCCTGCATCAAGCCACCCAGCGCCAGCAACCACGACAGTTGCACGCGACTGAGCGACGGGGCCAGGATCGCCAGCGCAACCAGTGTTGCCGCTGTGATCGTCAGCCCCACCGCCGGAAAGATCGCCACCCGTCCGGTGCGGGAGATCAGCCACCCGGTCAGCACCGACCCCGAACTCACCGCCCCGGATAGCGGGATCAACAGCAAGCCGGTCTCCGCGGGGGAGGCGCCGGCCACAATCTGGAGGTAGATCGGCAGGAACGTCATCATCGCCGTCAATGACGCCCCCGAACACGCCCCCATCACCGTCGATCGCCAGAAATCCGGAATCTTCAGTAACGCCAACGCCAACAGGGGAAATTTAGCCCGCCGTTGTTGCCACAACAGCAGCGTCAGTCCAGCGGCTGTCAGAGCCAGCAATCCGCCCAATCCGGGCAGCGCCGCCGCGTTTAGCTGTTGAAGCTGCGACACCATCAGCAAGAGCGGCAGGATGAACCCCGTCAGCAACACCATTCCGAAAATGTCGAACCCGCCCGCGCGGCTGCCTCGGACGCCGGCCGGCAGACGCGCCAGCAACACGATCGCGATGGCCCCCAACGGAAGATAGGCGAGGAATACCGCGTGCCAGCCGAATGCCTGGGTGATGAACCCGCCCATCACCGGCCCGATGGTGGACCCGGCGACGATGTTCGCGGACAGGTAGCCCTGGTAACTGCCGCGTTGCCGGGGCGGCACGTTCTCTCCGATCAATGCCTGCGCCAATGTCATCAGGCCGCCGGCGCCCAGCCCTTGCAGCACGCGCCCGGCGAGCAGCAGCCCGAAGCTGGGCGCCAGCGCGCACAGGCCGGACGCGGTCATGAAGATGCACAGCGCGACGATCATCATCCGCCGCCCCCCGAAGGTGTCACCGAGCCGTCCGTAGGCAGGGGCGGCTACGGTGCTGGCGATGAGGTTGGCGATGACGATCCACGACAGATACTCGACTTCGCCAAAAGAGGCGGCGATGGCGGGCAGGGCGGTGGCAACGACCGTCGCGTCGGCGGCTGACAGGAACACCGGCAGAATAATCGGCGGCACGACCCGGCGGAACAGGTTGGCTGACGGCGGCACATGCGGAGCCTCGTCCGGCGCCGGCATGGTCACGCGAAGAAGGCGGCAGGGGTGCCGCAGAGGAACGAGGTCATTGGGCGTTTCCGGTGTTTCCTGGGACAAGTGTGTGCCACGCGCGAATTCGGTGCGCCATGTCTGCTGCGGCACGAGGGGAAAATCGGGTTAGCAACGCTCGGCCGGCCGTTCCCGGGTTCCTGCGGTCATCGTCCTCTGGAACGGCGCATTTGCGGTGTTGGTTGAGAAGAAATTTCACCACGAAGGCACGGAGGCACGAGGTTTTCAGTGAAATCGCCAGGTTTGGCGCTGGGTTTTCGCATCCTTCGTGCCTTCGTGGCTTCGTGGTGAAACAGGGGGCTTCCTCGTACACCCATGCCGAGGCGACCAAGGTACCAAGAAGCCATTCGTCCGATTGCTCTGTCCTGTGCCGCGGTGGTGGAAACAGGCGAGGCGTTGGCGGTGCGCCATCCCCTTCATCCGGCTTCCGATTCTTGCCATGAACGGTTGTGTAAACCCGCCGGGTATGGTGGCATACCGTGGTTAACGCTCATGCCAGGGGATCGCCGAATGGCCACGCACCGTATTGCACCGACACCGGAAACCGTGCGCTGGGGGGTGTTCGATGCCAGTTTTCCACCCCTGATCACGGTCGCGTCCGGCGACACCGTCGTGCTGGAATGCGTGTCGGGCGGTCCGGAGGTGATGCCTCCCGTTGGTTCCGGTCTGAAAATTCCGCCGGCCCTGGCAGCGATTCATGCCGCCAATGTGCCCCGCGCGCCGGGTCACCTGATCACCGGTCCGGTTGCCGTCGCGGGTGCCGAACCCGGCGACATGCTGGAAGTTCATATCGCCAGGATCGAACTCGGGTGCGACTGGGGTTATTGCGGCTTCCGCCCGCTGGCAGGGACCATCCCCGAAGATTTCCCCGAGACATTCCTGTCCCACATCCCCGTGGACCGCGATCGCAAGACCTGCCGCCTGCCCTGGGGCACGGAACTCGATCTGTCGCCATTCTTCGGCGTAATGGGCGTGGCGCCACCGCCTGCCTACGGCAAAATATCGACAATCCAGCCGCGCGAGCATGGCGGCAACCTGGACAACAAGGAACTGAGCGAGGGCTCCACGTTGTTCCTGCCAGTGTGGGCGGCTGGTGCGCTGTTCTCCGCCGGCGATGGCCACGGGGTGCAGGGCGATGGCGAGGTCTGCATCAACGCGCTGGAAATCTGCCTGACCGGCACGTTTCAACTGACGTTGCACAAGGGCGGCGGCGCGCGCGATCCTTTGCTGCTGTATCCTCGCGCGGAAACCCCCAGCCACTTCATCACGATGGGCATGCACGAGGACCTGGATGTCGCGATGAAGACCGCGCTGCGCCAGATGATCGCGTTCATCACCAGCCGCACCAACCTGTCCCGCCAGGAAGCCTACCAATTCTGCTCCCTGGCCGTCGATTTTCATGTGACGCAGACTGTGAATGGCGAGAAGGGCATCCACGGGATGCTGAAGAAGGGGCTTCTGTTCTAGCGCCTTCACGGGCGAGCCATTCTCGTTTTGGGCAGTCAGGTCACTTTTTTCCTCCTCATCGACTGGATTGACCGGGCGATGCGCGCGGGTTTGGGGGGCTGGATCAGGCCCGGGCGAGGATGACAACACCGGCCCCAAGCGGACAAAATGGCAGTCGCTGTTTTACGGACTGAAGAAGTTCGCTGACATCGACGTGCGGGCGATCAGCGCGCGCAAGGCTGGATTGTCCTGGCAATTTTCCTCGGTCAGTGTTTCCATCGGCACAAAAAACTCATGCGCGTGGGGAAGCTGGTGTTTGGCAAACCCCTTGTAGTGGTTGCTTTTGAGCCCGTACAGCACACGCATCTCACGCACCGGTACCACCACGTCGTTGTAGGGTTCGTGCAGCATCACACCCGTTGTCCGCCAACGTGGCATCGGATCAGCCGGACCGATCGGTGCCAGCATCCATTCGATCGGACACAAACACATCATCGAATGGGTACTCGGTGCGAAGCGGGAGCGTTTGTCGAGCAGGTTTTGGATCGTGCTGCACGCCTCGATCGCCAGTATGTCCACGAACGGCTCCGCGAAGGTTCCGCCGAAGTTCAGCCACAGCCCGTCGGGCAGGGTGCGCAACCGGGTGCTACCGGGTAGTTTAAGGAATGGACTACAGATTTTCGTCTCGTCCTCGGATGGACGGCCCCGTAGCCAGGATTCCTTGCCGCGACGCGGTTTCACGCCGGGCGGACGCTGCCCCCACCGTTTAAGACGGCTTTTGACAAGAAGATCTAACGAAACCTTGCCCCGCATCAATGCCTCCCCGTCAGTTATTGGTTGAATACAACCTATACGGGTAGTAGCAATTTTGATTTCTAATGGACATCAACGTGATCAGAAATTCTTTGTAATCGAACGGGTCTAAATCATAAAAATAATCTTGACAGGTCCGACTCGAAATAATCTTTGAATTTGGCCTATGAAACGGCCATTCCGGATGCGAAAATATCTACCTAAAATCAAAATAAAGTATTGATTTTAGGTAGATATAGGACTTATTTCATGCATTTTGACAAGTTTATGCCAGACAGGAGATTCAACGGTCTCGTTCCCGGACTCAATTTTAGTGAGTGAAATTACATTCGGCAGATTACGACCGTATTCACACAAAAACCGGCGGCCCTGCGACCGCCGGTAGAATCTGTGGATAGAATCCGTGTTTAGCCGCGGTCGCTGGCTGGCACGTAATCGCGTTGCGGGGCGCCGGTGTAGATCTGGCGGGGACGCCCGATCCGCTGTGCCGGGTCCTCGATCATCTCCTTCCACTGGCTCACCCAGCCCACGGTGCGCGACACCGCGAACAGGGCGGTGAACATGCTGACAGGGAAGCCCATCGCCTTCAGGATGATGCCCGAATAGAAATCGACGTTCGGGTACAGCTTCCGCTCCACGAAGTACGGGTCGCTGAGGGCGATCTTCTCCAGCTCCATCGCGAGATCGAGCAGCGGATCGCCCTTGATGCCGAGTTCTTCCAGCACGTCGTGGCAGGCCTTCTGCATGATCTTCGCGCGGGGGTCGTAGTTCTTGTACACCCGGTGGCCGAAGCCCATCAGCTTGGTGTGGTTGTCCTTGTCCTTCACGTCGGCCAGGAACGCCTTGATGTTGTCCACATGGCCGATTTCTTCCAGCATCTTCAACACAGCCTCATTGGCGCCGCCGTGTGCGGGGCCCCAGAGGCTGGCGATGCCGGCGGCGATGCAGGCGAACGGGTTGGCCCCGGTGGAGCCTGCCAGGCGAACCGTTGAGGTGGATGCGTTTTGCTCATGATCCGCATGCAGGATCATAATCAGGTCCATCGCGTTCGATAGGATCGGATTGACCTTGTATTCCTCGGCCGGGACGGCGTGGAACATATAGAGGAAGTTTTCCGCATAGGTCAGGTCGTTGCGCGGATACACGAACGGTTGACCGATCGTGTATTTATGCGCCCAGGCGGCGATCGTCGGCAGCTTGGCGATCAGGCGGAACGCGCTGATGCGGCGGCTTTCCGGATCGCGGATGTCGAGGCTGTCGTGGTAAAAGGCCGAAAGTGCGCCGACGACGCCGCACATGACGGCCATCGGATGGGCGTCGCGGCGGAAGCCGTTGTAGAAAGCACGAAGCTGTTCATGCAGCATGGTGTGCCGCATCACACCGAGTTCGAAGTCCTTGCCTTGCTTTGCGTTCGGCAGTTCGCCGTTCAGCAGGAGGTAGCAGACTTCGAGGAAGTTGGAGTTTTCCGCGAGTTGCTCAATCGGGTAGCCGCGATACAGCAGGATGCCTTCATCGCCGTCGATATAAGTGATTTTGCTGTCGCAGGATGCCGTGGCACCGTAGCCGGGGTCGAAGGTGAACACGCCCAGATCGGCATACAGCTTGCGAATGTCGAACACGTCCGGCCCGACACTACCGGACAGCAACGGCAGAGTAGTGGATTTGTTCGACCCGTCGAGGGTTATCGTGACAGACCGTTTGGCTGGGGCGCTCATGCGCGATGTCCTTGTTGTCAGGTGCGATAGCACGCCACCGCCGACAGACGGGTATCGCCATGCCGGACCTGGTGGTTCCAGACAAAATTATGGCGCAATGCGTCCCGACGCAACCTTCGCAAGCGCAGCAGAGCAAAGGTTGCGAAATATTCCTTGCGGAACCGCCGCTAATGCAACACCAAATGGCGTCGCGGTCGCATAGCCGGCAACGGACGGGCCTGTTCGGCCTGACAAGCGCGGATCGCCTTACGCAACGCGAGCAGGGTACGAGGTAAATTCAGATTGACCGCTTCCTCAGCCAGCATGGTGAGGCATTGAAGGACGTTGGCGGCAGTTGCGTGCCGCGCCGCATCGGGCAAATCGTCTTCGAACATGAGTGGCGTAATCTCTGTCACCTGTCTCACCCGAGCGTGAGATAGAAGCTTGTGTTGTATGTGAAAAATCGGCGGCGGGTTGCAAGAAGAGAGTGGTTACAGCGGAATATGCAATGAAAAATCAGGCAGAAATGCCACGCCGCCTTGGCATCATCGCCGGCGGAGGTGTGCTTCCGGCAAAAGTCGCGGCGGCGGCGCGTGCGGCGGGCAGGGCTGTGTTCATCGTCGGGCTGGAAGGCTTCGCGGAACCGTCCGTCCTCGCATCCTGGCCGCATGAAATCCGGCGGCTCGGAGCGGCCGGACGCATCCTTGCGGCGTTGAAGGAAAATGGCTGTCAGGATTTGGTGATGATCGGTCCGGTCCGACGGCCTTCTCTGCTGGACCTACGGCCGGACACCGAGGGCGCCAAGCTTCTCGCTCGGGTTGGCCGAGCCGCTTTTGCTGGAGACGACGGGTTGTTGGCAGCCGTCATCCGAGTGCTGACCGAAGAAGGTTTTTCGGTGATTGGCGCGCATGAGGTGATGCGAGAGGCCGTGGCACCGAGCGGGCTACTGACCAAGGCGGCGCCAGACGCGAGCGCGATGACCGATATCCAGCGTGGCGTGCAAGTTGTTCGCCTTCTGGGTTCGGCGGATGTGGGGCAGGGCTGCGTCGTGCAACAGGGGCTGGTGCTGGCGGTCGAGGCGATTGAGGGTACCGATGCTATGCTGGCCCGCGCCGGGACGTTGCGCCGGGACGGGGTCGGTGGCGTTCTGGTGAAATTGGCGAAGCCGGGCCAGGAAAAGCGCGCCGATCTTCCGACAATCGGGCCGGATACCGTGCGGCATGCCGCCGCTGCCGGACTAAGGGGGCTTGCGTTCGAAGCCGGGGCAACCATTCTGGCGGAGCGTGAGGCCTGCATTTCCGCGGCGGACGCGGCGGGACTGTTTCTTCTGGGCCTCGATCCCGAGACCATTTCGTAACCCGGGCTCGACCGGACCTTAATCGACCCGGCTAAGCCGGACACAACTCAAGGGAACTATCCATGGCTCAGTTTCTGCACACCATGCTTCGCGTCGGCGATCTGCAACGCAGCGTCGATTTCTACACCAAGGGCTTCGGAATGCACGAGATCCGCCGCCGCGATGTGCCAGATGGCAAATACACGCTGGCGTTCGTCGGGTACGGGCCGGAGGAAAGCAACACGCTGCTCGAACTCACCTATAACTACGGCACCGAAAAGTACGACC
>JANXLQ010000215.1 GCA_025355085.1 Rhodopila sp.
ATGACCCAATTCCGGCCCGGCCGAACGCGTTTCCTGGCACATTGGGCCATGAGCAGAGCTTCCTGGCGCGGCTCAATGGCCCGCTGGAGGTCAATCAGACCGGATGCAGGGCGCATTATCGGGGCACGGGTGTCGTTTGGCTCAATTGACGGCACGCCCTAATGATATGTTCACAGATGTGAGCGTAATCTGGTCAAGCGGCTGGGGCATGAGGCGAAGAAGGGCAACGCCCGAGATCTACGGTTGGACCCGGAACCAGACGCGCCCGAGTAGCGCTTTGGTCCGGAACGGCAGCGAATCTGCCTCTTGCCTGACGCCAACGCCCGCCTTATAAGTGGGTCATGGCAATATCTATCCTCGCCTCGCGATTTTGGTACCGTCGGTATTTCCCGGCGGCCTAGGATCGTGCATACATAGCAAGACCCAAAAGCCGCCCCACTCAGGCGGCTTTCGTTTTTTTACCCCCCATTGCGAAAATCGCCCGAGATGGAACGGCTTCTGGTCAACACACCAAGGAGCATCCCATGCTTACGCGTTTCGACTTCGATGTGATCACCGACCCAGCTCCTTTGCGCGCCGCGCCGAAGCCCAATGCTGTCCCGGGCCAGGACGACCGCACCCTTCCGGCGGCAGTAGCCATTTCAGCCATTTCGCGACATAAAGCAGATTGAGGAGACCGTTATGCCGTCCATGAACCCCGCCAAACCCGCCTGGAATCCTAATTCCTGGCGCGACTGCCCGATCCGTCAGGTTCCCAGCTACCCGGACCAGACCAAACTACAGGATATGGAAGCCCGTCTGGGCAAATATCCGCCGCTGGTTTTCGCGGGTGAGGCGCGTCGCCTAAAGGCGCAACTGGCACTGGCGTCAGAGGGCAAGGCCTTCGTGCTGCAAGGCGGCGACTGCGCCGAGAGTTTCTCCGACTTCACCGCCAACATCATCCGCGACACCTTCCGCGTGTTGTTGCAAATGTCGGTCGTCCTGACCTTCGGCGCCTCCCTGCCCGTCGTAAAGATGGGCCGCATGGCTGGACAATTCGCCAAGCCGAGGTCGTCCGATACCGAAACGGTCGGTGACGTCACCCTGCCCAGCTATCGCGGCGACATCATCAATGGACCAGAGTTCACCCCAGAATCGCGTATCCCCGATCCGGCGCGCATGGAATTCGGCTACTTCCAGTCCGCCAGCACGCTCAACCTGCTGCGGGCGTTTTCTTCCGGCGGTTATGCCGACCTGCATGAAGTACACCGCTGGAACCTGGATTTTGCCAAACGGTCGCCGCTGGCCGAACGATACCAGGATTTGGCATCGCGGATCGACGAAACCCTGTCGTTCATGGCCGCCTGCGGCATGACCAGCACCACCCAGCGCGACATGCGGGAAACCGATTTCTACATTAGTCACGAGGCACTGTTGCTGCCCTACGAGCAAGCGCTCGCCCGCGTCGATTCCACCACCGGCGACTGGTACGGTTGTTCGGCGCACTTCCTGTGGATCGGTGATCGCACCCGTCAGGCCGAGGGCGCGCACGTCGAATTTCTCCGCGGACTGGAAAACCCGCTGGGAATGAAAGTCGGACCCTCGCAAGACCCGGACGATCTGCTCAAGCTGCTGGACATCCTGAACCCGCGTAACGAAGCCGGGCGGATCACGCTGATCAGCCGCATGGGCGCCGATAAAGTGCATGCGAAGCTGCCGCCGCTGGTGCGCGCCGTCGAACGGTCCGGGCACAAGGTCGTCTGGCTGGCCGATCCAATGCACGGCAACACCATCAGCACGTCGTCCAAAGTGAAAACCCGCAACTTCGACTCTATTCTTCAGGAAGTGCGCGGCTTCTTCGATATTCATGAAGCCGAAGGCACCTGGGCCGGCGGTGTGCATATCGAAATGACCGGCCAGGACGTGACCGAGTGCATCGGCGGTGCGCGGCGCCTGTCGGAAGCCGATCTCGGTGACCGTTACGAAACCTTCTGCGATCCGCGTTTGAATGCCGAACAGTCGCTGGAACTTGCGTTCCTGGTGGCGGAGGAACTGAAGACAAGGCGGGTGCCCGTCGTTTCGGCCCTCGCGGCACAGTAAGACCATGGACGTGGACCCGTTGGCGGCCGATATCTCCGCCAGGACCGACAGCTACTTCAACCGCACCAAGCAAATCGTCGCTCGGTTTGGCGACAAGCGGGTCACCTACGCGCTGTTCTTGCGGCGCCCGGTGATCTGCGCGCCGCGGTTGATGCTGGAGTGGTTGAAGACGGCGGCCGCACTACGGGCCACGGACATCGATATCGATCTGAGCTACGGCGAAGGCGATTGGGTCGGCGCCGGGGAGCCGATCGTGTACCTGACCGGCAGCATGGTCCATCTATCCGATCTAGAAACGATCTTGTTGCAAAAGATCGGCCCCGTCTGCGTCGCCGCCCACAACGCCTACCAAATGGCATTGTCGCTGCCCTCGGCTTCCTTCCTGGCGATGGAGGCGCGTCACTGCGCCGGCGCGGAAATGCAGAATATGATGTCCTACGCTGCCTCCGTTGGCAGCGAGGCGGCCAGAAGGGAAGGGGCGAAGGGCTTTATCGGCGGCGCCAATGACGGGACGGCGCACTGGTTCGGAGCATCGAAAGGCTTCGGAACGATGCCGCATTCGCTGATCGGTTATGCCGGTTCCACGGTGCGCGCCGCCGAAATGTTCCAGGAAACGTTCCCGGACGAACCGATGACCGTGCTGGTGGATTACTTCGGCCGCGAAATATCCGACGGCCTGGCGGTCTGCGCGCGCTTCCCCGATGTCGCGGCGGCGGGGGAGTTGTCGTTTCGATTGGATACGCATGGCGGGCGGTTCCTGGAAGGTCTCGATCCGGCATCGAGTTACGCGGTGCTGGAACGCTACGCCCCCGGCGCGATCAGGCGGTATCGCAGCGACGCGGAACTGCGGACGCTGGTGGGAACGGGGGTATCGGCGGCAGCGATCTGGCGGATGCGGGAGGCGTTGGATCAGGCCGGGTATCCGAAGGTGCGGATCGTTGCTTCGTCAGGATTCGGCGTCGAAAAGTGCCGCGTGATGGCGGATGCGAAAGCGCCGATCGATGTGGTGGGAACAGGCAGTTTCATTCCGGACTCGTGGCATGAAACATACGCGACGGCGGATATTGTCGAATATGACGGGGTGCCAATGGTGAAGATCGGACGCGAGTTCTTGCTGCGGAAGAACGGGGCAAGGAAACGGAACGGGGGCTGAGGTGGTAAATTTAGGCTGATCGCATTCGATGGTTACCCCGTGCCCTCCCGCCAGTTTACCAACGCCAACGGCGCCGTGATACGTCCAAAATACCGCATGTTATTAGTCACTAACACAGCTCCGACTGCCAAAGCGTGCGCGGCGATCATCATGTCCATATCCCCGATCGGCTGACCGGAATTCGTCAGTTGGTGCCGGATATCGGCGTAGAAATCAGCCGCATCGGCGCCCCATGCCAACACCGGCACGATCTTCAGGAACGCCCGAACTCCCATCTGCAACCGGTGTTCGGATGGCAGACGCCGCAGACCATACATCAGCTCCGCCCGCGTAATCGCCGAGATACACACGCGATCCGGCGGAATATCCGCCAGACGAGCCTCGATCTCCCGCGAACGGCCTTTGATGATATAGCTGGCGGTGCCGGTATCCAGCAGATGCAGCGCCACCGTCATTCGGTGTCATCGAACAAACCGCGCAACGGCGGGGCGACGTTCATCGGCCGGTCGGTCATAAAGTCGTCCGGCACGTCGATCGAGCGCATCAGCGTGAAAAAATCAGCCCAGGTCCGCGCGCCGGGCCGGGCAGATAGCAGGACGTCGCCTGTTTGGTCATCGCGGGTGGCATAAACCTCGGTGCCCTCGAAACGAAACTCGGCAGGCAGGCGCACGGCCTGGCTGGCGCCGTTCATGAACAGTTTGGCGGTCCGGGTTTGCGGCATTGATGCCTCCGTTCGTTTAATATAGACAGCAATATATATTACCGGCCCGGTTAATTGCAAGCCCCCAACCGCCCCGCCCGGTTTCCCCTCAGGCAAAAACCGATCTAAACTCCCGCGCATCGACCAAAGGGCAGGAAACCACCATGCAACACGGCACTTACGAACACATCGCCGTCTCCACCGAAGGCAACGTCGCGACCATAGAGGTCCGCCGAGGCCCCAACAATTTCATCGACACCGACATGGTGGGCGAAATCGCCGACGCGCTGGAACTCTATGACCGCACCCCGGAAGTCCGCGCCATCGTTCTCTGCGCCGAGGGCAAGCACTTCTGCGCCGGTGCCGATTTCGGCAGCCGTGGCCCGGACGGGGTCTCCCGCACAGCCAAGCGCGGCCGGCATCTCTACAAGGAAGCGCAACGCCTGTGGCGCACCGGCAAGCCGATTGTCGCCGCCGTTCATGGCGCCGCCGTGGGCGCCGGAGTCGGCCTCGCGGTCATGGCCGATTTCCGCGTAGCCTGCCCGGAAGCCCGGTTTTCCACCAACTTCACCCGCCTGGGTTTCCACCCCGGTTTCGGCCTGACCGCCACGTTGCCGCGCCTGATCGGCGACCAGAACGCCGCGATGATGATGTACACCGGCCGCCGCCTGACCGGCCAGGAAGCCCTCGCGATCGGCCTGGTGGACTACTGCGTATCGCAAGACCAGGTGCGCGCAAAAGCGACAGAAATCGCCACCGAAATTGCCGGTTCCGCTCCGCTGGCGATCATTGGGACACGCGAAACCCTGCGCCGTGGCCTGGCCGAAGCCGTAGCCCGCGCGACCGAGCGCGAGTTCGAGGAACAAGACTGGCTGCGCGGCACCGCCGACTTCAAGGAAGGCACCAAAGCCATGGGCGAACGCCGCCCGCCGAATTTTCTAGCGCGCTAACTATTTGTTAACCTTTCCCCGTTAAACCGGGGCCTCCAGACCGGAGGCCCCGCGTGAGCCAGTCACTACGCGTTTCGCGCATTCATCTAGCCGCCGCCATCGACACGGCTCTGTGGCGCACGCTCGCCACCGCACGATCATTACAAGGCCGTTCTCCCGCAGCCGCCAAACTGCTGCGCTGGTCGGTGTTGTTGCTGTGGTGGACGGCAACATTCCAGCTCCATGTCCACGCCCGCTATTGGCTTCGGGCAAAACGCCTGCGCCGTGTAGTTCCGGTGGCGGCGGCGGCGCCGGTGTTGCAAACCATCGACCCGCTGACGCTGAACGTGCCATATTCCAAACAACCAGTCGTGTCGGTCATCGTCCCGACCTATGGACAACTTCCGTACACACTGCGCTGTCTGGCCTCCATCATCGAACATGCAACCACCATCCCCATAGAGGTAATCGTCATCGACGACGCCGGCCCGGATGGGGCGGTATTGGACAGCGTGCGCGGCATTCGGTTGATCCGCAACGAAACCAACCTCGGCTTTCTGCACAGTTGCAACAAGGCGGCGGAGCAGGCGCACGGCCATTACCTGTATTTCCTCAACAACGATACGCAGGTTCTGCAGGGCTGGCTGGACCCGATGGTATCGCTGTTCCAGCAACGGCCGGACATCGGCGCGGTTGGTGCGAAACTGCTGTATCCGGACGGACGCCTTCAGGAAGCGGGTGGCATCGTCTGGCAAGATGGCTCAGCCTGGAATTTCGGCCGGTTGGACGACCCGGCGAAGCCCGCCTACAACTACGTGCGGGAGGTCGATTATTGTTCCGGCGCCGCGTTGATGGTCGATCGGGCGGCATTTGCCGCTGCGAATGGTTTCAGTTGGCGGTTCGCACCGGCTTATTACGAGGATACTGATCTCTGTTTCCGCCTGCGCGACATGGGACTGAAGACTTTGTATCAGCCGGCCGCATCGGTGGTGCATCATGAGGGGATTTCCCACGGCTGCGATACCGCCGTCGGAATCAAGTCGTATCAGGTGGTGAACCGCCGGACATTTGTCGATACATGGGTGGATGCTCTCGCCGGAAACCATTTTCCGAATGGCAGGAACCTGCTGCGGGCACGCGACCGTTCGAAGGGCAGAAAGGTCGTTCTTGTTATCGACCATTACGTCCCAACACCAGACCGCGACGCCGGGTCGCGAGCGATCCTGGGATGCCTGCATGTGTGTCTCCAGGCCGGCTTCGTCGTCAAATTCTGGCCGCACAACCTAAGCTACAGTCCCGGCTACACCGAGATTCTGCAAGGCATGGGGGTGGAGGTTTTCTACGGACCGGATCAACAACCGTTTGAATCCTGGATCGAAGCCAACGGCGCCGGGATCGACACGATCCTGGTTAGCCGGCCGGACGTGGCCGAGGATGTTTTTCCAGCGATCCGGCGCCATTCCCGTGCTCGCATGGTTTATTACGGCCACGATTTGCATTTTCGCCGGATGCGGCAGCAGGCGGAGGTAACAGCAGACGAAAGATTACTGCGCGCAGCCGAGCATATGCGCGACCGGGAGTTTGCTATCTGGCGGCAGGCCGATCTGACTTTGTATTTGTCGGAGGAAGAGGCCCAGATAGCCTCGGCCTTCCAGCCGGATGCAAAAATAGCGTCGATCGTTCCGTATTGTTTCGACGACTTTGCCGCGCCGCGCCCGGCCCCCGCAGGGCTGGAAATTGTTTTCATCGCCGGCTTCGGTCACCCACCGAACGAAGACGCCGCGTCTTGGTTCGTCAGCCAAATCCTGCCGTTGATCCGCGCCGAAACCCCCGGTGCCTATCTGTCGATTATCGGTTCGACACCGACCAAAAAGGTGTTGGCATTGGCCGGCCCCGGCGTCAGGATTTTCGCGAACGTCACCGACCTCGAACTGACTGCCGCTTACACCCGGGCACGGGTGGCGGTGGTGCCATTGCGCTGCGGTGCCGGGGTGAAATTAAAGGTGGTGGAGGCGTTGCGGGCCGGCGTTCCTCTGGTCACCACGCCGGTGGGTGCGCAGGGACTGCCGGGACTGTCGCAAATTGTACCGGTAGAGGATCGCCCCGACCGGTTCGCCGCAGCAGTGAACGCGTTGCTCCGGGACGATGCGGAATGGGAGCAACGCAGTGTAGATCAGGTGCGGTTCGCCCAAATACGGTTTTCAAGAAAAGCCATGTCGGCATCGCTTCTGGGCGCCCTGGCTGCGGACTAACCAAAGCACCAAAGGCAGATGATTGCAGACAACATGCAATACCAGTTGGCGTTGATTTGGACCCTCCGCCCAAGCCTCCCCAACATGCCGCTGAAGGGCGGCATCAGATGACCACTAGCCCCAAGCCGCCGCAAAGTCAGCCGGGGCCAGAACCGAAGTTCCAGCCCCGCGTGTTCAAGCCTACTCCGCCGCCACTTTCTGCCCGATCAAATCGGTCGAATACCGCAGGTGAACCGGCGCATTCGCCTCCCACGGGTCGTTCAATCCCAGACTCGCACCGAACTCCTTGATCGCCGGCATGACCTCACCGCACAGCAACTGGATGCAACGGCGGCGGTCCTGCTTGCTGACATTTCCGTCGTTGGCCCAGATTGCCATAATTCCCGGGCGGGTATTCTCAACAATATACTTCAACCGCTCGATCACCTGCGACGGCGTGCCAGCCACGATCATCGTATCGGCAACCTGCTGCTCGAACGTCGGGTTCCCACGCGGATTCTTCGCTCGGCCAGTGGAGAACTCCACAAACGCGCGGCGCCCGGACGGTGAGAAATACCCCGCCGGATTGGCCCAAACCGGGTTCGCCAGACCGGTGAACTCACCCTGCATCCACATGAATTGCCGAGCGTTCTCCAGCGCTTTTTCTTCGGTATCCTGGACATGCACGCGGATCAGGTAACCGAAATTCTCCGGCCCGGCGGTGTAGCCGACATCCAGCGCCGCCTTGTCGTAGGTCTCGTGGATCAACTTGGTCGCCGCGATAGACGTGTTCAGCGCGATATACGGATACCGTTGCTGCGCCGTCCAGATCACCGTTTCCTTCGACAGCACCCCCGGAATCCACACCCGAGGATACGGCTTCTGCAACGGCAACGCCCAGGGGTTCACCACCCGCTGTTGGTAGTGCGTGCCCTCCCAGCGAAACGGCCCTGGCTGAGTCCAGGTCTTCTGGATCAGGTCATGCGCCTCCATAAACCGCTCGCGGTTAAAAGCCGGATTAACCCCATTAGCCAACTGCTCTTGCCCGCCGCCCCGCACAAAGCCCGACACCAGCCGGCCCTTGGAGATCATGTCGATCATCGCCAGCTCTTCCGCGAGCTGCACCGGATTTTCCGTCAACGGCAACGGATTGCCCAGGATAACGATCTTCACCCGCTTGGTGACAGCGGCAAGAATAGACGCGAACATATTGGTCCGCGCCTGCATGCAGAACGGCGCATTGTGATGCTCGTTCAGCATGATCCCGTCGGTACCGCATTCCTCGGCGAGAATGTATTCTTCCAGGTATTCGTTATACAACCGGCTGCCTTCGATCGAATTGTAGTGCGAATTCGAAAAATTCAAGGCAGTCGCACCAAAGTCCAGTCCAGCCTGCTCGTCATACGCCGACATTGGCTGTTCGGTGAAATACATCATATGCATGGTAAAAGCCTCCTTCAGCTATTGAGACAGGAAATCGGCCGTCAGTTTAGCGACGGCATCGGGTTTTTCCATTTCGGCGAAATGCCCGCACTCGGGAATGGTCGTCAAGGTCGCGTCGCGCAGTGCCTTCGCATAGGCATGGCCGGCGCTCAACGGAACGATGCGGTCGTCGTCGCCCCAGATCACCAGCGCGGGGGAGCGAACCCCTCCCAGCAGATGCGGCAACGTCTGACTGTACATGTAAGGCTTCCAGGCATTTCGGAAGCACATTTCGCGGGCGATATCCCATGCCTCCAGTTGATCGGTGCTCACATCGCCATAGACAGCGGCAAACGCGGCCGGATCGTGGAATCCCGAGCTCGGGTAGTCGATATACGAAACGATCGCCTGGTCGGCGATATCGCCCTCCGGCGGCTTGATACCCATCGCGCCCACAAGCACCAGCCTGGCGTAAGCCTCAGGTGCCAGACTAGACATTTCGGCCGCGATCCAACCGCCAAAGCCCAACCCGACCAGCGACACGCCGGTCAACCCGAGATCGGCCAGCAGCCAGGCATAGATAGCCGCGATGTCGCGCGGATGGCGGGTCCAACCCGGCCGCTCCGACTTACCCCAGCCAGGATGATGCGGGATGATCACATCGAATTTTTCCGCCAGCGCGTCATAAAACGGCAGGCGGTCCACCGTTCCAATATCATGATGCAACACCAAAACTGTCTTACCGCTCCCCGCTCGGGACGCATGCAATTTGATACCGGCGATCTCTTTGACCATTTCGGCCCAGACGACGCTCATTCTCTGGTTTCCCCTTCTGGATTTAGAAACACAGGATACTCACCGGTAGCCCGATCTGTCCAATCGGGATCAAACGATACCGGCCGGCAGCAGCCAAACGGCGCGGGATCAAAGGCCACCCACATATGGCCCCCCACGACGCTGCTGGACGCTTGGCGCACCCGGTTTTTCCATTACGGGGCCGCCTTTCGCATCGGCGCGGCCAATCGGCGGCACGGGTTTTCGCCGTCCGGCGTGCGCGCTATGTATCGCAACTAGATGAACCAGCCGCGGTTGATGGCCCAATATCCCCCGAACGATTGAAACGATGAACACACAGGAAGCCGAGGACCTGGACCGCACCGCCGCATGGCGTTTACGCCGGGTCGATGCCGATCCGTCCGATTCCGCCAGTGCCGCCGCAGCCGCGCTGCTGGAAGCACTGGCCGAAGACCTGCGGCGCAACGATTACCAGGCGCAATGGGCCGAACTGCGCTCGATCGGCAACTGGCTGGGCGAATCGGATGCCATCTCCGACTACGCCGATCTGGTCAGCGATTATCGCGTCCGGATCGGCATGACCGAGCATCCGGCGGATGGAGCGGCTTATTTGGAAGGGTTACTGGCAATCGCGCGCAGCCTCGTGTAACGAACCATTCTCAGCCCGATGGTTTTGCCGGCGGTGCGGACTCGACCAAAATTCCAGTAGTCTATCTTCCGAATCGGCCGGAGCCAGCGCATGGACATGATACAAGCCCTGATTATTGCCATCCTGCAGGGGGCAACCGAGCTGTTTCCCGTCAGCAGTTTGGGCCATGCGGTGGTGCTGCCGGCAGTGTTGCATTGGGGGATCAATCAGCGATCCCCGGAGTTCCTGCCGTTCCTGGTGATGCTGCACTTTGGGACCGGGACCGCGCTGCTGACGTATTTCTGGCGCGACTGGTGGGCGATCGCGACCGGCCTTCTGGGTATCGGCGATGCGCATCGGGTCAGCGAAAGCCGCCGCGTGTTCATGCTGGTGGTGATTGCCACCATCCCCGCCGTAATCGTCGGCTTCCTGCTCGAAAAATTCGTCCGTGGGCTGTTCGGCGCTCCGGTTATCGCGGCTTCGTTCCTGATCGTGAATGGACTGCTGCTGTTGTTTGGGGAGCGTTTGCGCGGGCGCGGCACCGCCGACCGGCACCTTTCTACCCTCACCCGCATGGATGCATTCACCATCGGCTGCTGGCAATGCACTGCACTGTTCCCCGGTATCTCTCGCTCTGGCGCCACAATCGTCGGCGGACTGCTGCGCGGCATCAACCATGAAGGTTCTGCCCACTTCTCCTTCCTGATCGCCACGCCGATCATCTTTGGGGCGACGGTGCTGGAGGTGCCCAAACTGATGCACGAGCATGTGCCGCAAGGCATCCTGCTGATGTCGGCGATCGCGGCGGTGGTGGCGGGTATTACCGCATTCCTCAGCACCGCGTTCCTGATGCGCTATTTCCGGCAGCACGACTCCTGGGCGCTCAACCCGTTCGCGTATTACTGTCTGCTGGCGGGCGTCATCAGCCTCGGCGTGCTGGTCCTGGCGTAAGGTCAGCCCCTTCTCGTCACGGCAGGCGAAGCAGGCTGTGTGAAAACTCTCGCCCGCGCTTTTGGCGGAGAATGGTTTTCTCCGACGGCTCCTCTCCGTCATGGCGGGCGAAGGCCCGTCATCCACGCCTTGCTGTCCCGGCTTAGAAAAGGCGCAGATGGTAGGCATTCTCCTGCCGTGACGG
>JANXLQ010000445.1 GCA_025355085.1 Rhodopila sp.
CGCGCAGGTTGTCGCTGACTCGTGGAATGTCCGGTCCAAATTGTCCTATTGATTAGGGGACAGGAATGGACCCGGCGCGCAACACGAGGGCATACGTCAGACGCATTTTTAAGAATGTTCTTGGCCGCTGGGAGCGATCCGAATTGAGCCAGGCCGAGGCTGCCGAACTGTTTGGTGCCGGCGAACCGACGTGCCGGCGGTGACGGGACCGGCACCGCGACGCCGGAAAAGATAGATCCGGTACGACGGGTGAAGTCATAATCCGGGAAAATCGAAGATTGGAGTATTGGGTGTGCGCCCCAAACAGCAGTCCCTATCGATCGACCGGCACGTAAACCAAGCTGACGCCTTCGACTTCACCGAGCCGGGGTAGGCGCGGAGCAGCGCCTGCCCCATGCACCGTCAGCAGTAGATCGACCTGATTGTTCACGATGGCCGAGCGCGGGAGCGGGATGGTGTAGCGGGCGCCCATTCCAGCCCGAACGCCGAACGGCGAGACAGAGCCGAACAGCACGCCATCGCGGTTACGAACCTCAATCTCCGCGCCGCGTGGTAGTGCGCCTGTGCGAACCTCCACCCAAACGGCCTCGTGGGCAGCGGCCGGACGTGGCAAAGTCAGAGTCACGCGCTCACCCGCAAGCAGTTCGGCCGCCTGCGGCGTGCTAAACGCGAACAGGCACGTCAGGCCGACCCATAGACATCCTGCCCGCCGGTTAAACCACGATCGTTTGGGGTTGCATCCTCTCCGGCGCCCGATCATGGTTTAACTCTGATGTTTGATCGCGTGATCGTTTTCGGTAGAAGCAATCTCAAACGATCACGCTTTGACGCTACAATGCTTCGATCTCGACCGACAGTAACTCCGCCGTGGCTTCTGGACCCGCCATTTGCAGCGCCATCGGCCCGGAGCCTTTCATCGCCGGAACGACACTCAGGTGCAGGCCGGTCTTGCCGCCCAGAAGCTTACGGCTTTTCAAGGCGGCAACCGCCGCAGACAACGGCACGGTGAAGGTCACTGGACCATTGACCACATGATGTCCGAACATCGACAGTGACCCGACCAACTCTTGGACGGACCCGCTGGCGGTGCCTCCTGCCGCGGCGACCATGACGTTGAAGTCGCCATGATGCGCCAATGGCGGGATATCGACTGTCATCTTCGCGACCAGTCGCTGTGACGCGGCCGTATTGCTTTGCGCACTCAAGATGGTTGCAGGAAGCGTCACGGTCGCACCGGCGGGCGATATCCCGGTCGCGGCAAATTTTTTCGATACCGGAGCAGTGGCTTTCGCCGCCGTCAGAGGTGCCGAAGCCGGCACGGCCTGTTCGCCCGAACCTGGCTGATAATCATACGCGAAATCGCCAATGGCCTCGTAGGCACCGGCGGTATTCTTGGCGACCGGCTTCTGGTCCGGCCCTACGAAAAACAGGAACGGCTCGCTCTTCCACTTCGCGTAATCGTTCGGATGGTCCACATCGCCAACCGGCCGGGCCGGATAGGATTTGGCCGTCTGCTTACGGGTCCAGACATCCCAGATCCGGTCGATATTGGAATGGTGGAGGAAGAACAGCGGATCGACCGGCGAAAGGTTCGACTGCATGAACCCGCCGACGTCACCCTGGTCGGTTATTCCGCCAACATTGTTGTGGACTTTGTTATGGGGAAAGCCCTCCAAGACGCCGAACCCGGTCAACCCGCTGTGGGTCATGGTCCTTGCACTGCCGAACGAAATAAACTCACGTGGCGCGAGTGCATCCAGCAATGTCGATATCGAAACGGCCGATGTCGTCTTCGTATCGAGATTTGGATTTTCTTTCGTGATGCCCCGAGCATGGGCACGATCGAAGAACATCGGGCCACCCTTGGGGCCGATGTCGAACAGCAAATCATCTGGAAACCGCAATCCGCGAACCAGCAACTGCTGTATCTGAGCCGCCGAGAAATTATCCCACAGGGTTTGCAGGACGGGTTTGAACTGGGCCGTGAATTCTTCCAATGAGCCTATAAAGGCGTCGTTGGTGGGGGACAGCACGTCCTCGAACATCTCCGCCGGTATGCCTGGGTTGGCGGTCCAGTCCCAATAGGGAAGCGCGAACGTTGGGTCGCCACTCAGGTCGCGGCAAATCTCTTCGAACCAGCCGGTAAAGCCGCGGTGCCATGGCAGGAACCACCAGTTCCCGTGCGGGCAATCCATCGTGTGGATCAGCGCGATGCGATACCAGTTACGCGGGTCGGCCGGTGGCAATTTCAACATCGCCCGGATCGCGGTTTTGTAACTTTCGCGCACTTTTCGGGAGGAACCAGGGCCGGTAATGTTGGTACGGCGGAATTTGGCAGCCCCCTGTGCAATCGCCTCACCGCCGGGAAGAGCCATAGCCACGGACGCCGATGCGGCGGCTCCGACAAAGGCGCGGCGGGACAGGTTCGAAACAGGGCGCAGTGGGTCGATCATCGCTGTTTTCCTCGGCTTTCGTTCTCGTTGCTTTGACTAGACCGCACATTGCCTTGCAACTCAAGGAGGATAAGTTGGACAATTTTTCAATCAATAGGCGGCGAACTCGGAAACAACGCAGCCTCTGGGAAGTAATCGTTGCGTATGGCCGTTAGCTGGGTTGGACGGGCTCGCCTTGACCAAACGCGGCCAACGTCTAGAACCGCTCCCTGCAAGGAGAGCCAGTTTTGACCATCGTACCCCCGGGCTTCAGCAGTGCCGCCAACAGCCTACGCACCAATACGCTGAGGGATGGCCCCAACGACCGCGGCCGCTTCGGCGACTACGGCGGCCGCTTTGTCGCGGAAACGCTGATGCCGTTGGTCCTGGAGGTGGAGCGAGCTTACAACGCAGCCAAAGCCGACCCGGCGTTCGACGCCGACCTGAAGCACCACCTTAAGCACTACGTCGGCCGCCCCAGTCCGTTGTGGTTCGCGGAACGCCTGACGAAGCATCTCGGCGGTGCAAAAGTCTATTTCAAGCGCGATGAGCTGAACCACACCGGCTCCCACAAAGCCAACAACTGCATGGGCCAGATT
>JANXLQ010000460.1 GCA_025355085.1 Rhodopila sp.
TGCAGGCCGGCTTGCCGAGCACCGGTCTCCAGATCGGGGAGGGCGTCCCATTCGAGGGGGAGCGCGTCCAGCCGCACGGTTCCCTGATTGCGGAGGTGCCTCGCGAACGATGCCATCGCGGCGATACGGGACGCTCGATCGAGGCCGGCGGCAAACAGGGGCGTGTACTCGCAGGTATAGGGCGTGGTCAGTCCGTTCAGCCGCCCGTCCTGGCGCAACATCGGACACAGCGCAACGACAACGCCGCCGATCCGGATTGCGATAAAAAAGGCCGTTGTTCCGGCCGGCATCGCGTGCGCGAGAACGACATCCCACCAAATGCGGCCGGAGAAGATGCCGCCAGCACTGTCCAACAGAGCCTGGCCCTCGGGCGGCAGGTTTACCGGTGCGGCGAACGCGCCGACGTCAGCGGCGCAGGTACCACGCATAGCCAATCCATTCGTGCAGCGCGAAATAACCGGTCTGCCAAACGCCGGAGCGCGGCACGAAATCTGTCCAGTCGGGACCCAAGGGGTCGTCGAGCGAGGTTGGCGCGGCTGTGACGGTAATGCCGGTGTCCCGGAAGGCCAGCAGTGCGCGCCGCATATGCCAGGCGTGGGTTACAACATAGACCGAGGTGATCCCCTCGGCCCGCAGAATGTTGGCGGTAAGATGAGCATTTTGCCAGGTGTTCGCGGATTTCGATTCGACCCAGCGCGGCGGAGTCTGGAAGTCGTCAATCAGGCTTTTCTGCATCACTATGGCGACCGTTGGGGTGTTGTGCTGGGTGGTACCTCCGGTCACCAGAATTGGCAGACCGGTGCGGCGGTGAAGCGCGGCCCCGGTGCGCAATCGATCGAGCGTCAGCAAACCGGGCCTGACGCCCAACTGTTCCTGACGCGCCCGGATCACTTCGCCACCGAGAACGATGATGGCCTGCGGCGGATGATCGGCCGGTGGCTCCAGCGGCAAACCGGTTTCGAGCGCCAGGAGCATGCTGTAAGAGACGGCCGGCATTCCGAACAGGATCAACGCGATCAGGGACGCCCAGGTTAGGCGGCGGCCGAAGCGTCGCCAACTGCCGCCGATCAGCATGCCGGCAACAATCAGGACGACGAAGCAGGTTGGCGGCAAAGCCAGCCCAATCAGAACCCCTCGCATGCTCTGGTTACCCGGCCATCCAGGCGAGCACATTGGCAAGGCCGGTGCGCAGGGGAACGCGTCCGGGAATGCCGAGAACCGTGTCGGCCAGGGTCGGGACACCGAGCGAATGGCGGATTTCGCCGTTGCGGGACGGCTGGGTTTGGGCGTTGAGGTTCTTGCCGGCCAGTTCGGCGATCAGCTCGGCGAGTGCTTCCACAGAGGTCGGCACCCCGGAGCAAACATTGAAAACCGGCGAGCCGGCCGGCTTCAATCCCATGCCGGCGAGCAGTGCCCGCACCACATCGGCGACATAGACGAAATCCCGGGTCTGCTGGCCATCGCCGAAAATGCTGATCGGCAGGCCGGCCGAGATGCGCTCACAGAAGATGGAGATGACGCCGGAGTACGGGGATTTTGGGTCCTGACGCGGTCCGTAAACGTTAAAGAAGCGCAACCCGACGGTGGGGATGCCGTGGACATGGCTGGCGACGCGGGCATGGAGTTCGCACCCATATTTATCTGCGCCGTACGCCGATAACGGTGTCCTCGGCTCCGTTTCCGCGATCGGCACGGTTGCCGCGTTGCCATAGACGGCGGCGGAGGAGGCATAGACGACGGGGATTTTGCTGCCCTGACGGCGGATCGCGTCGAACACGGTGATCGTGCCGGTAATGTTGGCGTTGTGGGTGCCGAGCCAGTCGGTGATGCCTTTTTCGACGGAGGCGATGGCGGCGAGGTGGAAGCAGCCATCGACGCCCTCGATCGCTTCGGCGAGGGCAACGGGATCGGCGATATCGCCTTCGATCAACGGGACACCGGGCGGTAGATTGCAACGGTGTCCGGTGGACAGGTTGTCGATGACCCGGACGGTATCGCCGCGTGCCACCAGGGCGTCGCATAGGTGGGAGCCGATGAAGCCTGCTCCTCCGGTCACGAGGTAGGTACTCATGGGGTGCGGCCTGTCATTGCCCATCGCCCTTGAACGTCATGGTTCGGCATGTCCGGGCCACCCACGACTTTAGCGGCCGCGCCAGGCAAAGTCGTGGGTGGCCCGGCCAAGCCCGGCCATGACGGAGAGAATAAGCAGAGTCGTGGCCGAGCCAAGCCCGGCCACGACGTTCAAGGGCGATGGGCCATGACGATTTTAGCATGATGCTGAGCGAGTCCAATGAGTCATCATCACGCGTGCGGTTGAAGGACCTGGCGTAGGACGGACCCGTCGGACAGCCGGTCGAAGCCCTCGTTGATTTCGTCAAAGCCGATATACCCCGAACGCAATTTTTGCACTGGTAACTTGCCACGTTGATACAGCGCGATGAAACGAGGAATATCGCGTTTGGGAACGCAACCGCCCATATAACTGCCCAGGATGCTTTTCCCCTCGCTCACCAGGGCGGCGTGCAGGTAGGAAAACTGTGCCGTCGAGGCCGGCAATCCGGCGCTGACCACCATGCCGCCGCGCGCCGCGATCGCGTAGGCCAGGTTCATCGCGGGGATCGAGCCGGCGGTTTCGATCACGTAGTCCAGGCCGCCGCCGGTGGCCTGACGGATTTCCTCCACCACATCCGCGTTGCCCGCAAGGAACGTGTCGGTGGCGCCGAGTTCTCGGGCCAGACGCAGT
>JANXLQ010000129.1 GCA_025355085.1 Rhodopila sp.
GCAAGGCGTGGATGACGGGCCTTCGCCCGCCATGACGGAGAGGAGCCGTCGGAGAAAACCATTCTCCGCCAAAAGCGCGGGCGAGAGTTTTCACACAGCCTGCTTCGCCTGCCATGACGAGAAGGGGCCGAACGGTCAAAATATTGGGCCGTTGGTATAACGCCCTCCGCCACCTCAACCCAAATCCACCATTTCAAACGGTTGCGCCAACTCAATCGCCCGCGCCGCCCGCAACACAAGGTCGTCACGGAACTGCGCCGCTGCGATCTGCACCGAATTCGGCATGCCATCGGCTCGCCGTCCCATCGGCACAGAAACAGCCGGCTGCCGCGTCAGATTGAACGTGAATGTCCAAGGCGCCCACTGCGTCCACAGCGCCCGAACGGGATCGACGGTCGGTGCATCTGCCAGCGGCGGCCCTGCCGGAACTGTCGGGCAAAGCACCAGATCGTAGCGTTGATGCAACCGAGCCATAGCGTGGGCGGCTGCGGCGCGCATGGCCTCAGCGTCCATGAATTCAATCGCGGTCATCCCGCCTAAAGCGCCCGCAACCTCACGAATACCCGGGTCCAGCAAGCCCGCCATCTGCGCCGGCATGCCGGCGACAATACGGGCCAACGCCACGCCCCAAACACGTCCGAAAACGGCGCTGGTGTCGGGAAGGTTGGGGTTGACCTGCTCCACATACGCCCCGGCATCGGCCAACAGGTGCGCAGCCCGTTCGACAGCGGCAATACCGTCCGGATCGACCGGGGCGTTAAATCCCGGGTTGTTCAGGACGCCGATGGTCAGGCCGGCGACTCCGCCTTCGATCCCGCCGGTCCAGTCGCGGGGATCGTCAGGCAGGCAAAACGGATCGCGCAGGTCCCAACGGGCCATCGCCGACAGCATCAGCGCGGCATCCCGCACGGTACGAGTCATCGGGCCGGCGCAGGACACGCTGGCAAATGCACTCGACGGCCACTGCGGAATACGGCCGTAGGTGGGCTTCAGCCCGACCAGTCCGCACCAGGCCGCCGGGATGCGAACCGACCCACCGGCATCGGTGCCGATATGCAGCGGCCCAAATCCGGCTGCTCCAGCCGCCCCCGCGCCCGCCGAAGAGCCACCTGTGGTGTAGGCCGGGTTCCACGGATTTCGCGTAATGCCGTGCAGCGGGCAATCGCCGGGCGATTTCCAGCCAAACTCGGTCGTTGTGGTTTTCCCCAGGATGACTGCTCCTGCCGCCCGCAGTCCCATCACCATAGGTGCATCGTCCGCCACCGGATCGGAAGAGGTGGTTCGGCTGCCGCGCCGCGTCGGGAAACCGCCGAGATCGACAAGGTCCTTCACTGTGCAAGGCACCCCATCCAGCAGCCCGATCGGCCGCCCGGCCTGCCAGCGAGACGCACTCTCCCCGGCGGCATGAAGGGCTCCGGGATTCATCACCGCGAAGGCGTTCAGCCCGGGGTTCAGCCGAGCCACGCGTTCGCTAACGGCTTGCAGCACATCGACCGGCGTAAGTTGGCGGCGGGCAAACGCCGCCAACATGTCTTCCGCGCTGAGTGTGGCGGGGTCACCGGATTGGCCTGATCGTGTCAGGTCTGCGGATTGGGCGAGGTCCCAGGACTGGGCAGGCTCCGGGTCTGGCATTGGTACTCTTTCCCATGAGACGAACTCAGTGCAGCATGGCCCCGACCGCGCTCAGAGGAAACCCCGGAACAACAGGCCATGGGAATCCCGGATCGAAGTCGCGTGGCGGAAGCCCTGAATGCCATCATTCAGGACAACAACAGTCTGGACACCAACAGTCTGGACAACAATTATTTGAGGGAGGCAGCATTGAGCATAGAACCGTGGCAGTGGCCGGAGGAAACCTGGCGCACGATGATCGGACGCGCCCGCGCCGGCCGCAACCTGAAACCGGCCGCCTGGCCCAACGGTGCGCGTTGCGCCGTGGCCATCAGTTTCGACGCGGATCACGAGACGATTCCTCTGCGCGATAACGACCCAAGCCCGATGCGGATCAGTCAGGGACAATATGGCCCCCGGCAGGCCACCCCGCGCATCAGGCGGCTGCTGGAACGCGAGTCAGTCCCCGCGACATTCTTCTATCCCGCGGTGTCCGCACTGCTGCATCCCGAAGAAGTGCGCGCGATTGCCATGGACGGGCACGAAATCGGCATTCATTCATGGATACATGAGGTCAATACAACCCTGCCACGAGAGGCGGAGCGAGAACTGACATTGCGTTCACGCGATACACTTGCAAAAATCAGCGGGATAGAGCCGGTGGGGATCAGGACGGCAAGCTGGGATTTCTCCGTCAATACACTCGATATTATCCGGGAAATGAAGCTGTTGTATGACAGCAGCCTGATGGCCGACGACGACCCCTACGAACTGGAAGACCAGGGCGAAGCCACCGGCATTGTCGAACTACCACCGGAATGGATCAGGGACGACGCCGTGTATTTCAACATGCTGCGATTTTCGGGACTGAGGCCCTACACGGCACCATCCGCCGTAGAGGAAATCTTCACCGCCGAATTCGATGGGGCCTGGGAGGAACGCGGATTGTTTCTGCTGACAATGCATCCCCACATCATCGGTCACCGGTCCCGGTTGCCGCTACTGGCTCGATTGATCGCGCACATGAAGGCGAAAGGTGGCTGCTGGTTTGCAACACACGCGCAAGTCGCGTCGTGGTGTGTCCGATAGTCACTCCCCCGCTCGGCACGCTCGGGGCAAGTGCGACGGTGCATTTGCTCTGTGATCCGTGCGAGAGGCGAAGCTCCCCCGAGACACGCATGCCCCATAACGCCATGGCCCGGACGCAAGCGCCGGGCCATGTAGTCTTGCCGACGCGAACAGACCGCGCCGGCACCTTAAGTCTGGCAGTCTCAGCTCTTGCGCGGACGGCCGCGCTTCTTCGGCGGAGGCGCCACGACCTCTACTTTACGGCCCAGGCCGCTGGCTTTAGCCAATTCGGATCGGGTCGCGGCATAGTCCGGCGCCACCATCGGGTAGGAAGCGGGCAGATCCCATTTCGTCCGATACTCTTCCGGCGTCATGTCATGATCCGCACCGATATGCCGCTTCAGCATCTTAAAGCTGCCGCCGCAATCAAGACAAAGAATATGGTCGGAGAAGATAGATTTCTTCACCGAGACCGACGGCTCCTGCTTGACCGGTTCGGCCACGGCTTGTCCAACCGAGGCGAGCGCCTGATGCACACCACGGATGAACGCGGGTAACGCCTGCGCCGCGACATTGTTGTTGGCAATGTGTGCCGATACGATCTGCGCCGTTAGGGTTATAAGTTGGTCTTCCACTCGTCCGTCTCCATTAGAATTTCGCACCAATAGGGAATTATTTGTACCTTGTCCACAAATTCGTAATCAAAATTGAATATTTATCCCGATATTGTCCACCAGGAAAATGCTGCATTGCATTTTTTCACTCAAGCGGCGGTCAGGCTACGGGAAACGCTCCAGCATCGATCATGATATATGCTGGATCGTCATGAGCGCAAATGTCCCATGGGGGCCAGCAGTTCTCATTTTGGCAAAGCGGCGATTGCGTCCCGCCTCGTCATGGTGCGCGAAGGTGCGTCATCCACGTCTTTATCTGTTCCAGTGCGCCAAAAAATGCGCGCAATCACAGGCGGCCGATGATCGGCGTGATACACGATGACATAGGGAAAACCGATCAGCGAGATACACCGAAACGGCGCCGCGACGACTTCAGGACGAAGGCTATCGGCATAGGGATGCTTTCCAATCGTGACCGCCACTTTGGCCACATTGCTCTGCAACGCCCTGGCGGCCGCCGGATTATCCTTCGCAATCCATTGCATCGCAGCGAGAATATCCCGCCGCGCCGCTGGCGAAAACCGAGCAGCCGTCATTTTTCACTGGCAGCGATGATCCCATCGGCATCGGCCATTACGCTTTCAAAGGAAACCGCACC
>JANXLQ010000132.1 GCA_025355085.1 Rhodopila sp.
GCAAGGCGTGGATGACGGGCCTTCGCCCGCCATGACGGAGAGGAGCCGTCGGAGAAAACCATTCTCCGCCAAAAGCGCGGGCGAGAGTTTTCACACAGCCTGCTTCGCCTGCCATGACGAGAAGGGGCCGAACGGTCAAAACTTTCGGCCGGATGGACACTTAGGCTGCCAGACGAATATCCAATTGAATCACCTTCGACATTGCAACGACTACGCCGATCAATACTATTGTCGGGCCGTCATGCCGCTCGGCCTCCAACAGGTCTGGCAGGGTTGCCAGAGTTCCATGTATAAACGATTCATTCGGCCTTGAGGCATTTTCTACGGCCACCGCGGGCGTTGAACCCGGCAGGCCAGCGTCGATCAGACTGGCCGCTACGGAGCGTAGCGTCTTGCTTGCCATGTAGGCGGCAATGGTGCCTCCGCTGGCAGCCAAGGCGCGCCAGTCATGCGCGGGAACAGCTCCGTCGCTGCCATGCCCGGTGACGAAGTGAAGGGACCTGGCAACATCGCGATGGGTCAGCGGAATTTGCAGGCTGGCGGCGGCGGCGCAGGCAGCGGTGACTCCGGGAACGACCTCGACCGGCACGCCGGCGGCGCGCAGGCTGTCCAGTTCCTCGCCGCCACGGCCGAACACGAATGGGTCGCCGCCCTTCAGCCGCACGACATGGGCGCCGGACTGAGCCAATTTCACGATCAGGCGGTTGATTGCCGCCTGGTTCATCGCATGCAGGCCGCAGCGTTTGCCGACATCGATACGCCGAGCGTCGGGGCGGGCAAGGTCCAGGATCGCAGGATCGATCAATGCGTCATACAATACCGCGTCCGCGCGTTGGATCGCTTTCACCGCACGGAGCGTCAGCAGATCGGGGTCTCCCGGGCCGGCGCCGACCAGTGTTGCGCTGCCGATGGCGTTATTGAGCGGGGATGCGAACATCGCGCAGGATCTCCTCAAGTTCGGGAATGCAGGAACCGCAATTGGTTCCGGCCTGTAGCAGCACGCCGATTTGTTTCGCGGAACTCAGGCGATGGGTGACAACGGCATGGCGAACGGCGTCTCGGGTTACGCCAAAGCAGGCGCACACCTTGGGTCCCTCGGCCGCTGCTGCGTTGTACATCCGGCCTGCGAGGATTTGCGCCCGTGCGGCGTCGGGAACCGGGGCACCGAGCATGGGACTGACGGCGGCCTCGTTGGGCAAGTTGGCTGCGTCGCGCGACAGGAAGAGGCAGGCTTCCAATGCACCGTCGCAGACCGCCGCGACACGCAACACACCGCGACGAGTATCGGACATTTCCAGCCAATCGGTGCCCTCGGGCAGATACAGCAGCGCGGCGGCGAAGCTGGTCAGGTCCTGGCCGCTCGGCATCGGCCGCAATCCCGCGAGACGATAAACTTGGCCCTCGGTGACCGGGATGCGGACCCAATGGCAGATATCCGGAAGCGCGCCACCGGTTCGGCGTAGCAACAGCCCGTGGAAATGGACTGTGGCTGGTGCCACCGTGGCCGGGGTCGCCTTCAATTCCGGCTGCCCGGAAATTGGGTCCACTTTCGCGGTGACCACGCGTCCGATCGGCCCGGTGGAAGCGAACTGATCGGTCCAGTGCATTGGCGCGAAAATCTCGCCGTGGCGCTGGGTATGCCGGAGATCGGCCCGCAGCAGCACCTCGCCCTCGGCGGTGGAGAGGCGGGTCAGGGCGTCCTGCTCGATACCGGCTATCGCGGCGTCGAAAGGATGAATTGTCAGCTTGGGTTCGGGGGTGTGGCTCATGAGTGAGGGCGCGAGACCGGTACGGGTCATTGTGTGCCACTGGTCACGGACCCGGCCGGTGTTCAGAAGCAGGCCGTTTTTGGCGGCGCGCGGGGGGTCTTGATATTGAGTCGGAATGAAGCGCGCACGGCCGTCTTGTGTGGAAAAACCACCCTGGGCGAATAACCGGCCACCTTCGCCGATGGCGCCTATTGGCATCGGCCAGCGGAACGACTGCATCGCGTCGAAGCCGGCGTCGTCAAGATCGGCCATCGCACCGATGTCGAACACCCGGCGGCCGTTGTTGGCGTGGCCCGACAGCGCGGCGTGTTCGCGAAAGACGGCGGCTGGAGACGCCCAGGCGAATGCACCGGGCCATCCCATACGGCGGCCGATTTCGGCGAACTGCCACCAGTCCGCACGGGCCTGTCCGGGAGCGGCTCGAAAGGCGCGCTGGCGGGAAATCCGCCGCTCGGAATTTGTAACGGTCCCGTCTTTTTCGCCCCAACCTGCCGCCGGAAGCACGACATGGGCTTGGGCAGAAGTATCGGTCGGCCAACAGTCGGACACGACGACAAACGGGCATGCCGACAGCGCAGCGCGCACGCGATCAGCGCGTGGCAAACTGGCGGCTGGATTTGTTGCGACGATCCATATGGCTTTGATCCGGCCATCAAGCACGGCATCGAACATGTCGATCGCTTTCAGTCCCGGCTTCGGAGCCAGTGCTGGCGATTGCCAGAATTCCTGCAACGCAGACCGGTCAGCGGGATCGTCAAAGCGCATATGGGCGGCGAGTTGGTTGGCGAGGCCGCCTACTTCGCGCCCGCCCATCGCGTTCGGTTGCCCGGTCACCGAGAACGGACCCGCTCCCGGTCGTCCAATACGTCCTGTGGCGAGATGGCAATTGATGATGGCGTTGACTTTGTCCGTTCCTGTCGAGGATTGATTTACCCCCTGCGAATAGACAGTCATCGTCCGCTCGGTTTGCGCGAACATATCGAAAAATGTTTCGATTAGTTCTGGATCGACACCGCATTCGGCGGCAACGGATTCGATGGTCGTTTGGCTGTCTGTCATGGTGGACGGGGGGCCGAGATTCGACCGTTGCGGTTGGGTGGCAAAAGGCGTGGATGGCGGGCCCTCGTCCGCCATGACAGGGGGGGCGACGGTGCCGGGATTGCCCGCGATGACGTGGGTGCCGGTCGTGGCTGGATGGGACGAAGCGGCGTCCAGGGCCGCGGCGAAACCGGTGGTGTGGCGATCGATCCAGGCAGCATCGACCTTGCCGGCACGATACAGGTAAGCCAGCAGGCCATTGAACAAGGCGACATCGGTCCCGGCTGCCAACGGGATGTGTAGATCGGCGCTGTCAGCGGTCGCGGTGCGGCGCGGGTCCAGCACGACAACCTTCGTGCGATGCGCTGCTCTGGCGGCCTGAAGGCGTTGGTGTAGCACAGGATGGCACCACGCAGCGTTACTGCCGACGAGCACGACAAGATCGGCTTCTTCCCAATCCTCATAGACCCCGGGAACCACGTCCTCCCCGAAGGCTCGGACATGGCCTGCAACCGACGAGGCCATGCACAACCGAGAATTCGTATCGATGTTGGCGCTGCCGATAAACCCCTTCATCAGCTTGTTGGCGACGTAATAATCTTCCGTCAGGCACTGGCCAGAGACGTAAAACGCCACACTGTCGGGTCCATGTTCCGCGATTGTTTTTTGGAACGTGTCCGCGACCAGATCCAGCGCCTGATCCCATTCGGCTTTCTGGCCATGAACCATCGGCACAGTCAGGCGCGTGCTGTTATCCAGCGTGGCCCCCAACGCGGCCCCTTTGGAGCAGAGCCGGCCCCGATTGGACGGATGCACCGCATCCGCCTTGATCGTTTCATCCGGCTGCACCACCACGCCGCATCCGACCCCGCAATACGGGCAGGTGGTGTGGATGGGTGCTTTCATGCTCCACCCACCGCCAGCAGAATGCGGCCATTCTCCAGGCGAACCGGAACGGTGCGGGCGCAACCCTCCTCCGGCTCCTTCGCCTTACCGTCCGGCAACCCGATGACCCAGTTGTGCAACGGGCATGTCACGGACTCGCCGTGGATGATCCCTTGCGACAGCTTCCCGGCTTTGTGGGGGCACATGTCATGCAGCGCGAAGACGCGGTCGTCTGCCGTGCGGAACAACGCGATATCGATCGCCGGGGTGGTGACGACGCGTGAGCCAAGGCGAGGGATGTCGTTTAAGTGTCCGACGTCCGTCCATACAGAAATATGACTATCCATAGCTGCTTACTCCACGCTCGCAAGAGTGCTGAATTCGTGTGCGTCGGCCCCGGCTGCGCGATCTGCCCAGGGATCGTCCTGCGCGAAACGCTGGCTGTCCATGAACCGTGCTTGCAGCAGTTTCCGGCCCCCCGCATCGCTTAGACGGGTGCGGACGTAGTCGATCCCGACCCGTTCGACCCACGGTGCGGTGCGGTCCAGGTACCAGGCTTCCTCACGATAGAGCTGCATGAACGCAGCGGCGTATTCCAACACCTCGTCTTTGGTCGTTACCTTAGCGAGTAGGTCCGTAACCCGCACCTCGATGCCCCCGTTGCCGGCAACATACAAATCCCAGCCTGCATCGGTCGCGATCACGCCAAAGTCCTTGATGGTGGCTTCCGCACAGTTCCGAGGGCAGCCCGAAACGGCCATCTTCGTCTTGTGCGGCGTCCACGATCCCCAGGTCATGCGCTCCAGAGCGACACCCATCGCGGTGGAATCCTGAGTGCCGAACCGGCACCATTCTGAACCGACGCAGGTCTTCACGGTGCGCAGGGCCTTGCCGTAGGCGTGGCCGGAAACCATGCCGGCGGCGTTCAGATCCCGCCAAACGTCCGGCAGTTGTTCCTTACGAACGCCCAACAGGTCGATACGCTGGCCGCCCGTGACCTTCACGGTTGGGATTTGGTGCTTGTCCACCACGTCGGCGATGGCCCGCAGTTCGGCGGACGATGTAACGCCGCCCCACATCCGTGGCACGACGGAGTAGGTGCCGTCCTTTTGGATGTTGGCGTGCATGCGTTCATTGACGAAACGCGAGCGGGAATCATCCACATATTCGCCCGGCCAGGCGCACAGCAGGTAATAGTTCAGGGCTGGGCGGCAACTCGCGCAACCGTCGGAGGCCGTCCAGCCCATCGCGTCCATCACGGCGGGGATTGTTTTCAGCCTGCGGTCCAGGATCGCCGCGCGCACCGCATCGTGGCCGGCAGCCGTGCATTTGCAGACGGGCTTAACCTTCGGTGTCGCGTCGTAATCGCCGCCCAGGGCGAGGGCGAGCAGGCTTTCCACCTGGCAGGTGCAGCTTCCGCACGATGCCGAGGCTTTGGTGCGGGACCGAACCTGATCGGCCGTGGTCAGCTTGTGCTTCCCGATCGCCGCCAGGATGGTTCCTTTGCTGACACCGTTGCAGCCGCAGATTTCTGCCGTATCGGGCAGGGATTCTACACCAGCAGCCTCTCCGCTGTTACCGGCGGAAGGTCCGAACACGAGCGTGTCGCGCAGTGCGGAAATATCCGTTCCGTTGCGGATCATATCGAAGTACCAGGCGCTGTCGCGGGCTTCACCGTACAGCACGGCACCGATCAGCTTATCGTCGCGGATGACCAGCTTCTTGTGTATGCCACGAGCGGCATCACGGAACACCACATCATCGGTGTTTTCGTCGCCCATGAAATCACCGGCGGAGAACATATCGATGCCGGTGACTTTTAACCGCGTGCCGGTGACTGCCGGGATGTAGTCGCTGTCCGCCGTTTTGGTGATGCGATCGGCGACGATTTTCGCCATCTCGTACAGTGGCGCGACCAGTCCGAACAATGCGCCGCGATGTTCGACGCACTCGCCCACCGCGTAGATCGCGGGGTCGCTGGTGACCATGGCGTCATCGACCTGGATACCGCGTCCGCAGGTCAGGCCGGCTTCTTTGGCCAGCGCGATGTTGGGACGGATGCCCGCCGCCATCACGACGATGCTCGCCGGCAAATGCGTGCCGCCGGCGAGTTGCACACCCTCCACGCGGTCTTCGCCGAGGATGATTTTGGTATTCGCCTCGGTGATGACCTTGATGCCTCGGTTGCCCAGGTCCGCCTTCAACAATCCGGCCGAAACCGGATCGAGTTGGCGTTCCATCAGCGTCGGCATGATGTGCAGGACGGTGGTGTCCATGCCATTCCGAGCGAGGCCGTTGGCGGCTTCGAGGCCGAGGAGACCGCCGCCGATGACGACGGCCCTGGTGCCGGACTTGCTGGCCGCCAGCATGGTTTCGACGTCCGCGATGTCGCGGAAACCGATCACGCCGGGAAGTTTATGGCCGGGAAGCGGGATGATCACCGGGTTGGACCCGGTGGCCAGCAGCAACACGTCGTAGGGACGGGTTGTGCCGAATTCGCCCGTCACGGTCTTTGCCTCGCGGTCGATACCGGCCACGGGTTCTCCGGCGATCAGTTCGATGCCGTTCTCCTTATACCACGACCCGGGATGGGTCGTGATCGCCTCGAACGTTTTTTCGCCGGCCAGTACCGGGGACAGCATGATGCGGTTGTAGTTTCCGTGCGGCTCCGCACCGAACACGGTGATGGCGAATTCATGCGGTGCGCGGCTTAGAATTTCTTCCAGGGCACGCACCCCGGCCATCCCGTTTCCGACCAAAACCAGCCGGGAACGACGAGGAGCGATCATGTTCATGGCAATGGCTCCTGCTAGATGCGTGCTGCGCTGTAAAGTTCGCCCCAGGTCGTCTGCCAGCGGCGGCGCACACCGCTGATGCCGACCAGGGCCAGGGCCGCCAGCATGGCGAACATCAGGAAACCGGGGCCATAGCTGCCGGTAAGCTGTTTCGAGTAGCCGAGGCTGGAGGCCAGATAGAACCCGCCGACACCGCCGCTCATGCCGACCAGGCCGGTCATGATGCCGATTTCCCGCTTGAAGCGTTGCGGCACGAGTTGGAATACCGAACCGTTGCCCATTCCGAGAGCCAGCATGCCAACGATGAAGACGGGCATCGCCAGATAGATGGTGGACAGGCCAGTGGAGATCGTCGCGAAGGCGCACGCGGCAACGGCGTACAGAACGACCAGGGCGCGAACGCCGCCGACGCGGTCGGCGATCGCCCCACCCATCGGGCGAACCATGGACCCGGCGAAGACGACCGCGGCGGTGCAGTATCCAGCCGTCACTGGCGGAAGACCGTAGGCATCATTGAAGTAGATGGTCAGGGAGGACGCGAGGCCGACGAAGCCGCCGAAGGTCACGCTGTAGAAGAACATTAACCACCAGCAATCGCCTTCCTTCAGTAGCGCGAAGTAGGCGGCCAGGGGCTTCGGGGCGGGTGTGTTGGGGCTATCCTTGGCGGCAGCGATGAAAATGCCAAGCACGACGATCAGCGGGATTGCCGCCAGCCCGATGACGGTCTGCCAGCCGAAGGCGATGGCCAGCATCGGGGCGAACAGCGCGGCCAGGACGGTGCCGGAATTGCCGGCTCCGGCGATGCCCATCGCGGTGCCCTGATGCTCCGGACCGTACCATGCCGAGACCATTGGCAGGGCGACGGCGAAAGATGCTCCGGCGAGACCTAGAACGCAGCCCAGGACCAGGGTGGCGGCAAAACTATCGATGCCGATCGTCCAGGCGGCGATCAGGCCGGCGATGACGGTGATCTGGGCGCCGATGCCGACGCGCCTCGGCTTGTAACGGCCAACCAGCAGGCCGAGAACGACACGGAGGACGGCGCCGGCGAGAACCGGGGTGGCGACCATCAGGCCCTTGTGGGCCGGGTCGAGATGCAGGGTTTTGGCGATAGAGACGCCCAAGGGACCGAGCAATACCCAAACCATGAAGCTGAGATCGAAATAGAGGAAAGAGGCAAACAGGGTCGGCAGATGACCGGCCTTCAGGAAGCCCTTGTGCATGAGAAGATCACTCGCGAGGCAAGCCGTCGTTGGCATGCCGGTCGATGGCTTGAAACGCTGTGCGCTTCGGATCCGGCACAGGCCCTTCGTTGGGCAGGTCCGCGGAGTTCTCGAACTCTGTTAGCACATGCAGCAAGAGCCGTGCCAAGTGCCGAGGCGGGTGAATGCATAGCGTTTAATCGGATGGTGTGAATCGACATGGCTAATTTATAGCCTTAATATGACCGTTTATTAAACGTATTGGGCATATTACGAACGTGTTTTTTGGAAAATTTGGTTATTTTATTGAATTTTCGGAAGAATTGCCTTATAATAAGTCATTTATGGCATGACGGTGGCCGCTGACACAGGCAGGCTGGCCGCTGGATCAAGGTCCGCTGATTCCTCGGGCTGGACGCACAGAATTCGGACACGCCGCAAGATATCCTACGACCTGGCTTGGAGAAGCACGGCCGTTTCGATATCGCGATCCGGATCGGTTGGTTCATCCTCCACTCCCTTCCAGTTCCTTTATGATGTCATTTGCGACATCGACGATCCTCCGAGCGCTGCTCATGGCAGTGCGGCGAAGGTGTTTGTAGGCGTCGGGTTCGCTCATCCGGCGTTGTTTGATGAGTAACGCCTTCGCCCGATCGATCGCCACACGTTCCTGTAAGCGGCTTTCCGCTAGCTTCAGGTCGTCTTGCGTTTGCTGGTGCCGGCGAAACATGGCGACCGCCGCGCGCAAAATTGGTTTCAGGTCCGGCGGCGGTATGCCGATGGCGTTGTAGGAGGATACGCCGGCGCCGATGGCTTCCTCCATGAAGGCGGGATCGTCCTCATCGACGAACAGAACGACGGGTCGCGTGTTCATGGCCGCGACCTGACGAATGCTGTCCAGCATGTCTCGATTCGGGTGCGCCATATCGACCAGCACGACGTCAGGCGCGACAGATGTCACCGCGCCGGCCAACGATTCGCCGGTTTTGAGGCGGACAACAATCAGCCCTGCGTCCGCGGCAAGAATGCGCGCGACAGCGCCGGCGCGTTCCGCGTCGTCATCGGCCAGCAGAATTTTCACGAGATTGGCTTCCTGCTGCTCATGGCACTTGCTACATGCAAACCTCATGCCGCAGCGCAGCATTAGAGTCTTCCCACGGATATCGGCGGCCAGCACGCGGCGGAGGCAGAGGTTTCGCTGCCGACCGCCTAAAATAGCGTCACCGCGTGCGAAGATGACTTGCACACCAGCCGTCTGCCGGGCGCGGATTGCCGCGACGCCGGGTCGGCGGTAGCGTGGGCACAACTGAAGGAAACTGGTCCATGACCTTGAAGCTCGGGTACAAAGCGTCGGCGGAGCAATTCGCCCCCAGAATGTTGTTGGATTTCTCGGTTGCGGCCGAGAAGGCGGGGTTCGACTCCGTTTTTGTAAGCGACCATTTTCAACCTTGGAAGCACACCGGCGGGCACGCGCCGTCGGCGTTGGCCTGGATGGGCGCGCTGGGCGCCAGCACGCAACGGATCGTCATGGGCACATCGGTTCTGACGCCGACCTTTCGGTATCATCCGTCGGTGGTTGCCCAGGTTTTCGGCACGCTGGGTTCGATGTTCCCCGGCCGTGTGATCCTGGGCGTCGGCACCGGCGAGGGTCTGAACGAGGTTCCCTCCACCGGCATGGTGTGGCCCGAAATGAAGGAACGTTTCGCGAGGCTGCGGGAAGCGGTCAGTCTGATCCGCAAGCTGTGGGCCGAGGACAACGTGACGTTTCAGGGTGAATATTATAAGACACAGGGCGCCACGATTTACGACAAGCCGGGCGCATTTCTGCCGATTTATGTCGCCGGGGCGGGGCCTCAGGTGGCGAAGTACGCAGGGCGGATGGCGGATGGCTTCATCTGCACCAGCGGCAAGAAGCGGGATCTTTACACCGAAACCCTGTTGCCGAACGTCGTTGAAGGTCTGGCACTATCGTCCAAGCCGAAGCCGGACTTCGACCGGATGATCGAGATGAAGGTCTCGTTCGACACCGACAAGCAGCGGGCGCTGGACGATACGCGGATCTGGGCGGCGCTGGCGCTGACCCCGGAAGAAAAAATGACGGTGCATGATCCGAAGGAAATGGAGCGTCTGGCCGATGCTCTGCCGATTGAGCGGGTGGCCAGCAGGTGGATCGTCTCATCGGACCCGGATGAGCATATCGAGAAGATCAAGCCGTATATCGACATGGGTTTTCGCCACCTCGTGTTCCATGCCCCCGGCAACGATCAGGCTCGGTTTTTGAAAATCTACAGCGAACTGGTGTTGCCGAAGCTGCGCAAACAGTTCGGATGACGGGTCGATGCTGCCTGACTCGGCCATGACGCCTTACGCCATCTTTGTGGGCGAAGGCTCACCATCCACGCCTTGCGTCTGTGGGCCGGACAAAGGCGTGGATGGCGGACCTCCGCCCCATTGGCAGCAGGATGACGATCGCGACGAGAAAATTTTCCCCCGGGAGTACACCATACTGTTCCTGTCATGGCCGGGCTTGACACGGCCACCCACGACTTTTCTGGCTGCAACACCGCAAGTCGTGGGTGGCCGGGCCAAGCCCGGCCATGACAACGGAGAAAATCCTGCCTCTCGCAAAGCTTATCCTGATGCCTATGGGCCTTCGCACACCATGACGGTGGGACCGTGACCGCTCGTTTGGAGCTTTTTGCGATCCCCGGTCTGCCGATGGTGCAGGCTGGCGACGATCTGCCGGCGATGATTTTGGCTGGCCTGGAGCGTGCCGGGCAGGTTCTGCAGGACCGCGACGTTGTGGTGATCGCACAGAAAATTGTTTCAAAGGCCGAGGGACGGACGGTCGATCTGGCCGATGTCGTGCCGTCGGCCGAGGCATTGAAACTGGCGGCCGAGGTTGGCAAGGACCCGCGTATCGTCGAGGTCGTGCTATCGGATTCGGTGAAAGTGGTCCGCAGCCGTCCAAACCTTATGATTATGCAACACCGGCTTGGGTTCGTGATGGCCAACGCCGGTGTTGACCAGTCCAATGTGGCGGAGGCGGACGGACGCCACCGCGCTTTGCTGCTGCCGCTCGACCCGGACGGGTCGGCCGAGGCGATCCGGTCCGCGCTGGCCATACATGCGGATGTCGGCGTGGTGATCAGCGACAGCTTCGGCCGTCCGTGGCGCCGCGGCACTGCCGGCGTGGCGATCGGGGCGGCTGGGATACCGTCCGTGATCGATCTGCGCGGCCAACCGGATCTGTTCGGCCGCATCCTGGAAGTCAGCATCATCGGATTCGCGGATGAGATTGCCGCCGCCGCGTCGTTGTTGCAGGGTCAGGCAGCCGAAGCCCAACCCGTTGTTGTCGTGCGCGGCCTGACATGGCACGCACCGAATTTGCCGGTGGCGGACGTGATACGCCCGCCTGAAGAGGATCTTTTCCAGTGATTATCGCCTTGTCCGGTGGAGTAGGGGGCGCGAAGCTGGCCCTCGGTCTGTCGCGTATCATGCCGCCTGAGAACCTGCTGGTCGTCGTCAACACCGGCGATGATTTTGAGCATCTGGGTCTGTCGATTTCGCCCGACATCGATACGGTCGCCTATACGCTGTCCGGGCTGGCTAATCGGGAAGTCGGCTGGGGACGGCACGACGAAACCTGGTCGTTCATGGAAACGATGGAGGCGCTGGGCGGCGACACCTGGTTCCGTCTGGGCGATCGCGATCTGGCGTTGCATGTGGAACGGACGCGCCGGCTTCGTCTTGGCGAAAGCCTGTCCGCTGTTACCGCCGATCTGTGCCGGCGCATGGGCGTTGGGCCGGCGGTCGTGCCGATGACGGACGATCCGGTGCGGACGCGGTTGTTGACCGAACTCGGGTGGTTGGATTTCCAGGAATATTTTGTGCATCGGCGGTGCGAGCCGGTCGTTTCTCAGTTGCAGTTCCAGGGTGCCGGGGCGGCGCGGGCGCATCCGACGTTCATCGCGGCGCTGTCCGATCCGTCGTTGGAGGCGGTGGTGATCTGTCCGTCCAACCCGTTCATCAGTGTCGAGCCGATCCTGGCTATCCCCGGCGTGCGGCAGGCGTTGACGGCGTGCAAGGCGCCGATCATCGCGGTTTCGCCTATTATTGCAGGCCGAGCGGTGAAGGGGCCGACGGCTAAGATGATGACGGAGCTGGGGTTAGATCCGTCTGCCGGTACGGTCGCGCAACGGTACGCCGATCTGCTGGATGGGTATGTCATCGACCATGCGGATATGTCCGAGGTGGTCTCGATCGATGCCAGGGTCACGCTGGCGCAGACGCTGATGACGACGATGGAGGATCGCGAGGCGCTGGCCCGGATCGTTGTCGAGGCGGCAGCGACTTTGCGGCGGCGCGAAATGCGCGGCCTGCGGCATCGCGGCGGCCAATGATCGGCGCCGGGCCTTTGGCCGATGTGTGGGCGTGCGTGCCGGTCAAGGCGTTTACCGGGGCGAAGTCGCGGACCGGATCGATCCTGACCCCGGTGCAACGGGAGGTGCTGGCGGCGACGATGCTGGAGGACGTGCTGGCGGCGTTGGCCGGAGCGACCCGGTTGGCTGGGATTTTGGTCAATACGATCGATCCGGTGGCTTCGGATTTGGCCGCTCGGTACGGCGCGCGCGTTGTGACCGAGGGCGCGCTGGACGGGCATACCGGCGCAGTGAACGGGATGGCTCGGGTGTTAGTGGCCGAGGGTAAGGGGGCGCTGCTGACGGTGCCGGGGGATATCCCTCGGGTTACTTCGGCGGAGATCGATGCGGTGGTTTCGTCTTGTCTGGCGGCTCCGTCGTTCACCATCGTGCCGGCGCATGATGAGCTTGGGTCGAACGCGGTGCTGTGCGCGCCGCCGTTTGCGGTGCCGCTGCGGTTTGGCGACAATAGTTACTTTCCGCATCTGATGGCGGCGCGGGCGCATGGGATCGAGCCGACGATTGTGCGGTTGCCGGGGATTGGGCTGGATATCGATCATCCGGCGGATTTACGCGCGTTCGTGGCGGTTAAGCCGAGGATGCCAACACGGACTTTGGCGTTGCTGGAGCGGTTTGGATTTTAGGCCTGTAGGTGCGGCACCGTCCCGGCAATGGCCGCCCAACCTTAGAATGGGCAATCGATCAGGCCGCCCTGGATTGGGCGCAGGAGGCGTTGGAAGGCTTCACCCGCCGATCCAGACGGGATCGGGGTTGGTGGCCGTGTCGAGACGCCGATCCCGTCAAACAAGTGGCATCGTACACCATAAAAATGCAGCCCGGGCGTAAGTGGCGTTGCACGGCGCCGCCGCAAAGGTTAGCGTCACCATGCCGTGCTGGATGCCGCACTGGCGTATTGACAGGGTGGTAAAACCGGGCAACAGAAAGTGCCAAAATAAGATCGGGGGATAAGCCCTCGCGACGGGGAGACGGGTCAATGGGTGCGCGTTAGCGCCACATAGAAATTGATCTGAAACTGCGGACCATGTCCGTTTACGAGTAGCGTGATCACGCCCGCTGACCTGATTGCGAGTAACCGGCAATGACTGGTTATATCGGTTAGGATGGGCTCTGGGAGGTAAAAAGAGAATGGCAGACGGCGCGAGCGTCTCGATCGGGGTTACGGCACCCCGGCAATCTACGGGACGGAAAACCACCATGCAAAAATTCGCCCAACGGCGATCGACCACGGGGTTTCTGCTGTGTCTGCCGCTTATCCTTTTGATCGCGGGCTTTGTCATCTACCCGGCATTCTACGCCATCTATTTAAGTATGCTGAACAAGAAGATGACCGCGTTCGTCGGGCTGGGTAACTTCCAGTTCCTGCTGAAGCGCCACACCTTCCAACTTGTCATCTTCCAAAGCTGCCTGTTCGCCGTCACCTCGGTGGTGTTGAAGGCCCTGATCGGGTTCGTTCTGGCCCACCTGATGCACAACATCCCGGGCAAGAACCAGAAGATCTGGCGCGGCCTGCTGCTGGTGCCGTGGGTGATCCCCCTGGCGCTCTCGACCCTGACCTGGTGGTGGATGTTCGATCCGTCCTACTCGGCGTTCAACTGGGTGCTCAATCAATTCGGCTTCGCAAATGTCCCTTGGCTTGGTGTTGGCTGGATCGCCCGGTTCTGCACCATCGCGGTGAACGTATGGTTCGGCACGCCTTTCTTCATGATCATGTATCTCGCGGCCCTGAAGTCGGTACCCGAGCAACTGTATGAAGCGGCGGCGATCGACGGTGCGCATGGCCTGCAGAAGCTGTTCTATGTCACCCTGCCGATGATGCGTAACATCATCTCCATCACCGTGCTGTTTAGCCTGATCACCACCTTCGCCGACTTCGATATCGTTCGCATCCTGACTGCCGGCGGCCCGCAGGACATGACCCATGTGTTCGCGACCTATGCCTTCCAGGTTGGCATTCAGTCGGGCGACATCCCGCTGGGGGCGGCTGATAGCCTGTTCATGTTCCCGATTTTGGCGTTCGCAGCCTTCTTTGTGCTGCGCGGCGTAACCCAGCGCACCAAGGAGATCGCGGCATGAGCACGTCTGTTGCCGAACGCCGTAACGCCGTCGCGGCGCATCGGAAGAACAGCCTTCACCGGCAAAGGCTGTGGGCGCTGTGGGGCAGCTATGCCGCTCTGTCAGTGTTTGTCGTCATGTTCCTGGTGCCGCCGTTCTACACGTTGATGACCAGCCTGAAATCGTCTGCGGAAATATCGGCCCAAACCGGCAGCCCGTGGCTGGTGCAGCACCCGACGCTGGAGAATTTCTGGTACCTGATCACGTATCCGAATTTTCAGCGGTATTACATGAACTCCATCATCGTGACCCTGCTGACGGTTTCGGTATCGATGGTGATCTCCATTTTGGCGGCGTTCAGCCTGTCGCGCATGGGGTTCTGGGGTAGCCAGACGCTCTCGACCGGCGTGTTCCTGACGTACCTTGTTCCTCCGTCCCTGCTGTTCATCCCGCTGTTCCAGATCATCGGCAGCCTTGGGCTGATCAACAACTTCTGGTGCCTGGTACTGCTGTATCCGACGCTGGCGGTGCCCTTCTGCACCTGGATCATGATCGGCTATTTCAGTTCGATCCCGAGGGAACTGGATGAGGCCGCATTGATCGACGGTGCGGGCTACCTACAGATGCTGTGGAAGATTTTCATTCCGGTGGCGATGCCCGGCATCATCGCGGCGACCATCTTCGCGTTCACCGTATCCTGGGGTGCGTTTCTTTATCCCCTGGCCTATCTCTACACGTCCAACCAGATGGTGCTGACGGTCGGCATCATCTCCGACCTGATCCGCGGCGACGTGTTTCAGTGGGGTAAGATCATGGCGGCCTGCCTTCTGGCCTCCCTGCCCCCGATCGTGATCTATGCGTTCCTGATGGACTACTATGTAGCTGGCCTCACCGCCGGCTCGACCAAGGGCTAATTCTACAAAAATAATAGGTGGCCGGGGTTGAACCCGGCCATGAACCCTAAGCAAGGAAACGGAATAACCATGGCTGAAGTGTCCGTCCGCAAAGTCGTCAAGGAATATGATGGCGGCGTCCTAGCGGTGAAAGGTATCGACCTGGACATCGCCGATCATGAGTTCGTCGTGCTGGTCGGCCCATCCGGCTGCGGCAAATCGACGACCTTGCGCATGATCGCCGGCCTGGAAGAAATCACCTCGGGTGAGATCTGGATCGACGGCGACGTGGTCAACGACGTGCCTCCCCGCGACCGCGATATCGCGATGGTGTTCCAGAACTACGCGCTGTATCCACACATGAGCGTGTTCGACAATATGGCGTTCGGCCTGAAACTGCGGAAGTTTCCCAAGGACGAAATCAAGCGCCGGGTCGATGACGCCGCCCGTATCCTCGATATCGTGCCATTACTGGAGCGCAAGCCGCGGGCCCTGTCCGGTGGGCAACGGCAGCGCGTGGCGATGGGCCGAGCGATTGTGCGGAACCCGAAGGTGTTCCTGTTCGATGAGCCGCTTTCAAATTTGGACGCCAAGCTGCGTGTGCAGATGCGGACCGAAATCAAGAAGGTCCATCAGACCGTTCGCACCACAACCGTCTATGTCACGCACGATCAGATAGAGGCTATGACCCTGGCCGACCGCGTGGTGGTGATGAACCACGGCATCATCGAGCAGGTAGGCACCCCGAACGATCTGTATCACCATCCGGCAACCCGCTTTGTCGCCGGCTTCATTGGTTCGCCTGCGATGAATTTCATGCCGTGCCGCGTGCAGGATGGGGCGAACGGCGGTTTGGATGTTCGGGTAAGCGATTCGATCACCGTGCCGATTCCCCCCGCCCGGCTTGATCGCTACGGCAAATTCAAAGGCAAGAACATGGTGCTGGGCCTACGCCCGGAACATCTTTTCGAGTATCATGAGCAGGGCAAACCAGGCTGGAGCCGGGTCGATATGCTGGTCGATGTGGTAGAGCCGATGGGCATGGAAACCATGGTCCATTACTTCGTCGATGGCGCGGCAATCTGCGCCAGAGTCGATCCGGCGACACATGCGGCACCGGGAGAGATGATGCCACTCACGGCCGATCTGAACCAGATGCACCTGATGGACGCAGATACCGGCAAGGTGGTCTAAAAGAGACGGTTCAAGCAGGATATTCGAGGACCGCATCATGGCATACCAAACCACAACCGTTCCGACGAATGTCCTGCTCGAATTCATCGCCGACATTTTTACCGCCGCCGGTTGCGAACAGCCAGAGGCCGCCCAGGTCGCCCATCACCTGCTGTCGGCGAACCTGACAGGCCATGACAGTCACGGCGTAATCCGCACACCGCGCTACATTCTCTGGCTTCAGGAAGGCAAAGTCCGGCCCGGCCAAACGCTGACGGTGGTCCATGAAACGCCCACTCAGGCGACGCTTGATGGCAACTATGGTTTCGGCCAGACGATCGGACCGCTGGCCGTCGATTTCGGCATCGCCAAGGCGAAGCAGGCCGGCATGGCGGCGATCGGTTTGCGCAACTCCGGCCACATCGGGCGCATCGGCGACTGGGGAGAGCGGGCGGCGGAGGCCGGGTTGATCTCGATCCACTTCGTTAACGTCCAGGCGGGCGAGCTGGTGGCACCCTATGGCGGCGTGGACCGGCGGTTTTCGACCAATCCAATTTGCATCGGGGTGCCGACCGGCAAGGGGCCGATCATCCTGGATTTCGCGACATCGCTCGTCGCGGAAGGCAAGGTTCTGGTCGCATCCAACGGCGGCAAGCCGGTGCCGCATGGCGCCCTGATCGAACCCAACGGGGCGTTATCGTCCGACCCGCGCACTCTGTATGGACCGATCGAAGGCACCCATGTCCGGAATTCGGCGAACGGCGAAGGTGCGTTGCGGCCGTTCGGCGATCATAAGGGTTCGGGCCTGGCTTTTATGTGCGAGTTGCTGGCCGGTTGCCTAACGGGTGGCGGAACCTCGGGTCCGATTCCAGGCGGCAAGCGTGGCCGCATCGCCAACGGGATGCTGTCCATCTATCTGTCGCCCGGTAGTTTCGGGACCGGTGGGTTTTCCGATGCGGTGCATGAATATGCGCATTACGTGAAGGCGTCCCGTCCGGCCGAAGCCGGCGGCGAGGTTCTTATACCCGGTGAGCCAGAGACCCGCACACGGGAGGAGCGGCGACGCAACGGCATACCGCTACAGGTCGAAACCTGGGCGGCGATTTGCGACACGGCTCGGCAACTGGGATTGAATCCTCCCGCAGTTGCGGTGCCCAACGCTTGATCCCGGTCACGGTCGTTACGGGATTTCTGGGAAGCGGCAAGACGACCCTGATAAGCCGTATCCTGCGAGACCCGGCGTTTGGACGAACGGCGGTGATCGTCAACGAATTCGGCGAAATCGGACTTGATCACGATCTGATCGCGAGCAGCGACGATCAGGTGCTGACGTTGAACACCGGATGCCTGTGCTGCGCGGTTCAGACCGACCTTGCCAACACGTTAATGGATCTTTGGGCACGCCGGTCGGCCGGGACAGCGGATTATGAGCGTGTTCTGATCGAGACATCCGGTCTATCCGATCCGGCGCCGGTCTTGCAGAGCATGATGACCGACGACCGTATTGCAGCGACACATCAAACCCCCTTCATCGTGACGTTAGTAGATACGATTCATGGCGAGGCTACCTTGCGGGATTACGTCGAAGCCCAACATCAGGTCGCCCTTGCGGACCGGATACTCATTAGCAAGTCGGATTTGAATCCAATCTCGGATCGGTTGATTGCCGACATCGATGCGTTAAATCCCGGCGCCCCACGCATGGGAACGATCGAGGCCGACCCGTCGGATTTATTTGGCCCCCCATCCATAACAGCACTAACCGCTCGGCTTACGCGCACCCCGCGCCGGCCAGTCCATATCGGTATTGATACGTTCACGGTCGTGCGAGACCGGCCTATGCCGGCTCTGGCGCTGACGTTGCTTCTGCAAGCCATCGCGGAACATTGCGGAACGGGCCTGTTACGCCTGAAAGGTCTTGTGGCGATCGAAGAAATGCCGGGGCGGCCCGCGGTGATTCATGGTGTTCGGCACGTCATCAGCCCGCCTGATTTTCTCGATCGGTGGCCGAGCGGGGATGAAAGGACGCGTATTGTTTTTATAACGACTGGCGTTCCCCGGTATTTTGCGATTCGGCTGCTGGACGCAATCGAGGCAGAGGTACGCGATGCCAATGCGGCCCAGCTATCGACTTCCCATCCTTCGGACGGGTAGCCTGCTTCAAAATGGAAAAAACCATGAAAAGACGCAGTCTTCTGGCTGGTGCCGTCGTTTCTTCGCTGGCGCGTCCGTCGCTTGCCGGGCGAGCTCAGACATTAACGATGATCCCTCAGGTGGCACTCAACAGCATCGACCCGGTGTGGAGCAGTTCGCAGATCACGCGAAACATGAGCTATATGGTGTTCGACCAGCTTTATGGCCGCGACGAGGCGATGAACGCCCATCCGCAAATGGTCGAGTCCGATTCTATGGAAGACGGCGCCAGGCGCTGGACTCTTAAGCTTCGGGAAAACCTATGGTGGCATGACGGCGAGAAGGTGCTTGCGCGAGACTGCGTCGCCTCCCTCAAGCGGTGGATGAAACGCAATCCGGCCGGTGGCGCTTTGGAGGCCAGGCTGGATGCCATCGAAACCATCGACGACCGCACCTTCGTGCTGCGCTTGAACAAGCCTTATCCACATCTGCGTATGTTGCTATCCCAGTTCATCATTCCTCCGGTCATGATGCCGGAGCGATTGGCAAAGACCGATCCGTTCAAGCAAATCCCCGAAGTGGTGGGCAGTGGACCGTTCCGGTGGCTGGCCGGCGAGCATGTCCTTGCCAGCCACGCCGCGTTCGCAAAATTCGACCGCTATGTGCCGCGTGACGAACCATCCAGCTACACCGCCGGCGGCCATCGCGTGCTGTTGGATCGGGTGGAATGGAAGATGATCCCGGACGGCCAGACCGCCGCCAACGCCCTGATCACCGGCGAGGTGGATTGGCTGGAAATCCCCCTGCCCGACTTGATTCCGCTGCTAAAAAAGACTCGCGGCGTTGTTACCGGCAATCTGGATGCGTACGGCCAGATCCTGTTCATGCGACCGAACCACACGCAATACCCGACCAGCAACCCGGCAATTCGCCAAGCTATGTTGGCAGCGGTAGATCAGCGAGAGGTGATGGCCGCGGTTATGGGCGGCGATCCGGGCAATAGCATCGCACCGATCGGTTTTCTGCAATCGGGCAAACCAGAGGTGGACGAGGCCGGCATGGAAGCCATCCGCACCCGCCATACGCCGCAGCAGGTGAAGGCGATGCTGGACAAAGCCGGTTATAAGAACGAGCGGTTAGTCCTGCTGCACCCCACCGACCATACCTATTACAATCCGACCACATCGGTCGTGTCTCAGATGCTGTCGGAATGCGGTTTCAACATCGACGATCAGGCGATGGACTGGGCCACGGTTCAATCGCGCCGCACCAGCCGGGAGCCGTTGGAACGCGGCGGCTGGTCGATCTTCTGCACCGTCGTGCCGGTGCCCGACTATCGCGACCCGTTGCTGGCGGCGTTTATCCGTGGCGACGGCAAGAAAGGCTGGTTTGGCTGGCCCGAGGATGCCCGCATGGAGCAAATCTACGGCTCCTGGCTGGAAACCACCGACCCGGTGGAACAGACGAGACTGGAAACCGAATACCAACTGGAAGCCTTCAAATTCCTGCCCTTCATCCCGCTCGGCCGTTATCTCCAAACGTCGGCGTGGCGTGACACCGTGCGCGGTATTTCAAAAGGCCCGTCGGCGGTGTTTTGGAATATCGAGAAGACCTAAACTGCCCAATCACCGTCATGCCCTGGCGGCAGTCACCCGCCTCGTCATGGTGCGCCTTCGCGCACCATGACGAGGCGGGTGCGCAATCGCCGCTTTGCCAAAATGAGAACCGCTGCCGCCCCGGCCGGCATCTTGCGCGAAACAGTTCGCGCCCATAAGCACATGCAGACCGTTCAGGAACCCTTTCATGCTCACGCGCCGCACACTGTTGGGAACCACCGCCGTAATGGCCGCACCCGTCGTGGTGCGAGCTCAACAGGCGCCAATCCGCATTGGCGAGATCAACTCCTACTCCGCCATTCCATCCTTCACGCTGCCCTATCGCAACGGCTGGCAGCTCGCGACCGATGAGATCAACGCGCGCGGCGGTATTCTGGGCCGCAAGCTGGAGGTCATCAGCCGCGACGACGCCGGGAAGCCACAGGATACGATCCGGTTGGCGGGCGAATTGCTTGACGAGCAGAAGGTGGACATCCTGGCCGGGGGGTATTTATCGAACGTCGGCCTCGCGTTGTCCGACTTCGCCGCGCAACGGAAATGCCTGTATGTGGCCGGAGAGCCGCTGTCGGACGCGTTGGTGTGGGAAAAGGGCAATCGGTATTGCTTCCGGCTGCGCCCATCCACCTACATGCAGGCCGCAATGCTGGTGGAAGAAGCGGCGAAGCTGCCGGCCAGGCGCTGGGTCACGGTTGCACCGAATTACGAATACGGCCTGTCTGCGGTCAAATGGTTCAAGGCGCTGTTGACCGCCAAGCGACCCGACGTCGAGTTCGTTGGCGAGCAATGGCCGGCACTGGGGAAAATCGACGCCGGTGCGACCGCCGCCGCTCTGGCAGAGGCTAGGCCGGACGCGATTCTGAACGTTACGTTCGGCCCGGATCTGACCAACTTTGTCCGCCAGGGAAACACGCGCGGCCTGTTTGAGAATCGTTCGGTCGTCTCGGTTCTGACCGGCGAACCGGAATACCTGGAGCCTTTGGGCGATGAGACGCCGGCCGGCTGGATTGTCACCGGCTATCCGCAGGAACAAGTCGAAACTAAAGCCAACCAAGCCTTCATCGCAGCCTACAAGGCGCGATTCGACAAAGTGCCGGGGATGGGTTCGGTGGTAGGCTACACCTTGATCCAATCCATCGCCGCCGGGATCGCCAGGGCTGGTGCGCTAGATGCCGATAAACTGATAGACGGCTTTAGCGGAGTGACGTTCGACACCCCCTTCGGGCCCGCCGCCTATCGGAGCCTGGATCACCAGGGCACGCTCGGCACGTTTGTCGGCAAGACCGCTGTGAAAAACGGCAAGGGTGGGATGGTCGATTGGCGGTATGCCAACGGAGCGGATTATCTGCCGACCGACCAGGTGGTTAAGACACTGCGGCCGAACGCCGGATAAGGATTTGTCCGGGGCCGCGTCAGCCTGCCGAGAATGGACGGCCGGCCGGCTGCCGGCCGGGACAGGGCGAATAACGACCATCAGAGCCGAACAGCTAATAACTGCCTCGGCCGGGCCGGTTCCGGCCATCCGCGCTTCCACCGTTCGTGCGGAGATGGCCGGGACGCGCCCCGTCGGCATCGGAATAAGCGTCGGGGAGACCAAAGCACTCTCTTTTATCATCATGGCCGGTCTGGTCAGACTGTTTGAAAACCCGATCACCAGAGAATGCGGTGTAATAACTTTCCTTGTAATTCCCGGTCGGGTCGGCGCTGACACGCTCTTTCGCAATGGCCCGGCTTGCTCCCGTCATGGCCCGGCTTGTCCGCACAGGCATCAACTTGAGCGGTCGGCAGAAAATATTTTTCCCTGGACGCGGCTTTATCGACCCCGTCATGGCCGGGCTTGGCAGGCTGTGCGAAAACTCCCGCCCAAATTTGCGTTGGAGAATATTTTTCTCTGGCATGCCCCTGTCGTCGCGACGACCCAATCCCGTCACGGCAGGAGAATGCCTACCATCTGCGCCTTTTCTA
>JANXLQ010000135.1 GCA_025355085.1 Rhodopila sp.
GCAAGGCGTGGATGACGGGCCTTCGCCCGCCATGACGGAGAGGAGCCGCCGGAGAAAACCATTCTCCGCCAAAAGCGCGGGCGAGAGTTTTCACACAGCCTGCTTCGCCTGCCATGACGAGAAGGGGCCGAACGGTCAAAACATTAGGCCGTTGGTATGATGCGTGATTCGGCAATCGTACGGGGCAAGATGGACGATAGCCGAAAATGGTCGCCCCAGTGTCTGGTTGCCCCGGTTTCCGGCAACGCGTCGCGCACAGCGCCAAAATCTTCTACTCAGCGGCCTCAGACGGCCTTTTTCTGCCTCTGTGCAAAACCTGCTGCCTTGCCTGCCGTAAAGTTATCCCAGAACTGCCTGGCTCAAACCCCAAAACTTCTGCGCAATCACTCCGGCAACCAAGCCGATTGAGGCGGAGAAGGCAGCGTCAAACGACACGCGTAAAGCTCTATCCCGGTCTAACCCTCAACCTAAGCCCGAAAGTAGCGAATTTCCGACCCATCCTTGGCGGTAAAGCGCAAACTCACCCAGCTTGGCGTCAGGTCATAAAATGTGTCCAAATCGGCATCGCCCCGTAGCGCGTAATGCTGTGCCTTCACCGACCCGCCGGTGACATCGACGCGTTCCGTCCCAACCAGGGAAACAGTCGGCCGCATCAGACGTCCGTCCTCTGTATTGATGAACGGCCCGTCCAACATGGCCCGATCCCAATGAGTTCCCGGCATCGTATGGGGCGGGGCGAGATACTCAGCCGCCTTCGACCCTTGCACCACCAGCCCGCGTTCGTTACGTCGCGCGGCCATACGCTGCGGGCTTCCATCGTGATCGGTCACCGCATCGATCGACACCACCCGATCCCCCTCCGAAACCACAACCGCTCTGTGTTTGTAACGAAAAAACGCAATCGGCCCAAACCCGATGACAATGTCGGCCGCGACGGCAACCGTAAGCGCGTCTCCGGTGCGGGAGAAGGTCACCGTGTGCTCCCCGATCGTGCTGCCATTCCGAATGATGTGGAAAGCCAGCCGATCCCCGGCTGGAATTGGCAAAGCCGCCCTGGCCGCGGCAACTGGAACGGCGGCCAACCCACCCAGCAGCAACCGGCGCCGGATCATAAGGGTTTAGCGAGGACGTACAGCCCCACGTCGATCGTGCCGGCGCGAAAGCCGCCCTCGCAGTAGGCAAGATAGTAGTCCCACATGCGGCGAAACCGCGTGTCGAACCCCAAACGCTCAATCTCCGGCCATGCGGCATGGAAGCGGGTGCGCCATTCGGCCAGGGTGCGGGCGTAGCTGTCGCCGAACGTTTCCATCGATACCAGTTGCAGCCCGGATTTCTCGGTTTGCCGCCGAATTTCAGCGACGGTTGGCAACATGCCGCCGGGGAAGATATAGTGCTGGATGAAATCGGTGCAGCGCCGATAGCCGTCGAATTTATCTTCAGCGATGGTGATCGCCTGGATCACCGCCAGACCGCCGGCGTGCAACCGGTCCCGCAACGTCGCGAAATAGCTGGGCCAGTATGCCTCCCCCACTGCCTCCATCATTTCAATGGAAACGATCCGGTCGAAGCGCCCGGCAACATCGCGGTAATCCTGAAGACGCAGGTCGGCGCCAGGGCGGCGCGGGATCGTCGCTTCGGCGCCAGGGCGGCGCGGGATCGTCGCCGCGTCAGATGCAGCATCGTCGCCCTCCCCAACCATGGACCTGAACGGCCGCCCACCCGGGCCAGCCAGTCCCGTTTTGTCTCCGCAAAGCTCCGCAGTATCAAGCCGCTGCCGCGCATAGTCGAGTTGGGCGGGCGAAAGGGTCACGCCGGTAACGTGGCAGCCGGCCTTCCCCATCAGGTGTTCCGCCAACCCGCCCCAGCCGCAACCGATCTCCAGCACGCGCTGCCCCGGCCGAGTCTGCATCAGCTCCATGGCGCGCTGTTGTTTGGTAACCTGTGCGTCTTCCAGTGTCTGTTCCGCGCTTGTATAGATCGCGGAAGAATAGCTCATGCCGGTATCCAGCCAGGTGCGGTAGAAGGTATTTCCCAGATCGTAGTGATGCTGGATATTCCGCTTGCTGCCGCGCTTTGTATTGGCGTTCAGCCGGTGCGAGAAGCGGTTGCGCAGCCGTTGCAGCCAGTTGGCGTCGAAGGTTTTACTCAGCGTCGGCATGTTGCGCGCCGCGACTTCGATCAGCGCCGGCAGATCGGGACTATCCCAGTCGCCGTCGATGAACGCTTCCGCAAGCGCGATATCGCCCCTGGTCACCAGCCGCCGCAGCGCGCGCCAGTTGTGCAGGACGATCACGCCTTCCGGCCCGTCGCTGGTACCGTGCGACAGCCGCAGTCCTCCCGGGGTGACGATCGTCAGACGGCCATCATGGATACGCGACAGCAACACATGCGACAGTTGCCGGGTGAGCCAATCCTGATCGAGCGAAGCGGCGTTACGCGAAAGACAGACATTCAGCGGAAGATCGGACATGGCTTAGCCCCGTTGGGTGGAAACGATCGTCACGGCATGTTCGGGCGGGGGTGGCCGTGGCTGGATGCGCAACCCCTTGAGCCACAGTTTCGCCGCCTCCCAATGGATCGCGCCCAGCACCTTCAGACTAAGCAGCCCGTGCCGCAGCAGCATCCCCAGAAGGGCGGAGTCGGTCAGGTTTCGCCGCCGGCCCGCGAATGCGGCGGTGATGACGCGGCCGTCCGCATCGTCGCCATGCACGACAACGGCCGTGGTTTCCCCCGGCGGAACGACGCGAAAGGCATAAGACATCTCCATGCGCATGAACGGGGAGACGTAGAACGCTTTGTCGCAATGCTGGCGGATGGCGGTCGCGTGCGGGTTCTCGACCGGGATCAAATACGTATGGCGCTGCCCGAACGTGTTGTTCACTTCATACAGCAGCGCCATCAGGCTGTTGTCGCGGCGATGGCAGAAGAACACGCTGATGGGGTTGAATGCGTGTCCCAGGATGCGCGGCATGCACAGCAGCCGGATTGGGCCGCCATCGGGTTGCAGGCCGGCCTCGGTCAGGGCTTGCCGAACCTGAACCCGCAAATCGGAACCCGAACCGTCCAGGTGGTCCCGGTCCTGGAAACTGACCAGATTAAACCTGTTATGCGAAAACAATCGCAAAGCGGGCATGGCGTCCAGGTCGAACAGGATCTGGTCCAGGCGATAGCGCAGCCGGTGCCGCCGAGGTTTGAATCGCTGATGCACCACCAGTCCGCAATACAGCGCCGAGGTCATGCCACCATCTCCGGGACGGCGGTGATTACAATCCGGCCGTTTTCGTTCGGCACCGTCCAGGGGCGCCGGACGCCACCCAGTTGTTCGGCGACGGCAAGGCCCGATTGCAAGCCGTCCTCGTGGAACCCCGAACCAAAGTATGCGCCGCAGAACCATGTGCGGTGACTGCCTTGCAACGGCCACAGGTTTTCCCGGGCCTGCATTGCGGCCGTATCGAACGCTGGATGGTGGTAAATTTCCTCGTGCAGGATCGTACGTGGTTCGGTGGACGGATTGAGGGTCAGGAACAGCGGCGGCGCGCCCGGCAGTCCCTGCAACCGGTTCATCCAGTAAGTCACGTTCAGGTCCGGGTTATTCCTCGCCCCCAGGTAGTTCCAGCTTGCCCAGACCCGCCGCCGCTTCGGCATCAGCGCAACATCGCCGTGCAGCACCGCTCGATTTTCAGTATAGCGGAATGCGCCCAACACGTTGCTTTCCTTCTCGGTCGGGTGGTCGAGCAGGGCCAATGCCTGATCCGCATGGCAGGCAAGTACCACATGGTCGAAACTGCGTGCCGCTCCATCGCCGGTGCTTATGGAGACGGAGTCCCCGTTTCGGCGAATCGACCGCGCGGCCCTGCCGAACCATCGTTCCTGAATGCCACTCACAAGCGTCTTGACGTATTCCCGGCTGCCCCCATCCACAGTGCGCCATACCGGGCGGCCGGTGAACTTCAACAAGCCGTGGTTGTCGCAAAACCGGATAAAGTGAAGCGCCGGGTAGGCGCGCAGGGTCTGCGCCGAAGCGGACCAGATCGCCGCCGCCATCGGCAGCAGGTGATCGTTCTGAAACGCCTGCCCATACCCATGCATATCGAGAAATTCGCCCAGCGTGACATCCGCCGTCAGGGTGCGGGCATGCTGTGGCGCGTCCCGGTAGAACCGGCGCACATCCCGCAGCATTGACCAGAAGCGCGGCCGCAACACATTCGTCCGCTGAGCGAACAAGCCATTCAGGCCGGTGCCGGCGTATTCAATGGCACCATTATCCAATGACACGGCAAAACTCATCTCCGATGCTTTGGTGGGCACTTCAAGGTGAGCAAACAGGGCTGTCAGATTGGGATAGGTATTCTCATTATAGACAATGAACCCGGTATCGACCGGAATGCCGTCCACTTCGACCGTGTTGCTGTGTCCTCCGGGGCGCCAGGCGCTCTCATATAAGGTGACATGGTGGCGCTTGCTAAGAAGCCACGCGGCCGAGAGACCGGCAATCCCGCTGCCAACCACTGCTATGTCCATTCTCTGCCCTGGCATGGTGCCCGATCGGTTACTGGTTCGATTGCCTTCATAAGTGTAATACGCGGTCGGCAGGCCACTGGATCACCCGTTATGGGTGTGATCCATTCGCTTTCGTTCCGCGTAACAGGGTTCATGAATGCAACAGCCCCACCCCTCCGGCCCACCTCATCTCAGCCTGACTCCGGTCAGTGGGGAGTGTTGTTGCCATTTCGGCCCCGCATATCCGGTTCCGGTATGAATCAAGCAACGTCACCGTCCGGCGGTCCGGATCATGCCACGCTGATCGCCTCGGTCGCGCTGCACCGGGACCGCGCGGCGTTTGCGGAACTGTTCGCGTATTTCGGACCCAGGGTGAAAGCCTGGATGATGCGGGCGGGGTCTAATCCCACCGCCGCCGAGGAATTGGCTCAGGAAACCATGCTCGCAATCTGGCAAAAGGCTCGGTTATTCGATCCGGCCAGGGCTGGCGCCTCCACCTGGATCTTCACCATCGCCCGAAACCTGAGGATCGACGCGTTGCGGCGGGAACGCCACCCGAGCGATCTGATGCCCGACCTAACCGAGGAAGCAGACACGGCGCCGCAAGCCGACCGTGTGCTGGCGTTGTCGCAGCAGGAAACCCGCATCCGGGCGGCGCTCAGTCTGCTGCCGCCGGAACAGGCAGACGTGATCCGCAAGGCGTTCTTCGAGGACAAGGTCCATGCGGAGATAGAAAAAGAACTGGGAATCCCATTGGGTACCGTGAAATCGCGCCTGCGCCTGGCCATGACCCGCTTACGCGGGATGTTGGGAGACCTCGGATGATCCAGCACCACCCAACCGAGCAGACGCTTCTGGCGTATGCGACGGGCACGTTGCCCGAGGCTCTGGCGATCGTCACCGCGACCCATTTGGCCAAGTGCCGGCTGTGTCAGAGCGCACTTGGGACGCTGGAGGCGACCGGCGGCGTTCTGATAGATGAACTGTCTCCCGTCCCTTTATCCGGCGATGCGCTGGATCGGTTATTCGCCCGCACCGGCGAATCCGCCTCATTGCCGCCGCCGGTGCTGCACCCGGAACTTCCCGCACCGTTGAATCGGGTGGCGCTGGGACGCTGGTGGCCGGTCGGCATCGGTGTGCGCTATCGACCGTTACAAACCGCGGGGGCGGCGTGGGGCGGCCTGATCCTGGCCCAGCCCGGCCGCTCGTTGCCTAAGCATGGGCATAAGGGGCGCGAACTGACGTGCATCCTGGCCGGTAGCTTTGCCGACGGCAGCGGACACTATCAGGCAGGCGACCTGTCCGAACCGGTTACCGATCACGACGTTCCACCCACGGTGACGGGACATGAACCCTGCCTTTGCATCATCGCCTCCGAAGGCATGCACCTGCGAGGTCTGCTCGGTCGGGTACAGCGGCTGATCGGGTAAAATATGCGCCGGTTTTTGGGGGTTTTGATGCTAAGTGCGCTGTCCGCATGCTCGCCTGTTTCAGTCCTGAACGCCCTGGCTACCAGGACCGGCATTACCGAAACCCGAGACGTTCGGTATGGCCCCGGCGACCGGCACGGACTTGATATCTATGCGCCCGGGGGGCAGTCGCCGTCCCCGGTCGTGATATTTATATACGGCGGTGGCTGGAAGGATGGCGACAAGGCGGATTATCGCTTCGTCGCGGCATCGTTGGCGGCCAGGGGATACCTGACAGTGGTGCCCGATTATCGGTTGTTCCCGGCCGTGCGCTTCCCGGTGTTTCTACAGGACAATGCCGCCGCGGTGGCATGGACAAAGGCGAATATCGGCCGGTACGGTGGCGATCCCGGGCGCATCTTTCTGATGGGGCACTCGGCGGGCGCCTATAATGTGGCGATGCTGACGCTGGATAAGCAGTGGCTGGCAGCCGGCGGGATGGACCCGGATCGTGACATTGCCGGGACGATAGGGCTGGCGGGACCATACGACTTCTTGCCGCTGCACGATCCGGAACTGGAGGATATTTTTGGCCCGGCCGGCGACCTGCGGCTGAGCCAGCCGATCGCCTTCGCCCGAGGCAACGCACCGCCGATGTTCCTGGCGGCCGGGACCTCCGATACCACGGTGCTGCCGCGGAACACCGAACATTTGGCGGCGGCCCTTCGCCGGGATGGTGGAACGGCAGAGCAACGACTCTATCCCGGCGTCAATCATACCAAGATTATCGCCGCGATGTCCGGCTTGCTGCGGTGGTTGGCGCCGTCGATGGACGATGTGGCCGGCTTTTTGGATCGTGTGGATGACCGGGCGGCGGCGCGGCCATGATCGTTACTTTTGTTGCCGCTGCTGTATTGCTGTCGGTTGTGATGGCTGGCGCCTGGGCGTTGCAACGGGCAACCGGCAATTCGGGCTGGGTGGATGTTGTCTGGTCATTTGGTTTGGGCGTTGCGGGGCTGGTGTTGGCATTGGTTCCCGGCGGGCTAACCACGCGGCAGATCGTCGTGGCGGTATTGATCGCCGTCTGGTCCGCGCGTTTGGCGCTGCACATAGCGCAACGATCGATGCACGGTCCGGAAGATGCGCGATATGCAGCTTTGAGGCAGGAGTGGGGCGCGCGCTTTCAATTCCGGCTTTTTCTGTTTCTGCAAATTCAGGCTGCCGCCGCTGCCCTGTTAGGTTTGTCGATGATGCTGGCGGCGCATAATCCAACGCCTTTTCCCGGGGGTTTAGACATCGCCGGGGTGGCCGTCCTGATCGTCGCCGTGGCCGGGGAGGGTATTGCCGACGAACAACTGCGTCGCTTCAAGCGCGATCCGTCCAACAAGGGCCGCGTGTGCGATGTTGGCTTGTGGGGCTGGTCCCGCCACCCGAATTACTTCTTCGAGTGGTTAGGCTGGGTCGCCTACCCGCTGCTGGCGATCTCGGCGGATTGGGGCTGGGGCTGGCTCGCATTGTCCGGCCCGGCATTCATGTATTGGCTGCTGGTCTATGTCTCCGGCATTCCGTTGCTGGAACAGCACATGTTGAAATCGCGTGGCGATGCGTTTCGCGCCTATCAGGCCAGGGTGAATGCGTTTTTCCCGTTGCCACCGAAGGAGTAGTCATCATGAGCATCGT
>JANXLQ010000148.1 GCA_025355085.1 Rhodopila sp.
TGTGCCAGCCGTATTGCCTCAGCGCGGCGATCTTTTCCGCCAGAGCGGGATCGGACACCGCCACGGCGCCGCCGTCCCCCAGCGCACCCAGGTTCTTGGTCGGATAGAAACTAAAGGTTGCCGCATCGCCGAAAGTGCCGACCCTATGGCCGTGCAGTTTGGCGCCGTGTGCCTGGGCGCAATCCTCTATCAATGCCACATTGTGCTGCCGGCAGAGCGGAACGATCCGGTCGAGGTCAACCGGCTGTCCATACAAATGGACAGCCACCACCGCTTTGATGGGGGGCAGGCCCGGGGGCGGTTCTTCCAGCACACGCTGTAGCGCATCCGGGTCCATTGTGTAGTGGATAGGATCGATATCTATGAGTAACGGTGTAGCGCCGGTCATCTCGATCGCCGCCACAGTCGCGACGGCGGTATGGGAAACGGTGACCACAGTCGAACCAGGTCCCACACCCAGGCCCCGCAACGCCAAGGCAATAGCGTCTGTGCCGTTACCGCAACCAATGACTGACGGGACGCCAAGCCAGGCGGCGAACTCGGCTTCGAAGGCGCGGAGTTCACTGCCAAGAATGTACCAGCCGGACGACAACGCACGCGCCACGGCGGCGTCGATCTCGGGCTTCAGCGCGCGGTATCCGGCACCCGGATTTGCTTGTGGGATCATAGGTAATCCGCCAACCGGGTTCTGTACCATTCCAAAGTGCGGCCTATTCCATCTTCGAGCGAGGTTGCCGGCGCCCAGCCGGACGCCTTACGGAATGCAGTGTCGTTCGCGTGGTAACTACCAATGTCGATACGTGCGCGGTCGGCCGGAAACTCCCGCGTCGTGTATTGCCCGGTGCCGCCGGACAGCCGCACGACGATGTCCGCAAGTTCCTGCAACGACGCCGGGGGCGCGCCGCCGATGTTGTAGATACCGCCGTGGCACGCCGGATTTTCGGCTGCCGCCAGGAAGGCATCGGTCACGTCATCGACGTAGGTCAAATCGCGAAGCTGAGCGCCGCCCCAAACCTCGAACGGCCGGCTTTCCAGCACGCAGCGTATCCAGATTCCCAGGAACGTTTGCCGGGCGTCGCGAATGCGCAGTCGCGGGCCGTAGCAGTTGGTCAGACGAAGGGAAACGACCGGCCGATTGCGGACACGGTGTTCCAGCATCCAGTATTGCTCGCCGGCGAATTTCGACACGCCGTTGGCGTCGGGTGGGGCGACTGGCTGACTTTCATCGACCGGCAGTTTTTCGACCCGGCCATAGAACTGGCGGGTGGAGGCATGCACGACGATCGCATCCGGTGCGGCTTCCCGAGCGGCCTGGATCAACCGGACCTGGGCGACCGCGTTGACCGCGATGTCCGCCAAGGGATCGGCCTGACCGCCCATATGACTGGTTTGGGCGGCGAGGTTGAAGATGACTTCGGCACCCTCGCACAATGGCCGCAGGTCGATCTCGCGAATGTCGCCACGGACGAACTCCAGCTCCGCGCCGTCGAGGTTGCGCGGGTTCGCACCGCCACCGAACAGGAAACCGTCGAGCGCGGTCACTCTGGCGCCACGGGCCACCAACGCATGGCACAGGTTGGAACCGAGGAACCCGGCACCGCCCGTTACGAAAACTTTCCGACCTGACCAGTTCATGACCGCTCCTTACCGCACGAACGTGTTTGGCGCCACAAGATGGCAAGATTACAGCGCGGTTTCGATCGTGGCGACACCGGGCGTGTTAAAGCAGCCTGCGGCGGACCCCATCCAGAAGCCGAACGACGTTGAAATTCAGTAACAGACCGACCCGAACTCCGGTGAGCTTCAGATACGTCAGCAACTGCGCTTCATGCACCGGATGAAGGACTTGCACCGCCTTGATTTCCAGGATCAGACAGTCGCCAACCACGATATCCATTCTTAAATCGCAATCGAGCGATCGGCCTTTGTAGCGGACCGGTAACTTCTGCTGCCTGACGAACGGAATGCCGGCCTCCGCGAGTTCGTCACACAGGCAAACTTCATATATCGATTCGACCAAACCGGGTCCGAGTGTCTTATGCACCTCGATAGCACAACCGATCACCCGTCTCGAATAGGGTTCCGCCTCAATCAGTGTCATGACATTCTTCGTGACTTCGTGACTTCGTGGTTTATCTATAGCTGGCACTGGTTAAGAAATCGTTAATTTCCAGAGGGGTACGAATGGGTCGTCTTTATCCGTTCGCTTCTTTTCACCACGAAGGCACGAAGGGGCCAGTCGGGATCGCTGCTACCTGATCGCAACAGAACATCGGACCGGATAAAATTCACTGGTATCAGCGGTGAGGCCGTCGGAGCGATTGTCACACCATCGGTCATTTCGTGATCGATTAGCGCCCGATGCCGACGATACATATTTCAACGAGTAATCTGCATGACCAGATGTAAGCATGCCAACACGCGTTCGCCGAAACTGGCCGGATCGGTCCTTCACGCCCGGGGCGCAGCCGCCCGCCAAACGCTGCCCAATGGCCCCGTCAGCAAACTAACCACCCATAGCCCACCCGCGGTCAGCACGATCGCCGGGCCGGCCGGGATGTCCAGGTTGTAGGACAGAATCAGCCCTCCCACTGAGGACAGGCACGCCAGCAGCACCGACACCCGAACCTGTCCCGCAAGGGAATCGGACCAATGCCGGGCCGCGATAGCGGGCAACATCATCAGTCCAACCGACATCAGCGTTCCCAGCGCGACAAAGCCCGACACAACACACAGAACCACCAGCATCAGGAACACCAGATGCCACAGCCCGCCCCTGCCCGACGTCGCCGCCATAAACCCCGGGTCCAGGCTTTCCAGCACCAGCGGCCGCCAGATCAGTGCCAGAGCCGGCAACGTCACCGTCGCCACGCCGGCCATCCCGAACAGCGCCGCATCATCCACCGCCAGCACGTTGCCGAACAGAAGATGCGTCAAATCGATACTATGCTGGGTCGAGATCAGCGCCACACCCGCGGCCAAGGCGAGCAAATACATGCCGGCCAGTTGGCTGTCCTCCCGCCCGCCGGTTCGCCGGGCGAGCCAGCCCGCCACCAAAGCGACCGCCAGTCCGGCCACGACGCCGCCAATCCCCATTGCCCAGACCGATAGGCCGGCGAAGATCGCCCCAATGGCGATTCCGGGCAGAACCCCGTGTTGCAGCACGTCGCTCATAAGGCTCATGCGTCTCAGGACGAGGAAAACGCCTAAAGGCGGCGCTGCAACGGAAAGGGCCAGACACCCCGCCAGCGCTCGGCGCATGAAACCGAGCGCGAACGGCTCCCACAGGAAGTCTAGCATTAAGCTGCCTGGAGGCCTGGATTTGGCAGCGCATCCCAAGACGCGGACTGGTCCGTTAACAGCAAGGTATGGGGGAAATGCCTGCGAACAAGTTCGATATCGTGCAGCACGGCTATGACGGTACGGCCTTGCGCGTGCCATTCCTCGATCACCGACAGCAGCAGTCGGGTCGTAACGGCATCGACGGCGGTAAACGGTTCGTCCAACAGGATCAGGTGTGCGTCCTGCACGATCGTTCGTGCGAACAGGACGCGCTGAAACTGTCCGGCGGACAACGCCTGGATGGGCCGGGATTCCATCTCGGCCAGACCTACACGCGCCAAGGCGGCTTTCGTCGCTGCCAAACGGTCCTTGCCGATCGACCGAAATGGCCCCAGCCGAGTCGATGCCAGCGCCACAACGTCACTACAGGTAATCGGAAAAGAGCGATCCAGGTGACTGCCCTGCGCCAGCAGCGCGATATCCGCTGCTACCAGCCCGCCCAGGTCAATCCGTCCGCTGGTCAGCGGATGCAGGCCCGCAATCGCCCGCAGCAGTGTCGTCTTGCCCGACCCGTTCGCGCCAACCAGCGCCGTCAGGCTGCCGGTTTCAATCTGCCCGGACAGGCCGGACAGGATGACCCGCTCACCATGCCGCAGTTCCACGCCCGATAGTGCGATCATAACGCCCACACCACCGCAGGCAGACCGACAGCCAGGACGGGACGGGTTGCGATCATAGTGCCCAAACCACGGCGGCCCACACCACTACGAGCAGGGCAGACGCCAGAATAAGGCGGGCAGAGGCTCCGGCTGTGGGGGACAAGGGGTCGATCATGGTTACAGTATAACATTACATTCGGTTGGACGGAAGGGCGACTCACACCTAAACTGAAATCCGATGACCGATCCTGACATCCTCGCCCGACGCACCCTGCGTAATCACCGCCTGTTCGCGACCGGACTTTTGGTCCTGATGGCCGGACTGACCCTTGGCAGCTATTTCATCCCGCCCAATTGGTGGGGTGGCCTGCTACAGGCGGCCGCGAAAGCCGGCTTCGTGGGCGGTATCGCGGATTGGTTCGCCGTTACTGCCCTGTTTCGCCACCCCTTGGGCATCCCAATTCCCCACACCGCCATCATCCCAAACGAACGCCACCGTCTCGGCCAGGCGCTCGGGCGATTCGTCGCGACGCATGTCTTCACCAGCACAGAGGTCTCCAATGTCCTCGGCCGCCTGGACCTACCGAGTATCGTACATCGGTTTCTGGCCGATCCGGCCGCCGCCCATCCCGCCGCTGTCGCCCTGTCGGGGATGCTGCCGCGCCTGCTCGCCACCGTGGAAGACGGCCGCGCCCGCCGGGTATTGGCTCGGGTTGCCCCCCGCATCGTGGGCGGACCGGCCGCCGGCCAAATCGTCGCCCGCGCGCTGCAAAACCTCGTTGACGGCGGCCGGCATCAGGAGGTTTTTGGCTTCATCCTCGGCCAGTTGAAGACCGCGCTGGCGGGACGCGAGGAGGCCCTGCGTCAGGTCATCGAGGAACGCGTGCGCGAACAAGGCGGACGGCTGGTCGGCTGGGCGATGGGGGCGTCGATCGCTCGCCGTGTCCTGGCCCAGATCAACGCGGAACTGGATAAAAACAGCCCGGACGGATCGGAACTGCGCGCCGCCTTCGACGAATGGGTCCGCCGGGAGATCGGCCGCATGGAAACAGATCCAAAGCGGGCCGCGGAAATCGGTGCCGCACTCCGTCGCGTGGTCGCGCACGAGACGATCCAGGCCTGGATGTGGGACATCTGGGCGCGCATCCGCATTGGGTTGGAGGCGGATATCGCCAAGCCAAACGGCCGCGTCGTGGCATACGTTGAAACCGCATTGGGCAACCTCGGCGCCATTCTGGAAGCTGACCCAACCGCCCGCCTGCGGCTGCAAACCGCGGCGGAAGGCATCATCCGGACCCTGTTGCCCACCGCCCAAATCCGCATCGCCGAATTTATCGGGCAGGTCGTGGCAAACTGGGACACCGCAACCATTGTGGACCGGCTGGAACTGCGAATCGGCAAGGACTTGCAATATATCCGTATGAACGGAACCATCGTGGGGTTCCTGATCGGCGGTCTGCTGTATGCGGTGCTGGACACGCTATTCGGCCAAACCAGTTTTTAAGCGGAGCGCAGTGGGATATGATACGCCTATCGGTATTGGACCAATCGACCATCGTCTCCGGGCGTTCTCCCGACACGTCGATCCGCGAAAGCATCCGGCTGGCACAACATTGCGAGGCGCTGGGGTATGAGCGGTATTGGTGCGCGGAACACCACAACTCCGACAGTCAGGCAGGGACCGCGCCGGAAATCCTGATCGCGGCCATCGCGGCGACGACGAAATCCATCCGCGTAGGATCGGCCGGGGTCATGTTACCGCATTACTCGGCGTTGAAAGTCGCAGAACAGTTCCGCGTATTGGACGCCATCGCGCCGGGCCGGATCGATTTGGGCCTCGGGCGCGCCCCCGGGTCGGATGGGCACACCTCCTACGCCCTGAACCCGAGGGCGGCGACAGCGGCAGACCAATTCCCGGCCGACGTGCGCGATGTGCTGGCCTGGACAGCCGGGGAAAAATTGGTCGAAGGGCACCCGTTCCGCGACATTCGCGCCCAACCAGGCGGACCGACAAAACCGTCGGTGTGGATTTTGGGAAGTTCCGACTACGGCGCTCAGGTCGCGGCCTATTTCGGTCTGCCGTTCTGCTACGCCCATTTTATCAGCGACGGACGCGGCGCCGGTCAGGCGTTCGCGGTGTATCGTGAGGGGTATCGGCCCAGCACCGATAACCCGGCACCGCATCCGGCCATTTGCGTTTGGGCGATGGCGGCTGAAACGCAGGAAGAAGCGGCGTATCTGTTTCGGTCGCGGGAGATGTGGCGGCTTAACCGCGATCGCGGGATTTACAGCGCCTTGATGTCGCCCGAGGAAGCCGCTGCCCAGGCCTGTTCAGAGGGCGATGAGGCCCGGCTAGATAGGCTTCGCGCACGCTCGTTTTACGGAACCCCGGACGTGGTTGGGGCAAAACTGCGGGCACTGGCCACCGAACATGGAGTCGAGGAAATCGCAATCCTCACAACATTGCACGACCCCGAAGCCCGGCGCCGCTCCTACACGTTACTGGCTGCGGAATTCGGACTATCGGCGCCGGACATTCCTTTGGGCGCTGACTGATTTTTGCTCACGCCACACGCGGTAGCGAAACACGCCCCAGGCGACAACCACTGCCCCGATCGCAACTGGTAGGATCATTAAGGCAATCCACAACGCAAACGCCGCCAGGAACAATGCGCCAGCCATCACGGCGACAATAATCGCCCACATTAGTATGCGGTGAGAAATGGTCGCCGTCGGCGGCGAGACAAACTCGCCTTCGAGGGTCATATCCAATTCGGGTGGATGGCGCTGGGTCATCGGATAAATGTGGCCCGCTATTGGTCAGGGTTCAAGCCCGGTCCAGTATGGGACAACGCCAATGAGGAATCCCCACCATGAAAGTCGGACTTTTTATCAACACGCAGTATCCGGAAGACGCCGATGTGACGGCGCAAATCCCGGCGCTGGTCGAACAGGTCCGAGTCGCCCGCGATGCCGGCTACAAGTCCCTGTGGTTCCCGCACCATTGGCTGACCGCGCCGATGCAGATGCTGCAGATCATGCCCGCGATGGCGTTCCTCGCCGCCGAGGCAAAGGGCATGGTCATCGGCCCGAACATTCTCATCCTTCCGCTGCTGAACCCGATGCATGTCGCGGAGGAAGCCGCCACGCTGGACGTGCTGACCGGCGGTAACTACGTGCTCGGCGCCGGGCTGGGGTATCGGGAGCCAGAGTTCACCGCGTTCGGGATTCCGCTGTCGGAACGCGCCGGCCGGTTCACCGAAAGCGTGACCCTGATGCGCAAACTTTGGGCGGGCGGCAAGATCACGCACGAGGGCAAATTCTTCAACGTCCGGGACGCCGGCATCAGCGTAAAACCTGCTCGGCCCGGCGGTGTGCCGATCTACATAGCAGGGTTGGTTGACGCGTCCGTTCGCCGAGCGGCGCGGATTGGCGATGCATGGCTGATCGCGAATGCCTCGTCGATCCAGGAAATCCAGCCGCAGATGAAAACGTATCGCGCGGCGTTGACCGAGTTCGGCCGGACTCCGCTGGAGTTCCCGATTGCCCGGGAATGCTATGTCGGAAGCAGCCGGGCATCGGCGTATGCAGAGTGTAAGGCGGCGCTGGAGTATAAGTATGCGGCGTATAAGGACTGGGGAATGACCAGCCCGCTGGACGGCGTCGATTTCGACGATTTCGCCCGCGGCCGATTCATTATTGGCGACAAAGAATCGGTGAAGGACGAAATCCTGCGCTACACAGAATTACTGGGCGTGGACCACTTCATCATGCGCAGCCAGTGGCCCGGACTGGAGCAGGAGAAAGTGCTCGGTTCGATCCGCCGTCTGGGCGAAGTATTTGCTACTTTGTAGAACCAGTCAGACGTCGTGGTTCGATATTTTGGGCCACGACGTCGGTCAGGCTCTTGGCCAACCCTAACCGCTATGGTTTGCTCGATTGATCCCCGGTTTGGCTAAAATGGATGGCGAGCCAGACAGTTGGTTCATTGTCTGCTGTTCTCGTGACGCGATGCAGGCGATGGGCGGGGATAAGTACATGGTCGCCGGGACGGAGATCGCGCACGCCGTCGCCGTCTATCCATAAACTTGCTGAACCACGCAGCAACAGCACCCATTCGTCATCTTCCTGATCAAACGGAGCATTCACCGGGGTAAAGTGTCCGTTCGAGACAATCCGTTCGATCCGAATCCCCGGACGGGACAGGAGTTCGATGAACGCCTCGTTTTCCATTCCGACAGCGATATTTTCGAAAATATTGGTCATGAGACCTCGATTGGCGATTGCATTCCCCGTCGTCATGGTGTGCATAGGCGCACCATCCACGTCTTTTGGCGCCTCGGACCAGTAAAGACATGAATGGTGCGCCTTTGCGGACCATGACGAGGAAGGCGATCGCGGCCACGATCACCAAAATGAGAACTGCTGGCGGTAGGCCGCGCCGTGTGACACCCGGCTGGATGCCGCACGGCGCGGGAAAATGCTGCCTCAATCAGAGCAAATCGGCCACCACCTCCTTGAACCGAGTGATCGCCGCAAGATGGTCGGCGGCGGTGCGGCCGGCGATCCGTTTGTGGTGCCCGCTCGCATAGGTCGTATGCGCGGTTATGTGGGTGACACCAGCCTTCTTCCAAAATGCGAAATCCCGATGCCAGGCTTCCTCGTCGCCAGATCCCAAGGACAGCCACACTTCCAGTCCAACACTGGCGGGGTCACGGCCCTCCGCTCTAATCATGCCGTTCAGTTTGTCGAACACCCCCAGCGCGGTTTCGTCCGCCGGATAGGCCAGCGGCATCCAGCCGTCGCCGTATTTGGCAGTGCGTTGCAGCGTCGCTTCATGATGACCGCCGAACCAGACGGGGATGCGGCCGGACGCGGGGCGCGGATTGATGCCGGCGTCGTCGATGGTGTGGTAGCGGCCTTTGAAGGTAACATGGTCCTGCGCCCACAGCGCCTGCATAACCTGGACTTGTTCCTCGGAACGGCGGCCCCGGTTCGAAAAAACCTCGTTCAGGCCGGTGAATTCGACCTGATTCCAGCCGACGCCGACACCCAGGCGCAGGCGGCCGCCTGACAGCACGTCCAGGCAGGCCGCTTGTTTCGCGACCAAGGCAGCCTGACGTTGCGCCAGGATCAACACACCGGGTGCAAAACCGAGGGTCTTCGTGCAGGCCGAAAGAAAGCCGAATAACACGAACGGGTCGTGGTACGGGTTTTCGTTGGTCCCTACCCTGCCCTTGCCGGTGACCGTTGCCGGGTTGGCACCCAGAACATGATCGGGCGCTTGCAGGTAGTTGAAGCCCAGCCCTTCGACGGTTTGGGCGTAGTCTCGGATCTGCCCGGGACCGGTGCCGATATCGGCGACGGGGAGTGTGGCACCTAATTGCATGGTTTCGTTCTTTCTACAGTAAGTCGGCGATGGCGTCGTGATAGCGCTTCGCCGCTGCCAGGTGATCCCCGGCCGTGTGGCCGGCGATGCGATGGTGGTGGCGGCGGTTGAAGGTCGTGGTCAGGCAGATATGGCTGACTCCGGCCTGCTTCCAGAAGGCGGCTTCTTTCCTCCAGTCGGCTTCGGTACCTTGGCCGCAGGATGTCCATACTTCAATCCCGACAGAGGCGGGATCTCGGCCTTCCTGTTCGGTCAGACGGCGAAGTTCGGCGAATATATCGAGTGCGCTTTGGTCGGGCGGGTAGGCGTTCGGCATCCAGCCGTCACCCCATTTAGCGATGCGCGGCAGCGTGTGCTCGTGATGACCGCCGTACCACAGCGGGACTTTTCCTGACGCCGGACGCGGGTTGATGCCTGCGTCGTCGATCGTGTGGTATTTGCCCTTGAAAGTTACATGCGGTTCCGCCCATAGGGCTTTCATCACCTGAGCCTGTTCTTCCGAACGGCGGCCTCGGTTATGGAAGTTTTCGTTTAGGGCGGTGAACTCGACCGGGTTCCAGCCGACGCCGATGCCCAGGCGGAAACGGCCGCCCGACAGGACATCCAGACAGGCGGCTTGTTTCGCAACAAGTGCGGTTTGGCGTTGCGCCACGATCAGCACGCCAGTGGAAAACTGCAATTTTGCCGTCGCCGCCGACAGGTAGCTCAGCAACAGGAATGGATCGTGATACATACTGTCCGCGACACTGGCGCGCGGATCGGCGTTGGCGTTCGTTCCGGGATTGGCGCCGAGGACGTGGTCCGGGGCCTCCAGAAAATCATAGCCGATGGATTCAAGGGTCAGCGCGAAATCGCGCACCAACGACGGGTCGCCACCGGTGTCGCCGAATGGAACGAGTGCTCCGAGTTGCATGATAGACTATCCCTTCTGTTCTTTATGCCGGATACAGTAACTATTTCGCGTCGGATGCCAACACCGCCTTGATTTTATCCGGCGCGACGGCGATCGGCGGGATGCCCGCACGTTCCTGCTGCAATAACGAACCCACCCTGGAATCCCGCGCACCCCAGCCGCGGTTCATTGCCTCGGTCAGTTCCATCAACGCCATGTTGGTCAGCCGCATCGGCACCTGAACGTCGCGGCCCAGTTGGCAGGCCAAACTAACGTCCTTGTGCAGCAGGCGCAGGGCGAAATCGGCGGGGTCGTAACTGCCGGTTAAGAAATGGTCTGCCAAGCGGTCGAACATGCGGTTGCGGCCCGATGCGCCTTGCCTCACTGCCTCGAACAAAGCCAGCGGCTCGACACCCGCCTTGATGCCCATGGTAAAGACTTCCGACAGAACGACATTGACGGCTGCCGAGGACGCGTTGTGGACCAGCTTGGCGATCGATCCGGCACCGATTGGACCTATATACACCGCCTGATCGCCCATCGCGGACAGTACGGCGAAGTATGTGTCGAACACCGCCTTATCGCCGCCAACCCAGATGGCCAGCCGGCCGCTGTTCGCGCCTTTTGGGCCGCCGCTGACCGGGGCATCCAGGACCTCGATGCCTTTTTCGGCGAAAATCGCATGCAGCGAGCGCACGACATCCACCGCGTTGGTCGATAGATCGAACCAGGCACAGCCTTTGCGGAATCCCTCGATCAGACCGTTCTCGCCGGTGCCGGCACGTTGCACGTCGGCCGGTGTTGGCAGGGAGGTAAACACGATGTCGCACGCTTCCGCCACCGCGCGCGGGCTGTCCGCCCAGGTCGCGCCGGCGTTCAGGTGTTTGGATGCGGCTTGCCGGGTTAGGTCGTGTACAACGAGGTCATGTCCCGCTTTTTGCAGGTTGGACGCCATGCCTGATCCCATCATGCCGAGACCGATAAATCCGATTTTCATTGTTTTTACCTATTATGTTGTAACAGTTATGATTAAACTATCTACAAGACTGAGTGTGTTGCTACCGAAGAAAGACAGGAAAGTAAGATTTACCAAGAAGAACACGAAGAACCACGACCAACCCCCGGGCCAATTCACGCGCCATTCCATTGCAGAATGTACAGACCGGCATCGTAATCAGTAACGTACATCAACCCGTCCTGCGCCACGAAAATATCGGCCGTGTGGCGCATTTTCGCCCGCCCGCGCATCGGCTCCATCCACTTGGCCGGCTGTGGCGGCACGAAGTAACCGATCTCCTCCGGGCGATACTGATCGGTTATATCGAATACCCGCACGCCGGCACTCTGCCATGTCGTGAAAATCGTCGTCGAGGATCGGAACGATCCCGGCCGGTTTTCATGCAGGTTATGCGGCCCGAACTGCCCGCCTAGCGCAACGTAGTCCTGATCCGACGGCGTGGGCATCGTTGCGATCGAAACCGGATTCGATTTTTCCCGGATATCGAAAATCCAGGTGCGTTTCATCTGCTCCTGGTCGATGTTCATCGTTGCCTCATCCAGCACCACCAGCAAATTGCGGTCGTGCAGCGGCAAGGCGTTATGGGTGCCGCCGCCGAATGGAGGCGACCAGTTGCGATGCACGATCAGCTCCGGCTTGGTCGCGTCCTTCACGTCCAGAATTGTCAGTCCGCCGTCGCGCCAGGAGGCATAGGCGATATCGTCCTCCACGATGGCGTGATGCAGCGCCCAGCGGCCTTTCCAATGCGGCGTCTCGCCGGCCGCGGTATTCATGCCTGGTATCCACCAGCGTCCAACCTCGCGCGGCTTCGTCGGATCGGCCATATCGATCGTAATAAGGATGTGATCCATGAATCCGTCCAGCAGGGCCGAGGCGTAGGCATATCGCCCTCCCGTCCACCAGATGCGGTGCAGGCCAAGCCCCTCGACTTCCATGAACCCGATCGCGCGCGGGTTGGCGGCGTCGGAGATATCGTAAACCCGCATGCCGGCGGAAAAATCCACGCCGCGTTTGCCGTATCGCGACGAGCCGACCTGATTGGACCCGCTGTAATAATCTTTTTGCGACAGCAGCGCCTTCAGATCGAGTTCCTCGATGCCCAGCATCAGGTCGTTGGCGGTCTGAAGGTGCATGCTCCAGGAATTCGGGTGGATCGGCATGAAGTTGACTGGCTTCGGCTTCCTCGGGTCACGCACGTCGGTGACCATGATGCCCCGGCTGACCCGCGTACCAATGTAGGCGTGGCCGCGATTGACCATCACCTGCACGCCATCGCCGCGCCCGCCCTGGTCCGTGTGACCGACAAACGAGATATTCCTGGCACCCTCTGCTACGATCATGCCTTGCCTCCCTGTGGTTTTAGCGCGATCACCTTAACCAACACGCGGGAAAGAGGAATAGACGATGGTTTCCGGAGCCAATACGCCACTGACGGTCGATCTGACCGGCTACAACGTGGCGATCTCGGCCGGTGCGAACGGCATAGGCAAAGTCATGGCCCACAGTTTTGCCTATTGCGGTGCCAGGGTTTTCGTCAGCGACGTGGACACGCACGCGCTGGAGATGTGCGGCCATCCCGGTATGAAGGCGGACGCCGGCGATCCGGCGCAGTGCGATGCGTTCATCGACGCGGCCGTCAAGCACCTGGGCGGCCTGGACGTGCTGCTGAACAATGCCGGTATCGCCGGGCCGACCAAGCTGGTGGAGCACGTCACGCCCGAGGAAGTCGAAGCCACGTTGCGCATCGACCTCGCCTCCATGTTCGCGATGTCCCGGCGCGCCATCCCGGTGCTGCGGGCGAACGGCGGCGGTGCGATCATCAATCTTTCATCCGCCGCCGGACGGTTTGGTTTCCCGCTGCGCGCGCCTTATGCGGCGGCGAAATGGGGCGTCATCGGCTTCACGAAGTCGTTGTCGATCGAACTCGGTCCCGACGGCATCCGGGTCAACGCCATCCTGCCCGGACCCGTGGACGGGCCGCGAATCAGGGCGGTGATCAAGGCAAAGGCACTCGCGTCGTCGATCTCGGAAAACGAAATGACGGAACGCACCGTGGCGACCACAAGCCTGAATTGCTTCGTCACGCAGCAGGATATCGCCAACATGGCGCTGTACCTGGCCAGCCCCTTCGGTGCCACCATGAGCGGTCAGGCAATCGGCGTCGATGCCGATATGCAAACCATGATGTAATACCGCCCTTCCCTTCGCCGCGATCTTCGCGCAACCAGACGGGTTCAAATGACCATCCAGGCACTCAGCCATCTGTATCCATGGACGAAGGCACTCCACGTGATCTCTTTGATCGCGTGGATGGCGGCGACGTTCTACATGCCTCGCTTATTCGTGTATCATTGCGACGTAAGATCGGGCAGCGCCGAAAGCGAGCGTTTCAAGGTCATGGAATACCGGTTGTTCAAGCAGATCATGAACCCGGCGATGATCGCCACCTGGGTATTCGGCATCATGCTGGTGCTGACGCCGGGCGTCATCGACTGGTCCGCCGGTTGGTGGCATGTGAAACTTCTGTGCGTCATCCTGATATCCGGATTCCATGGCGCCATGTCGCGCTGGCGCAAGGATTTTCTGGCCGATGCCAACCGGCGCAGCCAGAAATTTTACCGCATTGCCAATGAAGTTCCCACTGTGTTGATGGTCATCATTGTCATCATGGTCATTGTCCGGCCGTTTTAAGGATTTTCGCCCATGGCCCTGCGCATCGTCGATGTTCGTGAAGTAACGAAACCGATCAGTTCACCCATCCGAAATGCCTACATCGATTTTTCCAAAATGACCACCAGCCTTGTCGCCGTGGTCACCAATGTGCAGCGCAACGGCAAGACCGTGATCGGCTACGGCTTCAACTCCAACGGCCGGTACGGCCAGGGCGGGCTGATCCGCGAACGGTTCGCGCCGCGCATTCTGGAAGCCGATCCGGCCTCTATGTTGGACCAGACCGGGGACAACCTGGACCCGGACAAGGTCTGGGGCACCATGATGCGTAACGAGAAACCCGGCGGGCATGGCGATCGTTCGGTGGCCGTCGGCACGATCGACATGGCGGTGTGGGACGCGGTGGCGAAGATCGCCGGCAAACCGCTGTTCCGCCTGCTGGCTGAACGCCACGGAGTCGTCGCCGATCCGAATATCTTCGTGTATGCCGCTGGCGGTTATTACTACCCCGGAAAGGACGATTCAGCGTTGTGCGCAGAGATGCGCAGCTATCTCGAACGCGGCTACTCGGTGGTGAAAATGAAGATCGGCGGCGAATCGATCGCCGACGACCGCCGCCGGATAGAGGCCGTGCTGAAAGAAATCGGCCCGCACGCAAGGCTCGCTGTCGATGCCAACGGCCGTTTCGACCTGGAAACCGCGATCGGTTATGCGAAGATGCTGCGGGATTACGATCTGTTTTGGTACGAGGAAGCCGGCGATCCGCTGGATTACCAGTTGCAGGCGGCTCTGGCAGAATTCTACCCCGGCCCCATGGCGACCGGCGAAAACCTGTTCAGCCACCAGGATGCGCGGAATTTAATCCGGCACGGCGGCATGCGCCCCGACCGCGACTGGCTACAGTTCGATTGCGCATTGTCCTATGGATTGTGCGAATACCAGCGGACGCTGGCGATGCTGAAAGACCACGGCTGGTCCTGGAAGCGGTGCATTCCCCACGGTGGACATCAAATGTCGCTGAACATCGCGGCCGGACTCGGCCTTGGCGGCAACGAGAGCTACCCCGATGTATTCCAGCCCTACGGCGGCTTCCCGGATGGGACCAAAGTTAAGGACAGTATCGTAACATTGCCGGACCTGCCGGGTATCGGGTTCGAGGAAAAATCGGACCTGTATTCGATCATGCGAGAACTGGCGAGCTAACACGGCGACCTCCAACAGGCCGGGTTGGCCCGTGGACATTATGATCGGCGATGGGCAAAATTTACCCCAGTTCACGGCTGATCATGATGCCCATGTGGCCAAGCTAAAATGCCTACCCCTCAGCCGAAGGCCGCACACCACAAGCCCCGTTCAGGAGTGCAACCGAGCGATGTCGAGTAAGACGTTGGCTTCCAGCGCCTTCTCGTCGAGGCGGTGCTTCACCAAATCCCCGATGCTGACAATGCCCACCAACTGACCGCCGTCCACAACCGGCAGGTGCCTGATCTTTCCCATCGTCATGGCGGCCATCGCTGTTTCCACACGGTCATTCAGCCGGCAGGTGACGACCGGCGAACTCATGAGTTTCTCGACCAGGAACGTCAAAGCCACAGCCCCATGTTCGGCGACCGCATTAACGAAATCACGTTCCGAGAAGATGCCGGTGTGACGCATCCATTGGTCCTCGACGACGAGCGCGCCAATCCGTTCGTCCGCCAACTTGCGCACCGCCGATAGCACCGTGTCGGTTGTTCGAATCATGACAACCTTGTGGCCCTTGCCGTGCAACACATCGGAGATAGACATGGCAACCGCTCCCGCTCTGGAATTAAACCTCATTCCCACATGGGCACGCGGGGACTGCATCCCAAGCGGGTGGCCAAATTTTCAGGTCCCGGACAGGATGGCGGAACCGCCATCGCTTAAGCCGGAACGATAATAATCCGCCGGTTCTGTTTGCCCTTGTTTTCGATCTTCAGCACCCGGATTGGCCCGATCTCACCCGTTCGCGATACATGCGTTCCGCCGCACGGCTGTAGATCGACCAGCGCCGAGCCTTCGCCGATCCGCATAAGCCGCAGCCGGCCGGTTCCGCGAGGGGGCTGCACCGACATCGTGCGGACCAGGCTCGGATCGGTATCCAGGACAGATTCATCTACCCACTCGATCCGAACGGGATGATCGGCCGCGATCAGGGCGTTCAGGCCGGCCTCGATTTCCTCCTTCGGCGGCGGAATGGGCAGATCGAAGTCGAGCCGGGATTTGTCCGCTCCGACCGATCCGCCGGTCACGGCGGCGCCCTTGATCAGGCTGCATAGCAGGTGCATCGCAGTGTGCATTCGCATGTGGGCGTGCCGGCGTTGCCAGTCGATCGTTGCCTCTACGACCGTCCCGGCAGGCGGCAATACCGCGTCCGTTGGCGTGACGTGCAGGATCGCCTCGTCCTCGCCTTTCACCGCCTCGGTAATCGCTACCGAACCGTCATCCCAGCGCAGTGAACCCGTATCGCCCGGCTGCCCGCCCCCGCGCGCATAGAACACGGTGCGGTCGAGCACGATGCCCGCCGGCCCGCTGGCGACCACGGTTGCGGATGCGCTGGCCAAGGTGGGATCGTCAAGAAACAACCGCTGGGTCATAGGGTCATCCATTTTTGCCGAAGCGAGTCCCGTTTGGACGCTAACCAAAACAGGCCGATCACAGTGATCGAGTTGGTGAAAAATCCCGCGAAAGCCGCCGCGATAGCCTCGTCGGCCGACCACACGCGGACACGGATGTCCTCGTTTTCAGAGATTTCGCCCCAGTGGCCGGCAATCCCCTCGCCGTCCGCTGGCGGTGCGATCACGCGGCCAACATACAGGTGGCAGAACTCATCGGCGCCGCCCGCCGTCAGCATGTAGCCGCCGATCCGTTCGACGCGATCCGCCTCCATGCCCATCTCCTCCTGCATCTCCCGGCGGATGGTGTCGGCCGGGTCCTCATTGTCCTCGCACAGGCCTGCGGGCAGTTCGACCAGCGTGGGATCGACGCCCGCGGCCAACGCCGGGAAGCGAAATTGCTCGATCAGTACGACGGAATCGGAGACCGGGTCGTACGGAAGCAGCGCCGATGCGTGCCCGCGTCGCCACAACTCCCATGTGCGGGTGCCGGACATCTCGCCATCGAAGCGGCGGTGGCGGAATTTCACCACATCCAGTGGGAAACGACCGTCCCAGACCCGCTGTTCGGATTCGATGACGACATCGGGGTGGGGCGGGATCGGGCGTGTTGCTCGGTTCGACATGCGCGGTTGTAGCGGTCCACAGCGCCAGCCTGTCAACCGATGTCAGCCAAGCCGAAACACGCACACGCTTTCTAACCGGGCGGTCCAGAGAAACTGATCGATGGCGGTGACCGAGGCAAGCTTGTAGCCCGCACTGGCCAACATCTTTGCGTCGCGGGACAACGTCGCCGGGTTGCAGCTTACGTACACGACGGTCGCCACCTTGGCGGCGGCGATTTGCCCGATCTGCGCCGAGGCTCCGCCATGCGGTGGATCGAGCACCACAGCCGCGAATGCACCCAATTCCTTCGCAGACAGCGGCTGGCGGGCGAGATCGCGCTGAAATGTCTCGATCCGGCCGGGTATGGCGCTTTGGTTGACGGCCTGTTTCAGGGCGGTGAACGTCGCGGTGTCACCTTCGTACGCGGCAACCCGGATCACCTGGGCCAGCGCGAAGGTCAACGTGCCGCAACCCGAATACAGTTCGGCGATACGGGTTTTGTTGTTGATCTTCTTCGGCATGCCGGCCAGCACGGCCTCGATGATGGCCCGTTCACCCTCCGCCGTCGCCTGAAGGAAAGCCCCCGGCGGCGGGCGCACCGACACGCCGGACATTGAGGTTATCGGCGGGCGCAGCAGGCCGATGGTTTCCGGCGTATCGTTGGCGCCGACCTGAGATACGCGCGGCAGGCCATGTTGGCTGGCGAAATCGGTCAGCGCGATGCGATCTTCCAGCGTCAGCGCCGCATCCGTTCGCAGCAGCATGTCAGGCCCGGAGTCCAGCAGGTTGATAACCAGCGACCCCTCCCGCTGGATCGCCCGCAAACCCTGCAGCAACACGCGCAACGGCGGCATCAGCGCCATCAACGCCGGATGCAGCACCAGGCAGTCCGTCAGGTCGATGACTTCGGCCGAACGCTGTTCGTGCAGCCCAAGGACAATGCGTCCAGCAAGGCGCCGGACCGCGAAATCAATGCGACGGCGTTCGCCCGGCAGTCCCTGGACGAATGGCAGCGGATCGGGGGTCGCGAAACCCGCCTGTTTCAGTGCATACGACAACAGACCCGTTTTCCAGGTCCGGTATTCGGCGTCGCGCCAATGTTGCAGCACGCAGCCGCCACATCGGCCGAAATGGCGGCACGGTGCGTCAACCCTGGCGGCGCTCGGATCGGCTATAACCTCGGCGAAAGCATGCCAGCCATCCCCACGGGATTGCATCGGCCGGGCGGTAACGGTTTCGCCCGGCAGTGTCAGCGGCACATACAATGGTGTCCCGTCGTCCAGGCGCGCGATGCCATCGCCCTCCGATCCGACGCGATCGATATGAACCTGAGCGGATTCGGGTGGCTTACGGCGAGACTGTTTTTGCGGGCGTTGGGTCATTCCACCCCCTCATATACGCAGACGGGGCAGAGCGGAACCGCCGGTACATGAACGGCGTATAGCTGTGGAAACCGCCGAGGATGATGTCCAGCAGAAAGCCGGTATTTGCACCGAATGTGATGAAACCGGTCTTGCTGCCTTCATGACGCCCCGGAGCAACCATTTGCGCTCCACAAACCCGTAGGAGTCGGTTGGAATGAACACCCAACCGCCACCCAAAATACCAGCGAAATCAATTACGTTAAGCCAAAAATGACAGACAAAAAAAGTGCTTTGGCAACAACGCCGAACATTCTAACGGCCGGTCTGCAACCCGTCATCCGGCGCAGAACGATCTAATACTGCAATGGATTGACAGCAGGATCGCTGCGTAAAAATTACGGGACAATGACAAGCTGTCCGACGGTTGCCTTGCGGTCGAACGGGTGGACATGGATCTCCACCGTCCGGCCCAAAGCCGTGAGCCAGAATGCAAGGCGGTCAATGGTCACGCTTTCCATGCGGCCGCGCAGCACTTTTGACAGTGTCGGCTGATCGGTATGGCAAAGTTTCGCCGCTGCGGCCTGGGTGAGAGCACGATCGCGGATCGTGTCGCCGATTTCACGGATGAGATCGCTTTTGAAAGTAAGCACAGCCGTTTCGGCGGGAGAGAATCCAAGGTCGGCGAAAACGTTGCCGCTGCCTTTTTCGAAGGTGATGTCGTTCATGGTCAGTCCTACAGTCTTGCGCGTTTCAGCCGCACTTCGATCGGCGCGAACCTACCCATGCCTTAGCTTCCTTTTTATGACAAATATACCATTGTCGTCAAACGTCTTTGGAAAAGGCAGTTTGGGCCGAAACGATGAACAAACCGTTAAGGGGATCGCCCGCCGGAGCGGATGGCCATGAGCCATCCAACGATCGGGCGTGACGGCCCGATGCCCGCGTACTATATACTGCGATGACCCGACATACTGCGATGACCCGACGAAAGCCCTTGAATGACCGATACCTCCGCCGAAATTGCCCGCCGCCGCACCTTCGCCATCATCTCCCATCCCGACGCCGGCAAGACCACGCTAACCGAACATCTGCTGCGGGAAGGTGGTGCGATCCAGCTTGCCGGCAACGTGCGGGCCAAAGGGGAGCGCCGGCGCACACGCTCCGACTGGATGGGGATCGAACGGGATCGCGGTATCTCCGTCGTCACATCGGTCATGACGTTCGAGTATTCCGGGTGCGTCTTCAACCTGCTGGACACCCCGGGGCACGAGGACTTCTCGGAAGACACCTACCGCACACTGACCGCGGTGGATGCCGCGGTGATGGTGATCGACGCAGCGAAGGGGATTGAGGCGCGCACCCGGAAACTGTTCGAAATCTGCCGCCTGCGCGACATCCCGATCATCACCTTCATCAACAAAATGGACCGCGAAGCCCGCGACCCGATCGAGTTGCTGGACGAGGTTGCCTCAACCCTGGCGCTCGACACCTGCCCGGTGACCTGGCCGATCGGCCGCGCATCGGAATTCGCCGGCACATACGATCTGCGCAAGCGGGAGATGCATCTGATCAACGACCTGCCCCAGTCCGACCCGCGCATGCAGGCCGTCGCGGATGAGGTCGATCTGATCCGCTCCGCCCTACCCGAATTCGATCTGGAAAGCTTCAATGCGGGCCACCTGACGCCGGTATATTTTGGTAGTGCGATCAAGGACATCGGGGTTAGGGATCTGCTGGATGGACTAGCGGAATACGGGCCTCAGCCACGCGCGCAACCCGCCGACAAACGGATGGTCGTGGCGACGGAGCCAGGCCTGACCGCGCTGGTGTTCAAGATCCAGGCGAACATGGACCCCAACCATCGCGACCGGATCGCCTTCGCTAGGGTCTGCTCCGGGCGGTTGGTGCGGGGAATGCGGCTGAAGCAGGTGCGGACCGGCAAATCGATTCCACTGCACGCGCCGCAGTTTTTCTTCGCCCGTGAACGGGAAATCGCCGATGAGGCGTTCGCCGGGGATGTCGTCGGCATTCCGAACCATGGGACGTTGCGAATTGGCGACACTCTGACCGAAGGCGAGGACATCCAGTTCACCGGCGTCCCCTACTTCGCGCCGGAAATTCTCCGCCGAGTCCGGCTGGACGATGCGATGAAGGCCAAAAAACTGCGTCAGGCACTGGTGGAGTTGGCCGAAGAAGGCGTCGTGCAACTGTTCCGGCCGCAGGACGGATCGGCTCCGCTGGTCGGCGTCGTCGGAACCCTTCAGTTGGACGTTCTTCAGGCCCGTCTCAGCGCGGAGTATGGCGTTGGGATTGGTTTCGAAGCGTCCTCGTTCTCGCTGGCTCGTTGGATTTCGTCCCCGGACAAAGCAGCGATGGCAAAGTTCATCACCGAAAACCGGAATGCCATGGCCGATGATGTCGATGGCGACCCGGTGTTTCTGGCCACGTCGTCATTCATGATGCGGCGGGCCGAAGATCTGGCCCCCGGTTTAACGTTCCGGGATATCAAGGACACTCACGCGGATAAGGTGGCAGCTTGACGGCGGGCCTTCGTGCAAGAGTCAGCCATGAGCAATCCCGGATGGCCCCGGGACTTCGCTGATTCCAGGCATTTGCTGACGACGAATTCCACGGGCGACGGTCATATCCGGCCCATAACCGGCAATACGATAGCGATCGGCAATACCAAACCAAGCCCACCGCTCGGGGAGTATCCCAGCCACCGCTACAGGGCCAGACCGGCAGAACGCCAAATATTAAGGCCACGCCCCTCGCCTATCCACACCTCAACGCAGGGCGGGTGGATGGCTATAGGTGTTATTCCTGTCGGCGGATTGCTTGATGCTCTTCCCGGCCGCAGTTAGATCCTCGCCAGCACCACTGGTTGTGTTGCAGGCGGTTATGAACGGTGCAGCGATGGCCAGAGTGGTAATCGTCAGCAAAAGCCGTGCGTTCTTTCCCATGTAACCAGCCCTCCATAAAGTCCAGCTCCACAGTAAAATCGCGTCAGAGCCGACAGTTACAAGTTGCAGGCGGTTGGAATTGGGCGATGACGACTTCACATGGGCTTGAGGCGGCGTCATTTCGTCCCGGTTGCTTTCACAGCCTTGCGCGGCCGATGGGGCAGCGCACGGGCTGCAACGACCCTCGGATTTACTGGTTCGTTACCGATTTTACTTATCTAATTACGTTGGATAGCGGCTACAGGTGGCGCAATGTCAAAGACCCTGCAGCTCGCCTGATCCGCCGCATGTCAACATGGCCGCCGCAAGTCGGGCGCTATCGAGCCCGGACCTTATTTGTTTCCGCTGGCCTTTTCAGCGGTATGCGCAATGCTCCTGCCAGCGGCACTCAGGTCTTCGCCCACACCATGAACGGTGTGGCACGCGCTCAGGGCCGGGGCAACCGCGAGTAACAAAACCGCCAAAGCCCTCCAGGATTTTGCATTTATGCGCACGACGAATACCCCTATGATTCAAACCAGATCATAGGGTTGGTAGCGTTGACCAAAGCTGTTGGCAACCTGAACGGAACCGGGCCTTGGCATTCCCCCTCCAATGCGGTTGACTCGGACCAGCATCAAGGAAGGATCAGATCATGGCCGGGCTTTATTATGAACAGTTTTCGATCGGCCAGGAATTCGCCCACCCCTGGACCCGAACAGTCAGCGAAATGGACAACACGCTGTTCAGTGCGCTCACCATGAACGTCCAGCCCCTGCACCTCGATGCACATTTCGCCGCTGAAACAGAATTCGGGCAGCGCCTGGTCAACTCGATCTTCACCCTCGGCCTGATGGTGGGTATGAGCGTGAACGACACAACGCTCGGTACCACCATCGGCAACCTGGGATTCACCGAAATGAAGTTCCCGAAACCGGTGTTCCACGGCGATACGCTGCGAGCCAGGACGAAGGTACTCACGATGCGGGAGAGCCGATCCCGCCCCGACGTAGGAATCGTCGAATTCGAACATACCTGCTGGAATCATCGCGATGAGATGGTGGCGATTTGCACACGGCAGGCCATGATGCGAAAGCAGCCGTCATGAAGAACCCGCCGCAACAAAAACCCGAGACAAAATCCGCGACCGAGGATGCCCGAGCAGCCCGGGAGGCCGCGGCGTTACGTGCCAACCTTCTGAAGCGAAAGGATCAGGCTCGGCAGCGTGAAAGCGCCAAACCAAAACAGGAACCGTGATGGGCAGCGGCCTGCGCGGACAGCAACGCCCCGAACCGTCGCGGGGTTGCCGTCCGCGCAGAGCAGAATCAAAAACACCCCGGTCGAGCGACCGGGGTGTTTTATCATAGAAAGGCGTTTACGGTTTAGGCCGCCTTGGAGAACGATCCAACCGCGACGGAGATACGGGCGGTGATCGGGGCCAGAGCTTCCTCGGTCAGCTTGCGCGACGCTTCGGTCAGCTTGGTGGACTCGGCCATCGCCTTCGTCATCGCGGACTTACCGTATGCAGTCTGGAGTTCGATGGCTTCCTTGACCGACTTAACCGAGGTCAGCGCCTTGAACGCCGCAACGGACTCTTCGAAAGAGGCCTTCGTGGTGGCGGCGAACTGCTTCGTCAGGTCTTGAACGCCAGCGGTCCAGATCTTGCTGGACGCAGTGAAGGCTTCGAGGTTGTCTTTGCCGGCGGCGACGAAATCGATTTTGCTGTTGATCATGGTTTTTAATCCTAGTGTGAGAGCGGGAAGCGCCAACGTGGCCGGTGTTGGTGTAACCGGCGCCACGATGGCGGGCGTCGGTGTGGGGGGCGTCACTGCAACCGGCGCGACAGCGACCGGTGCCGGTGCGGCAAGGGGCGGAGCGGGCCTTTCGATCGCCGGGGCGGCACCGACTGGCTGCGATGCAGCCTGGGTCGCCACAACCAGCATCGGAGCAGGAACGGAATTTTCGATCGCCGAGGCGGCATCGACCGGCGTCACTATAACCGGCTGCGATGCGGCCCGGGTCGCCACAACCGGCATCGGAGCCAGGATGGGATTTTCGATCGCCGGGGCGACGCAGACGGGCGTCGCTGCAACCGGTGTCGGCAGGACGGGCGCGACTGCGGCGGGTATCAGAGAAGGCATTGCGATCAGCGGATCGGCTGCGAACGGTGCATTCTTAACAACGGTGGGGATAGCGACGCTTGTCCGAAACGGAGCTGCCGGGGTCGGCTTTTTGCTCATCGATCTCTCTCCTGTCAGAGGAAAAGGCCCGGGTAGCGGCACCAGATCCTCGCCTCGGGATGTCTCAGCCAGCGAATTGCTGCACTGCACAATCAGGGTTTTAGGGCGAGGGTGCCGGCGCGTCAAGGAAAACATTGTGCAGCGCACAATTTTCACAAAACTTCCGATTTCGAGAGTCAACCGAGTCTGATTTGCAGCCCGAGTCCTCTCGACAGAGTGGTCCAACAGCACCCCCTGGCCATGAACCCGATTTCACCGGCCTGGAACCATTCCGTGTAAGTTTCCTGTTGGCTGGCCCTGACCAAGCCGCCAGCGGCGACACCGATCACCGCCAACCGGCCCCTCACGCCACGAAATGAGAGAGCATGACCAGAATACTTCAACTTACCGGGACAGGGTAACACACCCCATGCAGCGTGCCGCCCGTATCTCGATGGCGGCGTTCTCGGCAGACGGCGCGACCGGCTGTTCCGAAACCTTACGATCCAGCCATGCCGGTCTCAACGCAAAGACCCCGGCAGGTGAGCGCGCCATCCGGGGTCTTTGTGTCGAGGCCGGCACCGCAATGCCCGGTGCCTCATCGGGCGTCAGAGAAGCGGCGTTTGATCCGCTTCCCGTTCACCCGACTGCACTGATATCCCCGATCAGTGGTTCAGCGCCTGTACGATCTCTTCCGTCATCTTCTTCGCATCGCCAAACAGCATCATCGTGTTCGGCCGGAAGAACAGCACGTTGTCCACGCCCGCATATCCCGACGCCATCGAACGTTTCACGAACAGCACGGTCCGCGCCTTCTCCACGTCCAGGATTGGCATCCCGTAGATTGCCGAGGACGGATCGGTCTTCGCCGCCGGGTTGGTTACGTCGTTGGCACCGATGACATACACAACGTCGGCGGTAGAGAACTCGTTGTTGATCTCTTCGAGTTCGAACACCTCGTCGTACGGCACATTGGCCTCGGCCAGCAGCACGTTCATATGGCCCGGCATACGGCCGGCAACCGGATGGATGGCATATTTCACCTCCACCCCTTCCTTCTTCAACGTGTCGGCCATTTCCCGCAGCGCGTGCTGAGCCTGAGCCACCGCCATGCCATAACCCGGCACGATGATCACTTTGGACGCGTTCTTCATAATGAAGGCCGCGTCCTCGGCGTTGCCCGCCCGCACGGTCTGGTCGCCAGCCGCGCCACCGGCTGCCGCACCGCCGCTCTCGGTCCCGAAGCCGCCCAGCAGCACGTTGATGATGCTGCGATTCATGCCCTTACACATAATGTAGGACAGGATCGCGCCCGATGCGCCGACCAGCGAACCAGTAATGATCAACGCCAGATTCTGGATGGTGAACCCAATTCCCGCCGCCGCCCAGCCTGAATAAGAGTTTAACATCGACACCACGACCGGCATATCGGCGCCGCCGATCGGGATGATAATCAGGAACCCCAACACTAGCGCCAGGACCGCGATCAACCAGAACAAGGCCTGATGACCGCCCGACATAACGAACGAGATCACCAACAAAAGCAGCAAAATCGCCAGCCCAAGGTTCAGCAGATGCTGGCCCTTGAACGTGATCGGCGCACCCTTCATCAGCGCTTGCAGCTTCGCGAACGCGATCAGGCTGCCGGAGAAGGTAATCGCACCGATGGCGAGACCCAGCGACATCTCGACCAGGCTTTGCGCGTGGATCGCGCCAGGCGTGCCGATGTTGAAAGCCTGTGGAGCATTCACCGCCGCCGCCGCCACAAACACCGCTGCGAGACCGACCAGTGAGTGGAACGCTGCGACCAACTGCGGCAGGGCCGTCATCTGAATGCGCAGCGCCACGACGACACCGATGCCGCCGCCGATCAGAATGCCGCACAAAATCAGAAGATAACCCCAGCCGCCCATGCCGTGTTGCAGCAACGTCGCGACCACGGCCACGGTCATGCCGATCATGCCGAAGCGGTTGCCCTGCTGCGACGTAACGGGGGACGAAAGGCCGCGCAGCGCCAGAATAAACAGGACGGCCGCAGCCAGATAAGCGAGGGAAGTCAGACTGGCGGACATCTTATTGCTTCTTCTTGAACATCGAGAGCATGCGCTGCGTCACCACGAACCCGCCGAAGATATTGACGGACGCCAGGGTGACGGCGATGAACCCGAAAAACATCGCCCAGCCGGAGGTCGCCAAACCGGTCGCCAGCATGGCACCCACCACGATTACCGAGGAAATCGCGTTGGTTACCGCCATCAGCGGCGAGTGCAGCGCCGGGGTCACGTTCCACACGACGTAATAGCCGACGAAACAGGCCATCAGGAAAATGGCGAGCAGAAAGATGAAGGGATTAACCTCCGGTGCCACGGACGCGGACACGTTCATCGCTATTGCCCGGGCGTGGTCGGCGAGTTCCAGCGCATTGCCGGCGAGGCGCGCGGCTTCGTCTGCCAATTGATAGGGGTTCATCTGCGATCGGTCTCCAGACGCTCAGGCGGCCTGTTGGGGCAGGAAATTCGGGTGAACGATGGCGCCGCCACGGGTCAGCATGACCCCTTGGACGATGGCATCCGTCTCCGGCAGTTTCGGCGCATTGCTGTCTTTATCCCAGAACGTCGTCAGGAAGGTCAGCAGGTTGCGGGCATACAGCGCCGAGGACGCGACCGGGATGCGGCCCGGCCAGTTGTTGTAGCCCAGCACGGTGACGCCGTTCGCGGTCGTGGTGCTCTGACCGGGAACCGTCGCGGCGCAGTTGCCGCCGGCCTCGGCCGCGAGGTCGATGATCACGCTGCCGGCGCGCATGCTATCCACCATCGGCTGGGTGACGATAACGGGCGCCTTGCGGCCCATCACCAGCGCCGTGCAGATAACGATGTCGTTCTTGGCGATTGTCGTGGCCATCAGGTCCGCCTGCTTCTGGCGGAATGCGTCCGTCATCTCACGGGCGTAGGCACCGGTTTGCCCGGCGGTTTCCGCATCCTCGACCCCGACGAAAGAGGCGCCCAGCGACTTGATTTCTTCCTTGGCGGCGGGACGAACGTCGGTGGCGGACACGATCGCGCCGAGTCGCCGCGCTGTCGCAATGGCCTGCAAGCCGGCAACACCGGCACCGATGATAAACACGCGGGCCGGCGGGACGGTGCCAGCCGCGGTCATCATCATGGGAAACCCACGCTGGAATGTCGTCGCGGACTCAACAACCGCCCGGTATCCGGCGAGGTTCGCCTGACTGGACAGCACGTCCATCGACTGGGCACGGGTGATGCGCGGCAGCAGCTCCATCGCCGCGGTGTCGATCCCGGCGGCGGCAAGGCTTGGCACCAGTCCGGGATCGGCGAACGCACCGGCGATGCACACCAGCAATGCACCCCGCGGGATCAGCGCCCGCTGCTCGGTATTCGGGGTTTGCACCGCGAAAACAACGCCGGCACCAGCCAGGGTGGAGGCCGCATCGGCGGCAATTTCCGCACCGGCGGCGGCAAATTCCGCATCGGAGATCGCGGCAGTCACCCCTGCCCCGGTTTCAACAGCCACTGTCAGGCCGAGCGCGATCAATTTTTTGACCGTGTCGGGTGTGGCTGCGACGCGCGTTTCGGCGGTTCGCCGTTCCTTCAGCACCGCTAGGCGCATGCTTCTGATCCTTTACGCATGGGGAATCACGAAACGCCGGACATGCGCCCATTGCCCCAGACTAATTGCAGTACCTGAATGCACGGTGGGCGCGGCCTATGCAAGAGGGGTGCGGGCGGGGCATAAATTCCAGATGGTTCCTCAAAAGGCTTTGGTTCCGATTATTTTTCTAGTAACCATATCTGCATTAGGTATTGGTTAATCATTGGGTGCCATCATGGGTTCTGTCGCAAAAGTCTCCGAAGGGGGCAAGATGAACATACCCGCTCATATACGCCGTGAGGTCGGGCTGGAACACGGTGGCCCCGTCATGGTCTCCGTCACCGACGGTGAAATCCGTATGCGTGTGCTGCGCAATGTCCTGACGGATCTTCAGGATGAAGCACGCGACGTGTTTGCCGGCTCCGGCGAAACCGTGGATCGCTTCCTGGCCGAACGCCGGGAGGAAGCGGCCCGTGAAGGCGATTTGACCGCATGATCCTCGATGCCTCCGCTCTGTTGGCGTTCCTGCTGGCCGAACCGGGCAAGGAGCGCGTGGCGGACGCGTTGATCGACGGCGCGACCATGACGACGGTGAACTTTGCGGAGGTCGCGACGAAATACGTTCTGCGCGGCGCCAAGGCTCAGGCCGTAAGTCTGTCGGACCGGCTGCCGTTAACTTTGGTGTCGGTGGATGAGGATCTTGCGCTGCGTTCTGCGTTGATGGCGGACCTGACCCGGCCAGCCGGATTGTCGATGGGCGACCGGATATGCCTCGCGCTTGGCCAGCGTACTGGACAGGTCGTTCTGACCGCCGACCGCAGTTGGATGGATGTGGCAGAGGCTGTGGGTGCCAAGGTGGAACTGGTGCGCTGAACCCTAACCGCCTGGAAGACCATATACCTTGGGAACGACCATGTCCTTCTACGAACTGGGCTGCGTTCTGATGGCGCCGGCATCGTACATGAATTAAGCACAGGCCGTCACGTTCTGGGGCGTGGTGGTGAAATGCGTCTCGGCGTCCAGCAACAGCGGCAGCATTTCCGCTTCCGGCATTTTGTCGTGCGAAGCATTTCCAGGTCGTTCGAAATGCTTCGCACGTCATCGTCAAAACGACCGGCGGTACCTTTGATCCCAATACTTTACCCCAGCGCCTGCGACAGGTCGGCGATCAGGTCGGCCGCCGTTTCCAGACCGATCGACAGCCGGATCACGTCCGGCCCGGCGCCTGCCGCAATCCGTTGCTCCTCGGTCAACTGTCTGTGCGTTGTCGAGGCCGGGTGAAGGATCAGGCTGCGCGTATCGCCGATGTTCGCGAGATGCGAGAACAGGTTGACGCTTTCGACCATCCTGATCCCAGCCTCATACCCGCCCTTCACCCCGAACGTGAACACCGCCCCTGCCCCGCCCGGCATATATTTCCGTGCCAACGCCCGATACGGACTGTTCTCCAACCCCGCATAAGACACCCACGCCACCCTGGGATCGCCCACCAAAAACTCAGCTACAGCCATGGCATTCGCGCAATGACGTTCCATCCGAACATGCAACGTCTCAATCCCGGTGATCGTCAGGAACGCGTTCATCGGAGCCATCGCCGGCCCATAATCCCGCAGCACCACCGCCCTGGCCTTCGTGGTAAACGCGAAATCCATATCTGCGGCTTTTCAGTTCAAGACTAGCTTCCAACAATTTTGCCATATGCAACAACTTCTTGGGTTCAATTATGATCTCGTCAATGGCTTGATTTTCTAAAAAACGGTAGAAGAGAAACTTGTCGGAAAACTCATGTTCTCGCGCAACGTGCTCGAAAAGAGAGAACTCCCTAGCCAAGCCTCGTCCAAGATCTACCGCGGCCATCCTCGAATCTGCCAAT